>NZ_SMYJ01000014.1:0-315885 GCF_009720285.1 Bradyrhizobium sp. BR2003
GCGGCCGCACCGGCCGCAGCCGCGCCCGCCCCCGCCGCAGCACCGACTGCCGCGGCCGCTCCGGTCGCAGCGGCCGCTCCGGTCGCAGCTAGTGTCCCGGTGGCGCCTGCAACGGCACCCGACCAGACGCAGTTGCTGCAATCGATGGCCCGCGATCTCGCGTCGATGGGACAGCAGATCGAGCAGCTGAAGACCAGCATCGATCAGCTCAAGGCCAGCCAGGATCAGTTGGCACAGCGCGTCGCGAAGACCGACACCAGGGCCATCGAGCCGCGGCCGGTCGCTCCGCCGCGCCCGCGCGCCGCGGTCACGCCACAGGCGGCGCCGCATGCCGCCGTTGCGCCGCCACCGATGCGCCGTCCGGCGCAGGCCTACATCCCGCCGCCTCCGCCGCCCACATCAGCAGCACCGCTGCCGGCTCCCGCCGCCGCCCCGCAGGCGGTTGCGGCACCGCGGCCGGTGCAGCAGCAGTCCTCGGTTGTTGACGCGGATGACGGCGGCCCGGTGGTTCGGCCGCCGATGCCGCTGCGCTGAAGCCTGACTGATCGGTAAAAAGCGTGCGGCCGACCGCGATGACGCGATCGGCCGCACTGCGCTTCGTATTCGAATTACGCGCTCTGTCCCGGCGGCAGCACGACCACGGTCGCGCCCGGCTTGACCCGCTGATAGAGGTCGATCACGTCGCCATTGGTCATGCGAATGCAGCCCGACGAGATCGCCTGCCCGATATATTCGGGCTGATTGGTGCCATGGATGCGATACAGCGTGTCCTTGTTGCCCTGGTACAGGTAGATGCCCCGGGCGCCGAGCGGATTGGCCGGTCCACCGGCGACACGCTTCGGATACGGCCCGAGCCGCTCCTGGATATCCTGGGTCGGAACCCAGTCCGGCCATTCGGCCAGGCGGCCGACGGTGGCAACACCGGAGAAGGCCATCGCCTCCTCGCCGACGGCGACGCCGTAACGGATCGCCTTGCCGCCGGGCAGCACGTAATAGAGGTAGCGCGCGTCGGTATCGACCAGGATCGAACCCGGCTGCTCCCGACGGGTGTACTCGACAATGTGCCGCTGGAACTGCTGCGGGATCTTGGCGTCCGCATAGGGCGGATGCGCCAGCAATTGCCGATCGCGCGGCGTCATCGCGACATCCGTCGCCGGCGACAGCGTCGCCTGCATGCAGCCGCCAAGCGCAAGCGATCCCACCAGCACCGCAGCAAGCCCCAACTTTGACACGATCATTCTCCCCTGCGTCAACTTGTGCCACATGCTGCCGAAATCGTGCTGAAATCGTGGCAGCGCAGGTTGGAACACGTCTGTTTGATCGGTTCTTTCCGTGAGTGTGTCCTGGCGGTTGCACTCGGTTCCCTTGGACGCTAGCCTCACAAAAAACGTCCAAAACCTCCGGAGGAAATTGATGCGTTACGCTCTGCTGATCGGCGGCCTGATTGTCGCGGCAACCCCGGCCCATGCCGATCCGCGCTCGGCCTATGTCACGATGGTGCTGCAGGCCTTTGCCGCCAAGGTCGAGTGCCCCGGCACCGATCTGGTCTATCAGGACCTCGTGCAGCGGGCGCAGGACATGCATCTGCCCGACGGCACCACCGAGAAGGTGCGCAAGGCGATCGCCTTCATGCATACCGGCGGCAAGATGGGCGAGAAGCAGGCCGACGACCTGATGACCGAAGTCGCGATCGCAACCCAGACCACCGACCTCGATCAGCGCCGCGCCGGCAGCATGACGACCTGGTGCCAGGACCAGAAGACGCGGCTTGCGGGCTACATCAGGACCAAGGAGTAAGCTCCAATCTTCAATCGAGCTCCGGCGGCGCGAACCAGTTGGTCAGCGACAGGCCGCCGTCGACCACGATCGATGCGCCGGTGACGTAACCGGAGAGCTTGTGCGAGAGCACGGCGAGCGCCATCGGCGCGAGATCGTCCGCCTGGCCAAGCCGTCCGAGCGGAATGTGCTTTGCCAGCGCGGGATCGGCAACGAAGCCGCCGGCCGCGATCGCGCCGGGCACCAGCGCATTGACGCGGATGCCATAGCGGCCCCAGCTCTTGGCAAGCTCCTTCACCAGCATCGCCATGCCGGCCTTCGCGGTCGAGTAATGTGGCAGGTTACGCGGCGTGCCGGCATGCAGCGAGGTGAGCAGCAGGAACGAGCCCGGCGTCTTCGATGCGATCAGCTTACGCGCCAGTTCGCGCGACAGATGAAAGCCGGCATCGAGATTGACCGCATGCATCTGCCGCCAGGTCTCTTCATCGACGGCCGTCGCATGATCGGCTTCGCGGCGCGGCGGCGAAGCGCTGTGAACGAAATGGGTCACCTGCCCGAGCGTGGCGTGCGCATGCGCCAGCAGGGCGTCGCACGCCGCGCGCTGCGCGAGATCGCCGACCCAGCCGACCGCGAGCTCGGGACGCGGCGCGGCCTTGATCGCCGCCAGAACCCTGTCCTCATGCAGATCGGCGAACACCGTCCGCACACCTTCGCCGGCCAGGGCCTGCGCAATGGCGCGGCCGATGCCGTTGCCCGCGCCGGTCACCAGGGCCGTCTCGCGCGCGGGATCGAACGGCGATGCGAAGATGCTCATGATCACTGACTCCCGGATTGGTAGACCTGCGCTCAGTAAGGCGGCGCCTTGCGCGCCCGCTGTGCCTTGGCGGCTTCGATCCACCAGGAAAAATCGTCGGCAAAGCGCGGAAAGGCGCGTTCGAGCGCCTTGCCGCCCTCGCCGATCGGCTTACCCTCGACCGACAGCGTCTGCGCGATGGGCCCCGCACCGATCGTGCTCGATATCACCACCATGCCCATCTCGGACAGCGTGCCGTGCCAGGCGGTCGCGGCGCGGACGCCGGCGAACCGCCCGGCCGAATAGCTTGCGATCGCCGCGGGACGCCAGAACCATTCCTCGAGGAAATGGTCGGTCAGGTTCTTCAGCCCGGGCTGGATGCCCCAATTGTACTCGCCGGTGACGAACAGGAAGCCGTCGGCGTCGCGGATTTTTCCTGCGAGCGTTTCGAGCACGGCCGGTGCCTGCCCCTTGGGATGTTCCTTGTACATCCGGTCGAGCATCGGCAGGCCGACCCCCTTGGCATCGATCAACTCGACATCGTTGCCGCGCGCACGAAGGCCGTCGACGACGAAGTGTGCCAGCCGGATGCCCATGCGATCCGAGCGATAGGAGCCGTAGAACACGAGAATGCGGTGGGTCATGATAGGTCGATCCTAGCACGGTGCGGCAGCAGCGTCCTGCGGCGCGGCGCGCCGCCGCGCACAAGTGTTAACCGGCCTTCCGGCTCGTTTCGCCGGCATTAAGCAATTCGTCGCAGGCCCTTCGCCGTGGCCAAAAATCGCCAGATTTCTTTTCTGGATATGTTTTCGCTTCGAGAAGGAGGAACCGACATGCGGATCGCAAAGCTGGTTTTCGCAGGCTCGCTCGCAGCCATCGCTGCCGTTGCCACGCCTGCGCTGGCGAAGAGCACCGAGCGGCAGAAGGCCGACGAAAAATCCACCACCACTACTTCGTCCGGCTGCCAGGCCTACCAGCAGGCCGCCGATGGCACCTGGAACCAGCTCCCCTGCGGCGAAGCGGGCTCGAACGGCGCCACCCAACACCGCCCCGCGACCAAGGGCGCTGACGACGACGAGCACTGACGTGTCACGCCCTGCCGCCACGCGCGGCCGGGCGACGCGGCGCCTTCGACTTTCGGACCAAACGGCCGGGACCGTTGCGGCGGCTCCCGCATCATAAACCCAAGCTTAATGCACGCCCGCTACGGTTGAGGCCTCCCCTCTCTCGTCAAGAATGGCGCGCATCCCATGAAAATCGGTACTCTCCTGACGGCCGCGATCGTCTCACTGTCCGCGGTCGGCGGCGGACTGGCGGCCTATGTCGCGGTGACCAAGTACCAGACCATGGACAAGGTCTCGACAGCGCAGAGCCGGCTCGAAATCGTCCGCGCCGTCGGCGACATCCCGCGCTACATGAACTCCGAGCGCGGCATGTCCACCAACCTCTTGTTTAGCACCGGCGCGATCGACCAGAAGCAGATCGCCGATCTCGACAAGCTGCGCAAGCTGACCGACGGCGCGCTTGCCAAGGTCAATCAGGTCCGCGCCACGCTGCCCGGCTCGCTCGACGACGGCGAATCGGTTGCGAGCGCGATCGATGCGCTGAAGGCCAAGTTCGCCGCGCTCCGCGACGCGATCGAGAAGGCGATCGCAGGTCCGGTCGACGCCCGCCGCCCGGCGGCAACCAAGATCGTCGCCGACAACTCCGTCCTCAACGCCGGCGTCACCGTGCTGCTCGACGAGCAGGTGCGCCGCCTCGCCGGCCTTGACGGCAACGCCTACCGCCAGGCCAGCTACGCCAATGTCGCCTGGACGCTGCGCGACACCGGCGGCCTCAATGCCAGCCTGCACAAGGCGCTGGTCGGCGCCAAGCGCGTCGCGACCGAACAGGAAAAGCTGGAGCTGTTCCGCAGCACCGGCCGCACCGAGCAGATCCTCTCGACACTGCAGGAGTTGCGCAACAATCCGGCGACATCAGCCAACGTCCTGACGGCGCTGGGCAAGATGCAGGCCGACTATGTCGAGCGTTTCGGCAAGGCCCTGAAGCTCGCCAAGGAAGGCGCGATCTCCGGCAAGTATGAGCAGGACGTCGAGGCTTATTATGCCGAATCCCAGATCGGCCTCGCCTCCATCATCACCGTGCGCGACGCATTCTACGAGAATGCCGAGCAAGGCCTTGCGAGCGCCTATTCGTCGGCGCGCTTCAGCTTCGTGGTCGCGCTGATCGGGCTGCTCGCGGTCGTTGCCGTCAGCGCCGGCTTGATCGTCATGGTCCGCCGTCGCATCCTCAACCCGATCGCCGCCCTCACCGGCCGGATGTCGCGCCTTGCCGCGGGTGAAGTCGCCGAGCCGATCCCGGGCGCCGCGCGCAAGGACGAGATCGGCGCAATGGCCGCCGCCGTGCAGGTGTTCAAGGACAACAAGATTGAAGCCGATCGCCTCGCTGCCGAGAAGGAAGCCGAGAACGACGTCAAGATGCGCCGCGCCCGCGTGCTCGACGACCTCACCCGCACCTTCGAAGCCAAGGTCACCGAGCTGGTCGGCGGATTGTCCGCGGCATCCTCGGTGATGGAGGAGACGGCGCAATCGATGTCGGACACCGCCGCCGCCACCAACCGCCAGGCCGCCGTCGTGGCCGCGGCATCCGATCAGACCTCGACCAACGTGCAGACGGTGGCGAGCGCCACCGAGGAGCTGACCTCCTCGATCTCGGAGATCGCCCGTCAGGTCGCGACCTCGACCGAGATCGCCGCGCGCGCGGTCGACCATGCCCGGCGCACCGGCGACACCGCGCGCTCGCTGGCCGAAGGGGCGCAGAAGATCGGCGACGTCGTGACGCTGATCCAGAGCATCGCGGCACAGACCAACCTGCTCGCGCTCAATGCCACCATCGAGGCGGCCCGCGCCGGCGAGGCCGGCCGCGGCTTTGCCGTGGTCGCGTCCGAGGTGAAGTCGCTGGCCGGCCAGACCGCGAAGGCAACCACGGAGATCTCCGAGCAGATCACCGCGATCCAGACCGCGAGCGACGAGACCGTGACGGCGATCCGCAGCGTCATCGACGTCATCACCGAGATCGACCAGATCGGCACCGCGATTGCCGCCGCGATCGAGGAACAGGGCTCGGCGACCAAGGAGATCTCGCGCAGCGTTCAGGAAGCCGCGCGCGGCACGCAGGAGGTCAATTCCAACATCTCCGGCGTGCAGCGCGCCGCCGACGACACCGGCGGCGCCGCGAACCAGGTGCTGGGCGCGGCCGAACAGCTCTCGACGCAGTCCAAGGACCTCGCCGGCCAGGTCAACCGCTTCCTGTCCGACGTGCGGGCGGCCTGAGGTGATGGCGGGCCACGGCCCCGCCCGTCACCGCTGGCGAACCGTCTAGCCGCCGCGCAACCCGAGCACGCGGCGGGCAATCGCCTGGCGATGCACCTCGCTCGGGCCTTCGTACACCCGCATCAGGCGCGCCTTCTGCCACAGCGCGTTGAGCGGCAATTCCAGCGTCACGCCGAGCGCGCCGAGCGTCTGCATGGCGTGGTCGCAGGCGTCATAGGCCATCTCGGTCGCGAACACCTTGATCATCGAGGCCTCGTGGCGGATGTCCTCGCCGCGGTCGGTCTTGTCGGCGGCCTCCCGCACCATCAACCGGCAGGCATGCATGCGCGTGGAGATGTCGGCGATCCACCACTGGATCGCCTGGCGCTCGGCAAGCTTGACGCCGAACGTCTCGCGCTGTTTGGCGTGCTCGCACATCATGTCGAGCGCACGCTTGGTGATGCCGACGCAGGTCGATCCCATCTCGAGCCGCCGCGTGCGCAGCCGCAGCTGCATCGGCGCGTAGCCCTTGCCGACCTCGCCCAGCACGGAATCCTTCGGGATGCGGCAATCCTCGAATACGATCTCGTAGGTCGAGCCGCCGCCGACCATCGGAATCTCGCGCTCGATGATGAAGCCCGCCGTGCCCTTCTCGACGATGAAGGAGGTGATGCCGCCCTGGCGCTGATCGTTGCCGACCCGCGCCATCACGATGATGAAGTCGGCGGCGCGCGCATTGCTGATCCAGATCTTGCGGCCGTTGAGCACCCACTGTTCGCCTTCGAGCACCGCGCGCGTCTTCATGCCCGCGGGATCGCCGCCGGCGCCGGGCTCGGAGATCGCGATCGCCGATGCCATCCGGCCCTCGATATAGGGCTGCAGATATTTCTTCTTCTGCGCATCGGTACCGACCGCCTGCAGCATGCGCAGGTTCGGCGAGTCCGGCGGCAGCACGAACGGCACGCAGCTGCGGCCAAGTTCTTCGTGCACCGCAGCCATCGTGCGCGTCGGCAGGTCGTGGCCACCGAGATCCTCGGGCGCATCGAGGCCCCAGAGGCCGAGCTCTTTCGAGACGTCGCGCAGCCGCTTGCGCTGTTCCGACGTGAGCTCGGGATGACCGCTGCCGGGCAGCTTCGATTTCAGATAATGCGGCTCGAGCGGGATCAGTTCGCGGTCGACGAATCTCGCGACGGTCTCGCGGATCATGGCTGTCTGTTCGTCATCGCTCATCTGAAATTCCTCGCCTAACGCTGTTGGATTTCAAAAACCAGTAGCGCATTTCTTGTCGGCGGGAATAGCGGAAACGCTCAGCCGCGCTCACGCTCGCGCGATGGTTTCACGGCGCGGAATTCAATATCCCGCAGCATGGTCAGCGCGTACGCAATGCGCGGGACGCGCCCGTGCATCGCGCAGCCGATCGCGCCGCACGAGGTTGTTGTCCCTGAGCAAGCGATCGACGCCGCGCTAATCGGCAAAGCCGACGTAGCGGACAAAATCGTCGTTGGCCTCGCGGTCGGAGCGCACCGCATTGGCGGCAAAGCTGTCGTCCGGATAGCCCATCGCGACGCAGGTCATGATCACCTCGTCTTCCGGGATGTCGGCGACCTCGCGCACGATGTCGGAGCGCATGATGCCCTGGCCGTTGATCACGCTGCCAAGGCCGCGATCCCAGGCCGCCAGCACGATGCCGTAGCAGAGCGCGCCGAGATCGAAATGGCAGACCGCGCCGGGATCGAGGATCCGGTCGTAGGTCAGGACCAGCGACACCGGAGCATCGAACTGGCGGAAGCCGCGCAGCACCCAATCCTGCCGCATCGGCTTGTCGTCGCGGGCGATCCCCATCGCGCCGAACAGCTTCTTGGCGATGTCGACCTGGCGGCCGCGGTGCACGCCCTGGTACTCGCCATGGCTGACGATGTCGCGCTTCACCTTGGCGCCGGCGACCATCTCTTCCATGTTGCGGCGGCGCACTTCCTCCAGCGGCGCCCCGGTCAGGACGTGGACGTGCCAGGGCTGGGTGTTCATCGAGGACGGTGCACGTTTGGCCACCTCGATGATCTCCTCGACCGTTGCCCGCGACACCGGCTGCTTCTTGAACCCGCGGACGCTTTTGCGTGTCTGTACCAGCGTCTCGAAATCCATTCCGCGCTTCCCCGATTTTGTTCCGCGCTGCACGCGGAAATTTCCTTGATCTGATCGGGGTATTTTATCGACAAAATCGGCCATGGGAACTTGATCGGGTCAAGAATCCCGTATCCAATCCGGCCACTGGTTTGGTTTAGGGAGAACCCAGATGAAGCGGATTTTCTTGGCGGCCGTGATCGCGACCTTTGCCGCCGGTTCGGCATTTGCACAGGACGCCTCCTGCGAGACGAAAGCGGTCGGCAAGGACGGCAAGCCGCTGGCCGGCGCGGCCAAGACCTCGTTCATGAAGAAGTGCACCACGGATGCCTGCGAGAGCAAGGCGGTCGGCTCCGACGGCAAGAAGCTCGCCGGCGCGGCCAAAACTTCGTTCATGAAGAAGTGCCAGAGCGGCGCCTGAGCCCATCGCCGACGCCTTTTCACCCCTCGTCGGGACAGACTTCAATCGGGCCAAACCATCGGGTCGCGCAGGGCGCGGCCCGAACGGCTATTGATCGGTACGCTTCAGGCCCTCAGAACGAGACGCCGACCCGCACGCCCCTGCTCCAGACCCGCCGACAACGCTTCCGGGTATTGCCGTGAAACATTTCGAAACGTTCGGGCAGCTGGATCGGCTTGGCAAATTCCAGGCAGGCCCCGCCGGCGGAATAGTCCACCAGCCGGCATTCGATCAGCGGCGCCTTCGGTTCAAGCTGGAGCTTGACCACACTGGACACGCATCCGCTCGGACGAACACGCGCAAATCTCCGGGGATGCATCAGGCCGCCTCAGGTGAAATCGTACCCACAGGCTCGTCGGCGGCCGTTAAGATTCCGTTCAGATCGATGGTTACTCACCGTGCCTGCGGGGCGGATCGGCGCGGGTGACGCCCGGACGGCGCGAGGCGGCCAGCGTCTCCGACGGCGCTTCCCCGAACTGCGACCGATAGCTGCGCGAGAAATCGCTCAAGTGCCAAAATCCGTAGGCCAGCGCGCATGTCTTGACGCTAGGCGCACCGGCAAGCAGTTGCTGGCGCACCAGCCAGAGTCGGCGCAACCGCAAATAGCGATGCAGGCTGACACCCCGGTAGCGCTGGACGGCGTCATGCAGCGTGCGCACCGACACGCCGATCTGCCTGGCGAGTTCGCCGCTGTAGATCGGGTGCGCCACGTCGCCTGCCAGAATTGCGCGCGCGTCGTTGAAGATCTTGAACTGGCGCGTCGTGTTGGCCCGCATCGCCCACTTGGCCGGCACGATCTCGGCGAAGGCGTTGTCGATCGCCGCAAGTAGCGTCTCCTTGATCGACTCGCCGCTAGCGAACTGGGCATCATCGCTCGGCTGCGACGTCACGAGCAGGATGTGCCTTACCACTTCACGCAGCCGATCCTGCGCGCGTTGAGAAACTTCGTGAATGCTGAACTGAAGACCCGCCTGCGGCCAGCCGCGGTCGACAATCTCCGGCGTAAACATCACCGAGGCATATTGCCGGGGCGTCTCCTCCACCGACGAGTAGAACGCGCCGCCGCCACCGAGCACGATGACCGCGCGATCGCGCTCAACACCGTTGAAGCGGATCGGAACCCCGTCATCCATCGTGAAGCCGACCGCGGTGGTGTGCGGCGCAAGCTGCGCGTCGACGATCCGCGGAAAGGACTGCGTGTAGTTGAGCTCGCATCCCGGCAAACTCAGGATGATCTGCTCGGCCGAAATCTTCCGCGCGAGTGGCGTGAAATCGACATCCAGATTTCGGATCGAACTCCGGAATGCATCGACATCGTCAAAACGAAAGACTCTCGGCACCGGCAATGGCGCCGTCAAATGACCGCTCCTGTGAAATGCTCTTGAAAAATTGCGCGCGACGCGGCGCCTTGCGCGCCGGCCTCATCAATAACTTCCATGCACAAAATGCGAATCGTCCAATAAGTTCAATCAGGAAAAATGCGGTCCGTTCGTCGAACCGGACAATCCGGCAATGTAACGCGGCTGCCGAATTTCGATAGTCTTTGGCGGGATATCCACCGCCGAGATCGGCCCTCCCCATCAATTTCTATACCCCTATTAAAGATTCGAGGAGCAGATTGGCATCGGGAACGATGATGTTCCTCGTCGCGGACCATTTTAGAGACCGCAATGACAGTTATTGCCTCGCCCGATCTTATTGCCAAGCTCGACCACGTCTTGAGAGCCGGTTCCCCAGACCTCCGCACGCGCATGCTGCAGGAGGTGGCCGGGCTGTTTCTCGACGACGCTCACCGCCTCAGCGACCACCACGTCAAGCTGTTCGACGACATCCTGGTCCGCCTGATCGAGAGCGTCGAGCTGCGGGCCCTGACCACGCTCAGTCGCTCGCTTGCCGATTTGCGCCTGGTGCCGCGGGAACTCGCGCGCCGTCTGGCCAACCATGACGACGCCGATGTCGCGGCTCCGATCCTGCGCAAATGCGAGTGCCTCCCAGATGCCGACCTGATCGACATCGCCTGGATGCGGGCCGAGGGACACCTCTGCGCGATCGCAGGACGCAAGACCGTCAATGCGGAGCTCACGGACATTCTCTTGATGCGAGGCGACTGCAGCGTGCTTCGAGTCCTCGCGCGCAATCCCGGCGCCGATCTGACCAGCGCGGGCCTCGCCATGATGGTCGATGCCGCCGAGCGCGACGACGACATCGCCGACGGATTGATCTCGCGCAAGGATCTGCCTCGCCGCGTTCTCGCCGACCTCGTGATGCGGTCCACGCCGCGCCGGCAGGCCCGGCTGCTCAAGCTTGCGCGGGCCGATCTTCAGGACACGATCCGCGCCGCCATCGATGCCGGCGCAGCCCGCGCCTCCGCAATCCCGCCAGCCACCATCGACGATGCGGAGGCGCGGGCCACGGTGACGACGCAGCGCTCTCAGGCGGGAAGCGCTCTCAGGTCGTGTGAGTGATGCAATGACATATGGTGACCGCAGGGCGGAACGCGTACGCTCGAGACGCGCTATCCCGTCAACCTCATGGGTGTCGACGGCACGTGGCGGCGGAGTTGCATCCTGCTCGACGTCTCGCAGAGCGGGGCCCGGCTCGAGGTCGACGGAACGCTCGATGTGCTGAAGGCCCAGGAGTTCTTCCTGGTGCTGTCCTCGCGCGGACTGGCCTTCCGCCGCTGCGAGCTGGTTCGCGTCGACGGCGCCGAGATCGGCGTGCGATTCATCGAAGAGCGAAGGCGAAAGGGACGTCCCGTCATTCCGAGATAGGAATTGCCGAAATGAGGATTGGCGGCGTCAGGCCTGAAGGGACGTTGACGACATGAGCGTGCAGAGAGCGACCAACATCGCGGTATCGACCGCCTCCGCCGCGCCGTTGCGCGGTACCATCGAGATCGACTGCTCCGGCACCGTCGCGACGTTTGCGATCGACGAGGAAATGGCGCATCGCCTGTGCGCCGATCTGGAACGGTTTCTGACCCAGGCTCAGCACAAGACCCGCGCAGCACGCTGACCTTGACCTGCTGACGACCGCGCCGCGCCTACTCCCGCTTGAAGCGATAGTCGAAGCGATCGCCATCCGCCCTGATCAGGCCGACCGTCGGGGTTGGAAAATGGATCGGCAGGATCAGCGTGTCGGTTTCGGCAACGGAGGCAAAGAACTTCCGCCGCGATACCGCCGACTGCTTCGGGTCCCAGTCGGGCTTGGCCGACCATTCCGGCTCGCGGCACTGGATCGCATGGTGCATCAGATCGCCCGCGACCACCGCGCGCTGGCCCTTCGAGAAGATGTTGACGCAGCAATGGCAGGGCGAATGGCCGGGCGTCGGCGTCAGCGTCACGGTGTCGTCAAGCGCATAATCGTCATCGACCAGGAGCGCCTGCCCGGCCTCGACGATCGGCAGGCAATTGTCGCGGAACACCGTGCCGGGCGGATTGGCGCCCTTGGCGCTCTCGGCCTCCCAGGCCGCATACTCGCCCTTGTGGAAGACGTATTTCGCATTCGGGAAGGTCGGCACCCAGCGCCCGTCACGCAGCGTCGTATTCCAGCCGGTGTGGTCGACATGCAGATGGGTGCAGAACACATAGTCGATTTGCTCATAGGAGATGCCGAGCGCAAACAGCTCGTTGCGCCACCGCTCCTTGCCCGGGAAGTCGAACGGCGGCGGATGTCCCTTGTCCTCGCCGGTGCAGGTATCGACCAGGATGGTGTAGCGCGGCGTCCGCACCACGAAGGTCTGATAGGTGATCACCATCATGCCGCGCGCGGCGTCGAAGACCTCCGGCTCCATCGTCTTCAGATGATGCTTGAACACATCGTCGTTGTAGGTCGGGAAGAAATCCTGCGGCCGCCGCCACGGTCCTTCGCGCTCGATCACCGCGTCGATCGTGATGTCGCCGATCCTGATCTGCTTCATGGCTGTTTCGCTCCCACTTTTTTGCGAAGCGTAGCGGGCGGTGCCTGACCCCACAAGCAGAGCGCCGCGCAGCGCGCCATGCGGCTTTGCATTGCTGGCATCGTCTATTCCCGATGCTGACGTGACTGAAACGTTGGGTTGCCGCAAATCGACCAGAAAGCGCCCCTACCCGGGCCGGCGATCCAGCAAGGAACCGAGTCGCTTGGGCAGGAAACTGAAATACGCGGCAGCGGCGATCGTTGCCGTCGCCGCCGGAATTTACCTCAACAACACCAGCCTTCTCGCAACGCATGCCGGCGGCAAGCCGGTGCTGCTCGCCCATCGCGGCATGGCGCAGCGTTTCGACGAGCGCGGTCTCAGGAACGACACCTGCACCGCGGCGCGTATGCTGCCGCCGACACATGACTATCTCGAGAACACGATCCGCTCGATGCGGGCGAGCTTCGATCGCGGCGCCGATATCGTCGAGCTCGACGTCCATCCGACGACCGACGGCGAGTTCGCCGTGTTTCACGACTGGACCGTCGATTGCCGCACCGACGGCCAGGGCGTCACCCGCGAGCAGCCGATGGCGCGACTGAAGATGCTCGATATCGGCTATGGCTACACCGCCGATGGCGGCAAGACCTTTCCGTTCCGCGGCAAGGGCATCGGCCTGATGCCGTCGCTGGACGAGGTGCTGAAGACCTTTCCGGATCGCCGGCTCCTGATCAACGTCAAGAGCCGCGATCCCGCCGAGGGCGAGAAGCTCGCAACGGTCTTGAACCGGCTCCCCACCGAACGGCGCAAGCTGATCATGGTCTATGGCGGCGACCAGCCCATCGAAGCGATCCGGCGTCTTGCGCCGGAGACGCGGACGATCTCGCGCGCGACGATCAAGAGCTGCCTCGTGGGCTATCTCGGCTATGGCTGGACCGGCATCGTGCCTGACGCCTGCCGCAACGCCATCGTGCTGGTGCCGATCAACTACGCGCCCAGGCTCTGGGGCTGGCCGGACCGCTTCCTCAACCGCATGGCCGCGGCCAACAGCGCGGTCTTCGTGCTCGGGCCTTATCAGGGCGGCGAATTCTCGACCGGGGTCGACGATGCCGAGCTATTCCGGCGCCTGCCGAAAAATTATTCCGGCGGAATCTGGACCAACGAAATCGAGACCATCGCCCGGCTCACCGGCCGTTAGACGAGGCCCGCTCCTCTTGTCATCTCGTCGTCATAGAAATCATGCGACTGAAGCGGCTCGTCGCATCGAGGACAACGCTATGAACGCACCGAACTTGACCCGCCCCAAGCTTGCCGAGACCGTCATCGAGCCGACGGTCAAGCTGCGCGAGGTCAAAGTCGGACGTTGCTGCGAAGTGCTCGGCGACACCGCGATCGAATACACCGAGCTCGGCGATTACTCCTACCTCGGCAGCGGCTGCATGGTCGCCGACGCCGTGATCGGCCGCTTCTGCGCGATCGCGGCGCAGGTCCGCATCGGTGCGCCCAATCATCCGGTCGAGCGTCCCTCGCAGCACCGCTTCACCTACTGCCCCGAATATTACTCGGCCTCCGCCGAGCGCGATCACGGCTTCTTCAGCGATCGGCGCGCGGACCGTGTCGTGATCGGAAACGACGTCTGGATCGGCCATGGCGTGATCGTGCTGCCCGGCGTCACCGTCGGAGACGGCGCGGTGCTGGCGGCCGGCGCGGTGGTCTCGCGCGACGTCGCCCCATACACCATCGTCGGCGGCGTGCCGGCCAGGCCGATCAAGGAGCGGTTCAACCGCAAGATCGCCGCCGAGCTGTCGCAGATCGCCTGGTGGAACTGGCCGCCCGAGACCATCTGGGAGCGCCTTGGCGAATTCCAGTCCGGCGACGTCGAGGCGTTCTGCGCGCGGTGGAGAGCTTGAGCTAGCTCCGCAGTCCCGGCGCTTCCTGGCCGGTACGCGCGACATATTCGGTGTAGCCGCCGCCATACTGGTGGATGCCATCAGGCGTCAGCTCCAGCACGCGGTTGGAGAGCGCGGCGAGGAAGTGCCGGTCGTGCGAGACGAACAGCATCGTGCCCTCGAACTCGGCGAGCGCTGATATCAGCATTTCCTTGGTGGCGAGATCGAGATGGTTGGTCGGCTCGTCCAGCACCAGGAAATTCGGCGGATCGAACAGCATCTTGGCCATCACCAGCCGCGCCTTCTCGCCGCCCGACAGCACCCGGCACTTCTTCTCGACATCGTCACCGGAGAAGCCGAAGCAGCCGGCGAGCGCGCGAAGGCTGCCCTGTCCGGCCTGCGGAAACGCGTCCTCCAGCGACTGGAACACGGTGCGCTCGCCGTCGAGCAGGTCCATCGCATGCTGGGCGAAATAGCCCATCTTGACGCTGCCGCCGATCGCGACCGCGCCGTCGTCGGGCTCGGTTGAACCGGCGACCAGCTTCAAGAGCGTCGACTTGCCGGCACCGTTGATGCCCATCACGCACCAGCGCTCCTTGCGACGGATCATGAAGTCGAGGCCGTCATAGATGCGCTTGCTGCCATAGGCCTTGTGCACGTTCTTCAGGCTGACGACGTCCTCGCCCGAGCGCGGCGCCGGCTGGAATTCGAACGCCACGGTCTGCCGCCGCCGCGGCGGTTCGACCCGCTCGATCTTGTCGAGCTTCTTCACCCGGCTCTGCACCTGGGCGGCGTGCGAGGCGCGCGCTTTGAAGCGCTCGATGAACTTGATCTCCTTGGCGAGCATCGCCTGCTGCCGCTCGAACTGCGCCTGCTGCTGCTTGTCGGAGAGCGCGCGCTGCTGTTCGTAGAACTCGTAATTGCCGGAATAGGTGGTGAGCTGGCCGGCGTCGATCTCGACCACCTTGTTGATGATCCGGTTGATGAATTCGCGGTCATGCGAGGTCATCAGCAGCGCGCCCTCGTATCCTTTCAGGAACTGCTCGAGCCAGATCAGGCTTTCGAGATCGAGATGGTTGCTCGGCTCGTCGAGCAGCATGACGTCCGGACGCATCAAGAGGATGCGCGCCAGTGCCACCCGCATCTTCCAGCCGCCGGAGAGTTTACCGACGTCGCCGTCCATCATCTCCTGGCTGAAGCCGAGACCCGCCAGCGCTTCGCGCGCGCGGCCGTCGAGCGCGTAGCCGTCGAGTTCCTCGAATTGATGCTGCACCTCGCCATAGCGCGCGATGATGTCGTCCATCTCGTCGGCCTTGTCGGGGTCGGCCATCGCGGCCTCGAGTTCCCTGAGCTCGGCCGCGACCACGCTGACGGGCCCTGCCCCATCCATCACCTCGGCGACCGCGCTGCGGCCGGACATCTCGCCGACATCCTGGCTGAAATAGCCGATCGAAATGCCGCGATCGAGCGAGACCTGACCCTCGTCCGGGATTTCCCGGCCGGAGATCATCCGGAACAGCGTGGTCTTGCCGGCGCCGTTCGGCCCGACGAGGCCGATCTTCTCGCCCTTCTGGAGCGCCGCGGAGGCTTCGATGAAGAGGATCTGGTGGCCGACTTGCTTGGAGACGTTATCGAGGCGGATCATGATCTAATACTGGGGAACTGAGGGTTTGCGGCCTCTTATTCGATCTGGGACACGGGTGGAAGCCCATTCCGCGGGTTCGTGCCGCGTTTCGTGCATGCCACGATCATTGCCAATCGAATATGACATGAAGCGGTTCGATGATCGGTTTTGGGGCATCACATGCAAATCTGGTTTCTCTATCTGCTCGCGCTTGGCGCCGGCATCTGCGTTGCCGTTCAGCAGGTCCTGAACGGCAATCTCAGGTCCGCCCTCAACTCGCCGGCCTGGGCCGGGCTCGTCAGCTATCTCGGCGGGCTCGTGACAATGGCGGTCGTGCTGGTCGCGACGCGCGAGCCGGTGCCGTCCTGGAAGCTGGTGACGGCTGTGCCGTGGTGGGCCTGGAGCGGCGGCGTCCTCGGCGGCATCTTTATCCTGCTGATGATCCTGCTGCTGCCGCCGCTCGGCGCCGCGACCCTGCTGGCATTGGTGGTTGCGGGTCAAATGCTCGCGGGCATCGCGATGGACCATTTTGGCCTGTTCGGGTTGGCGCAGCACCCTGTGTCGGTTTCACGGCTGGCCGGCATCGCGCTGATCATCGGCGGCGTGCTTCTGATCAAGGATTGACGGGCTCTAGTTACGCCCGGCGCATCAGCCGCAGTTCGGCGGACAGGCGAAGGCTGCGCTTGCCGGCCAGCGCGATGCCTTCGAGCTCGGCACCGTCCGCATGGCACGAACCGGCGAAGCCGATGCCGACTTCATAACCGCCGAACACCGGGTACTCTCCCTTCGCCGGCGTATGCTCCTGGTTGACGATCTCGCCTCGCCAGCGGCCATCCGCGGACGAATACGAGCCGAGATAGTAGAAGAACGCATCGCCGCCGAGGATGCGGCCATCCATCAGCAACATGACCCCGGTGAGCCCGGCGTCGACACCGTCGAGCGCGCGGAGATGGATAGAGTACAGTCCGTTGACGATGCCGCCGGGCCCGACCGCCCCGCGCGGCGGCAAGGCCTCGTCGTCGAGCGGCGCCAAATTCGCCCAGAACACGCCGTCCGGCATGGCGTCGGCCTTGCCCTCGAGCAGGATGGTGGAACCCTCGCGCCTGCCGCGCACCTTGATGACGGTGACGTCGGCGCCCATCAGCGGCTTGAAGTTCGGATCGTCATTGTGGCGTTCGGTGACCACCTCGGCGGCGATCTCGCCTTCCGTCACCTGATAGGTGCCGAGATGGGCAAAGGCCGAATTGCCGCCCAGCATCTTGCCGTCATGCATGCACATGATGCTGCGGCCGAATGCGCCGTTGATGCCGTACTCGACCTTGTAAAGTCCGTTGAGCACGCAAAAATCCAAAAATTAAAATTGATTCTGTTCGCCACATAGCACCGGGCCGAACGCCGCACCATTGCGTCTTTTGGCGCAGGCAAGCCCGCAATGTCCGGGTGTGGACAGCAGCCGATTCGTCGCTTAGCTGTAGGCACCGTCCGTGTCGTGCTGCGTCACGCGGGATCTGGTCTGCCGGTTCTCTACTCTCCCAGTTCATTGTGTCCAAGCATTTGCGCATTCCGCCAATGGTCGCGCGGCCGCACCCGGCCTCGACACAGGCGAGGCTTCGAGGAGCATCACATGATCAATCGCTTTGGCCTGGCCGCCGCGCTGACGCTGCTGCTCGGCAGCGGCGGCACAGCCCTGGCCCAGTCGCTGCCCGACTATATGGGGCCGATCTCCGGTAAGACCTCGTCAACGCCGGCCGACGTCGCGACCAAGGACGTGCTCGCGCTCAACACCGGCATGTTCGAGCTCTACGGCGATGCGGCGCGGATCTTCCAGAAGAACATCCTCGACAAGCACCCGGTGATCCTCGGCCTGTTCTCCGGCGCCGGCGGCCGCCTGATCCTGTACCGGCCGGGCAAGCCGCCGACCGAGGCGCCGCAGGTGCCGATCGTCTATCAGCTGCTCAAGTCGGTCGGCCACAGCACGATGGCGCTGGCCGAGGTGGTCGGCCCCTATGTCAATAATCCCGACGACAAGGCATGGCGCGGGTCCATGCAGGCCTATCGCAGCCGGATGCAGTCGGCGCTCGACGGGCTCGATGCCACGCCTATGCAGGCGGACTGGCGCGACAACAACCGCGCCATCCTCAAGAACAACATCGCCTTCATGGATGAATGCCTCACCGCCGGCGCCATCCCCTTCGCGACGCTCGAGGCGTTCGGCAAGAAGCAGGCGCCGCTGCTCGCCAAGAACGTCGCCTGGGCTGCGCAGACCCAGGTCGCGCACTGGATGACGGTCATGGCCGACTGGAAGTCGCAACTCGGCGCCGACTGGGACAAGACCTACGGCGCGAGCAACACGATCTATGTGGCGCGGCAGAACAACGTGATCTTCAGCGTGCTGGCGCAGTTCTTCGGGCCCGACGCCATCAACAGCCGCCTGATGCTGATCGAGACGATCTCCTTCACCACGACGCCGTCGGACATGCTGGAGTCGCTGACCCGGATCATCGCGGACCGCTCGGTCGGCGCGCTGTTCTTCGGCAGCTACCATCTGATGGACTATGAGCTGATGGGGGGCGATGCGCGCGAAGCGATCATCGCCGAGACCAGGAAGCGCGGCATGACGGCCTTCCTGCCGCCGCTGGTGCCGTTCGGTTCCAAGCAGTGGCCGACGCTGATCACGCCGGGTCCGGGACCGGCCACCATCGCCGACCTGAAGTGAGGCCCCCCTTACGACCTTATGCGGCGTTGCGGTTGCGCTCGCTTTGCCGCAATACGTCCGCGTGTATTGCACCAATTGTTAAACCCCGGCGCGATATGCCATCGTCGAGGTGTCGATGAAAGATCAGACCATGCGGCCTTCGCGACGCGAATTCGTGAAGTGGTTGTCGGCAGGCGGCATCTCGGTCAGCCTGTCGCATCTGGCGCTGGCGAACGAACCGGCTTTCGCGAGCCGCGAGACGCTGCCCGGGCGCGGCCATTTCAATCCGGCAGAAAAGGGCGCCGGCCGTGTCGACGGCGTGGCCAAGGTCACCGGCGCAAAGCTCTACGCGTCCGACTTTCGCGCCGCCGACATGCCGGGCTGGCCCGCGACCACCGCGCACGCCATCCTGGTGCGCGCCGACGACGCGACGCACGTCTATGCCGGCATGGACCTTGCCCGTCTAGATGGTCCGGCAAAGCCGTCGGTCGTCGTCACCGCTGCCGATCTCGACCGGATCGGAACGCGGGTCCCGGAATTCTACACCGGCGACCTGTTCTGCCCGGTCGGCAAGACGCCGCTCTATCTCGGGCAGCCGGTCGCGCTGTTGATCTTCGAGCAGTTCGACGCTTTCGACCGCGCGCGCCTCGCGCTGCGCGACGGCGGCTTCGTCAAATTCGGCGACGAGACCGGGCCGGTCGTCCTGCCGAACTACGGCGCGTATCGCTTCACGCGCATGGCGGGCGCCACGCCTGACACCCCCGACGTCTATTCGCCGATCCAGGCCGGCTGGGTTTCGCCGAGCCGCATCCAGAACGCGGCGCTGCCGGTCTGGCTGCCGCTCGCCAAGGAGACCAAGGCCGACTACGCCAAGGCCGCGACCTATGGCGAGGCGATCCGCGCGCAGCTCGCCAAGGACGATCCGACACAGCTCGTGCTCGACCGCGAGTTCGAGACCCAGTCGGTCGATCCGATGTTCCTGGAGCCGGAGAGCGGGCTCGCCTGGTACAGCGACAACAGCGGCAATCTCGAACTGGTGCTCGGCGTGCAGTCGCCCTATGAGGCGACCGAGTCGATCGCCTTCATGCTCGGCAAGGCCCGCGCGCCGTTCCGGCCCTCGCACATCAACGCGCAATTCGCCCATGTCGGCGGCGGCTTCGGCGGCCGCGACCATACCCCGTTCGTGCTTTACGTGGCGCTGGCGGCGATGTTCTTCCCGGGCCGGCCGGTGCGGCTGGCGCAGGATCGCTACCAGCAATTCCAGGGCGGCATCAAACGCCACCCGATCAAGATGCGCTCGCGGATCGGTATCGATCGTGCGAGCGGCAAGATCACCGCATTCGCCGCCGACCATGTGCTCGACGGCGGCGGGCTCGCCAACTTCTCGGCCAATGTTGCGGTCGTTGCCGCGACTGCCGCGATCGGCATCTACGACATCCCGAAGGTCGACGTCACCACCGTGGCGCTGCATTCGCGCGGCGTCACCGCTGGCTCGATGCGCGGCTACGGCACGCTGCAGACCATGACCGCGCTGGAAGTGCTGATCGACGAGGCGGCAAGCGAGCTCAAGATCGATCCGATCGCGTTCCGCCGCAACAATGCGTTGAAGCAGAACGGCCGGACCATGACCGGCAATCCCTACATCGTGTCGGTGCGCACGCCTGACATCCTCGACAAGCTCGAGAAGCATCCGATCTGGCGGCAGCGCGCTGACTTCAAGCAGAAGGCGCCGGAGGGCCGCCTGGTCGGCACGGGCGTCGCCTGCGTCACCAAGGATTACGGCTCGGGCGCGGATTGCTCGCTCGGCCGGGTCGAGATCAATGCCGAGGGATGGATCGCGATCCATTGCGACCACGTCGAAATGGGCAATGGCGTCGGCACCGCGCTCGCCAACCGGGTCGCGAGCCATCTCGGCGCCGTCGCCGATGAGGTCGCGGTCTCCCGGGTCGACAGCTATGACGCACTCGGCCTCGTCACCTCGGGCGATCCCTACACGATGGATCAGAAGACCCAGGATCTCGCCGAGAGGAACCCGCGCTGGGTGCCCGCGATCAGCTCGGCGACCAGTGCCTCGATCGGCGCCCATGTCGGCACGCACTCGTCGGCCGAGGCGGCGCGCATCATCTTCCGCTTCGGCCTGTGGCCGGCGGCGCTCGAGCTCTGGCACATCGCCAAGACCGATCCCCGCGCCCGCCAGTGGGACAGGGCGCACTGGAAGGATGGCCAGTTGGTGCTCGACGATCTCGCACCGCTGCCCTTGTCAAAGCTTGCCGCGACCGCGCATGCGCGCGGCTTCGTCACCGGCGCCATCGCGCACAGCTTCTCGCGCTGGGCCTGGTCGCGCGCCCGCTTCCCGCTGTTCGGCGAACAGTACCGCGCCGAGATCGACGCGCTCGCCATTCGTCGCGGCCGGAGCCAGTTCGAGCGGATCAACCGAACAAGCGTGAAATTCCCGCCGACCGACAACAACCGGATCGGAACCGCCTACACCTCGATGTGCGGCACGCTGGTCCGCGTCGAGATCGAGCGCGCGACCGGCAGCTTGCGCATCGCCAAGGCCTACAGCGTGTTCGAATGCGGCCGGGCGCTGGTGCCTGAAGTGGTGCTCGGCCAGTCGCATGGCGGCTTCGCGATGGGCGTCGGCTACGCCCTGCTGGAAACCCTGCCGCCGTTCGAGGGCGGGCCCGGCAACGGGCAGTGGAATCTCGGCCAGTACCTGATCGCACGCGGCTCCGACCTGCCGCTGCACGATCTCGAGATCGAGATGCTGCCGCCACTGACGCCGGACGAGCCGCCGAAGGGCATGGCCGAGGTGGTGATGATCCCGATCGTGCCGGCGCTGCTCAACGCCATCAACGATGCCACCGGCCACCGCTTCCGCTCACTGCCGGTGACAACAAGCCTGCTCAAGGGAGCGCTGGCGTGACGACGCTCAACCTCACCATCAACGGCCACAAGCACGGTCCGATCGAGGTCCGCGACGACCTCTCGATGAACGATTTCCTTCGGGAAATGCTCGGCATGACCGGCACCAAGTTCGGCTGCGGCGCCGCGCAATGCCTGAGCTGTGCCGTTATCGTCGATAATCCCGACGGCACGAGCTACACCACCCCGACCTGCGTGGTGCCGGCCGCGAATTTCGACGGCAAGGCGATCCGCACCGTCGAGGGCCACGCCAGGGACGGCGAACTCTCGGCGTTGCAGCGCGCCTTCATCGACCACTTCGCGTTCCAGTGCGGCTACTGCACCGCCGGCTTCCTCAACGAGGGCCAGGTGCTGCTCGAACGGCTGGCGAAGACGCCGGTGGCGCGGGACCAGCTCGAGAGCGTCATTGCGGATGCGCTCGACGGCCATCTGTGCCGCTGCACCGGCTACATCAAGTATCATCAGGCGGTGCGCGACGTGATTCTCGCCGATTCCAAACGCTATCTGACCGCCAGCAAGTGAGCGCGCGAGCAATGCCAACGGAAGCGCGGTTTCGGATCGTTGCAGTGCTGACGGCGCTCGCGACCAGCCTGTGTGCCGGCTACGCGGCGTCGGAGAGCGCGAGCCAAGCCCTCGCCTCGCCGGAAAGCTTTGCCGGCATCGAGAATGTCGAGCAGCGCTCGGCGGCGATCTTCACCGAGCTCGGCAAGGTCCTGACGCATCCGCGCTGCACCAATTGCCATCCCGCCGGCGACAGCCCGCGGCAGGGCGATATCAGCCGCATGCATCAGCCACCGGTGACGCGCGGTGCCGACGGCCACGGCAAGGACGCCATGCGCTGCTCGATCTGTCACCAGCACGCCAATTTCGATCCCGGTCGGGTGCCGGGCCACCCTGAATGGCACCTTGCGCCGCGCGAGATGGCATGGGCCGGCAAGACCGTCGGCGAGATTTGCGCGCAGATCCGCGACCCCGCGCGCAATGGCGGCCGCAAGGTCGAGGAGCTGATCGAGCATATCGGCAAGGACACGCTGGTGGGCTGGGCCTGGCATCCCGGCTTCGGCCGCGCACCGGCACCGGGCACGCAAGCGCAGGCCGGCGCACTGGTCGAGGCCTGGGTGAAAACCGGCGCGGCCTGCCCCGCGCCTTAGTCGCCCAACGAGACCATAGCGTTTTCGAGCGAAGTGGACGCCGGTTCGGCTGAAGAAAACGCGTCAAACAAGAGGCTAGAGCCTCGGTTCTGAGAGCCGAAGCTCTAGTGGCGCTTGAAATACTGCACGGCGCGCTCGTGCTTCTGCGCCGCCGCGCGCGACTTGAAGGTGCCGAGATTGCGGCGCTTGCCGGTCTTCGGATTGACCTTGCGGGAATAGAGGCGGTACTCGCCGGAACGCAGTTTGCGGATCATGACATCGCCTCGCCAATGCCTTTCGCATGTCAACGACATGCCGCGGCGAGCGTTCCAGTTTGATTAGAAGCAGAGATTGGTCACGGGATTGCCGCGCTTGTCCTTGATGACATAGGGGCAGCGAGCCCGCTCCAGCGCCTTCTTGGCATCCTCGTCGCCGAGCGCGGCCGCCCGCTCGTAATAGGCCTTTGCGGCATCGCTATCCTTCGGCCCGCCGCGGCCGGCTTGCGCGAAGGCGCCCATCCGCTCCAGCGCGCCGGGATGATTCTGCGCGGCGGCCTTCTCGAACAGCGCCCGTGCGCCGGCATCGTCCTGCGCGCCGCCCTTGCCGTCGGCCAGCATCATGCCGAGCTGGTACTGCGCTTCGGCATTGGTCTCGGCGGACTTGGCGAGCAATTCGCGCGCGCGTGCTGGATCAGCCGCCGCGCCGCCGCCGAGCGCGGCGAGATTGCTGACACCGCGCGCGTTGCCGGCCTGCGCCGCGCGCTCGAACAATTTGCGCGCCTGCGCCTCGTCCCTGGCGAGGCCGGTGCCGTTGCCGTAGAGCACGCCGAGCTCGACCATCGCCGATGTCGAGCCCTTGTCGGCCGCCTTGCGCCAGGCGCTTGCAGCTTCCGCGGTCTGCCGGTTGGCAGCATACGCCCGGCCGAGCTCGTACATCGCCCGGCGCGAGGATCTTGCGGCCACCGCGCAGTACTTGATCGCGGTCGCGATGTCGGCCGACGCGATGTCGGGCACGCCCTTCACGTCGGCCGGCTTGTCGGGATCGGTAGGATCGGCGGCAAGCCGGTCGCACAGCACGAGGTCGGCCGATTGCGCGTGGGCAAGCACGGGCGCGGCCAGCGCCGCAGCAAAGACAATCGCGTGAAGTGGTTTGAACATGACCGGCAGAGTGCGTCGCCGTGCGGGCGAATTCAAGGCTCGAGCCCGGTCTGGCGCAGCACCGGCGCGACTTCAGCCGACGACAGATAGCGCAGCAGATGATCGGCGGCCGCTGCGCGCTGCGAGGCTGCCACGCGGCCGGCGGAGAACACCGTTGGGGTCTGCAAATCCAGCGGAATCGGCCCGACGACCTCGATGCCCTCGATCTGCTTCAACTCGCTGATCTGCTGGATCGCCAGATCGGCGTCGCCGCTGACGAGCTTCTCCGCGGTGAAGCCGCTCGGAATGATCACCGCCCGCGCGTTTATCGCCTCCACGATACCGAGACGCGCGATCAACTGCGCGAACAGGATGCCGCTGGCGCCGATCCGCGAATAGGCCACGGCCCGCGCACCGAGCAGCGCCGCACGCAGCGCGGCTTCCGTCGCGATGTCGGGATGCGCGGCCCCCGCCTTCACCGCGACGCCGACATAGGAGCGCGCAAGATCCACTGCGCTCTCCCGCGCAACGCAACCCTCGCCGATCATCTCGTCGAGGCCCTCGCGGGTCAGGATCACGAGGTCGGCGCCGTCGCCGCCGCGCAGGCGTTCGAGCAGTGCCAGCGTCGGGGCGAAATCGGCGTCGATCGCAACACCGCTCGCCGCCTGATAGGCGGCGGCAAGCCGCGCGACCGCGCCCTTCAGCGCCAGCGTCGAGAGCACGCGAACCGAATTGCCCATATGCCTATGCCCGGCGCATCAGCTTGAGCGCGGCCGTGAGCCGCAGGCTGCGCTTGCCGGCAAGCGCGGTCGCCTCCAGCACGGCGCCCTCGGCGTCGCAGGTGCCGGCAAAGCCGATACCGACCTCGTGGCCGCCAAAGATCGGGTTCTCGCCCATCGCCGACGTGTGCTCCTGATTGAGGATCTGGCCCTTCCAGCGGCCTTTCTCGGAGGTGTAGGTGCCGAGATAGTAGAAGAAGGCGTCGCCGCCGAGGATGCGGCCGTTGTTCAGCAGCATCACGCCGGTGAGGCCGCCGTCGACCCCGTCGAGCACGCGGATGTGGATTGAATAGAGCCCGTTGATGACACCGCCCTCGCCGACCCCGCCGGCGATCGGGATGTCCTCCCCGGTGATCGGCGTCATCACCGACTGGAACGGCACGCCGGGCAACTCCTTCAGTTCGCCCTTGAAGCGATAGAGCTCGCCGTCCGGCCGGCCTCTGGCAATCAGCGTGGCGTCATCGGTGCCGGCCATCGCGCGGTAGTTCGGATCGGGGTTGTGGCGGACGGTCTGAATCTCGACTACGACCTCGTCGCCGGCTTTCCGGTAGGTGCCGATATGGGCGAATGCCGAATTGCCGCCGAGCATCTTGCCGTCGCCGACATACATCACGCTGCGGCCGACGGCGCCGCCGAGTTCGAACCGGACCTTGTAAAATCCCTCAAACAAGCGCCGTGTCCCCGGCAGCCAAGATGTACCCGTTGTCTAGCGCGGTTCATAACGCAGCGAAACCGGTTTCGGCCGGAGGCGGCCTGCAAAGGGTATCGCTAAATAGCGAAGGTCCGCCAAGGCTGTCGCCGTGGCGGACCCGATTTGCGGTCCGGATGACTCCATCCGGGTCCGATAGCAGCTTAGGCCGCGGCCTTCGCTCCGGTCGGAACCTCGGAGATCGTCTTCAGGATCTGCGAAGCGATCTGGTAGGGGTCGCCTTGCGAGTTCGGGCGGCGGTCTTCCAGATAGCCCTTGTAGCCGTTGTTGACGAAGGAGTGCGGCACGCGGATCGAAGCACCACGGTCAGCCACGCCGTAGCTGAACTTGTTCCAGGGCGCGGTCTCGTGCTTGCCGGTCAGGCGCTTGTCGTTGTCCGGGCCGTAGACGGCGATGTGATCCATCAGGTTCTTGTCGAACGCCTTCATCAGGCTCTCGAAGTACTCCTTGCCACCGACTTCGCGCATGTACTTGGTCGAGAAGTTGGCGTGCATGCCCGAGCCGTTCCAGTCGGTGTCGCCGAGCGGCTTGCAGTGGAATTCGATGTCGATGCCGTAGCTCTCGGTGAGACGCAGCATCAGATAGCGAGCCATCCACATCTGGTCAGCGGCGGTCTTGGAGCCCTTGCCGAAGATCTGGAATTCCCACTGGCCCTTCGCCACTTCGGCATTGATGCCTTCGTGGTTGATGCCGGCGGCGAGGCAGAGGTTGAGATGCTCTTCCACGATCTTGCGGGCGACGCTGCCGACGTTCTTGTAGCCGACGCCGGTGTAGTACGGGCCCTGCGGCGCCGGATAACCGGACTCCGGGAAGCCGAGCGGGCGGCCGTCCTGGTAGAAGAAGTATTCCTGCTCGAAGCCGAACCAGGCGCCGTCGTCGTCCAGGATGGTGGCGCGCTTATTGGACGGATGCGGGGTCTTGCCGTCGGGCATCATGACTTCGCACATCACCAGCACGCCGTTCTCGCGCGCGGCATCGGGATAGCAGGCGACCGGCTTCAGCACGCAGTCAGAGCTGTGGCCTTCAGCCTGCTGGGTGGACGAACCGTCAAAGCCCCACAGCGGAAGCTGTTCGAGGGTCGGGAACGACGCGAATTCCTTGATCTGCGTCTTACCGCGCAGGCTCGGCGTCGGCGTATATCCGTCGAGCCAGATATACTCCAGCTTGTACTTGGTCATTGAACCTCTCTGTTGATGATGCAAAACCGTGAGGAACCGAAAGCCAGTCGGCCGCCGCACGCGTACCCGGCCACCATCGGCCGGCTCTTACTAAGCAATTAAAATGCCAGTCGCTGCACTGCGGCGCCCGCCCGGTCGCGGATGTCCACAGCGGACATCGCATTTTTTTCTGCGACATAGCAGCGCGGCTGGCATGCGCCGCGATCAGTCAAAATCTTCTCTGAGCGCCCTCCGCCGCCCGTTTCTGCAGCAAATTCGGCTACGGTATCGCCTGCCGCTTAATGCGGCGGCAGCACTATGTGACAGTTCGTGTCCAACGGTTGGGCGCCCTGCAACCACCGCCACGGCTCAAGCGTTGGTCAGCTGCATCCTGCCTCACAGGAAGCAAACCCGAACTTGCCTATGAATTGGTCAAAGTATGACTATTTCTTGGTCACTTGCACCCCGCCAAGCCCGGGCCGATATCGAAAGCACGGTAACCACACGCGAATGAGTCGGGCGCACCATGGAGGCTCGCTCCGGCCAAAGGAGACTTTGACATGATCACCACGGGCCAACACCAAGCACCGATCCAGGGATCGGCAACGATCTATCAATTCCCGGCAGGGGGCCGCGCGGCTCTCGGCGGACGCCGCTACGGCGAGACGCGGACCGCGCTCGCACTCGCCGCTGAAGTCGAGACCTCGGCCTGCAGCGAGAGCTGGTACCATCAGGCGGCGATCGACGACGCCAAGCCGGGCCGCGATCACTGATGTCGACGCGACAGAGAGGCGTGGCGCGAAAACCTCAGACGGCAGCAGAACAATAACAAGGGTCGGAACGCGAGCGTTTCGGCCCTTTTTTCATGCCAGCTCGCAGGCCGTCGCCGGCCGCCTCGCATGCCGGAGCTTGGCAAGCCCGGTCCGGCTGATCTCAAGCGTGATCCCGCCACCCCTGTAGCGTGTGCCCGTCAGCGACAGGCGCTTCTTCAGCGTCACCGCCTTGCCGTCGAGTTGCAGATGCGCGCGCGCATCCCCGCTGAAGAACCCTGCAATGAACTGCGTGCCGTCAGCACAGCGATAGCTCCGGAAGGCGGACTGCGCCGGTGCCGCCGAGCAACCAAGAATCTCGAAAAGAATTGCGCCGATGACAATGGCGCCCGCGCGATAAGTCATATTCTCCCCCTGACGGGCCGGTTATAGACCTGTCTGCGCCGCTATTCCTGCGCCAAGACCTCATCAGCTGCAACAGGCCCGCCCGATGTCCGAAGCCCCTGCCCGTCACCTCAATCTCGCCGGCGCCAGCAATTTTCGCGACCTCGGCGGCTACCAGACGCGCGACGGGCGGACGGTGCGCTGGCGCCAGATCTTCCGCTCTAACCATCTTGCGCATCTCACCGAGCAGGACGTCGCCGTGGTGCGCTCGCTCGGGGTCAAAAGCGCGTTCGATTTCCGCGGCGTCGCCGAGCGCGCCGAGGCGCTGTGCGGCATGAGCGACGTCACCGTGCATTCGCTCCCGGTCGAGCCGACCGTGGTGGCTTCGCTGCGCGCGATCGCCAGCAGCCGTCAGCTCTCGGAAGCCGATGCGATCGATGTGATGCGGGATTCCTACCGGGGTTATGTGCAGGACAACACCGCGCGCTATCGCACGCTGTTTGCCCATTTATTGGAAGACCGCGCGCCGCTCGTAATCCACTGCACCGCCGGCAAGGACCGCACCGGCTTTGCCTGCGCGCTGATCCTGCACGCGCTCGGCGTGTCCGAGCAGGTGATCGCGGACGACTATCTCCTGACCAACCAGTTCTACAAGCGCGACCCCGCCCACAGCACCGAGCTGCCCGATGATGTCAAGCAGGTGCTCGGCACGGTGCGCGCGGCGTTTCTCGAGGCTGCATTCGAGGCGATCGATGCCGATTACGGCAGCCTCGACGGTTATTTCCGTGAAGGCCTCGGGCTCGGCCAGGCCGAGCGCAAGGCGCTTGAAGGCCGCTATCTGCAGGCCTGATCAAATTTACTTCGCTCAGGCCGCCGCGGCCTCGAGTTCGAGTTCCGCGTCGAGGTCGGCAATCACATCCTCGAACGCCGAGATCGCCTGCTGGATCGCCGCGATCTGCATCAATTCCCAGCTGCCCACTGGTCCCTTGCGGTTTTGCAGTGCCACCACGAGATCGCGCCGCTGCTCCTTAAGCTGAACGAGCGGTAAACCGTGATCCGGAAGATTTCCCATTCGCATAACCCCTACCTTGGCTGGAGTTCCGCTTCTAAGGAAAGGGTTCTGAAAACGACTTACGGAAGTGCTGCAAATTTTATCCAACCGGCCCTACCCCGTAGTCTTACGTAGTCGCGTCACGTGATCGCCTCCGGCTTCAATGCGTCGTCGATCGCGCCGAACAGCGACTGGGTCACGCAATTGGTCGCCCACTCGCTGGTGTGAAGCTGTCCGCCATCGTCAAGCTCGCCAAGCGGAATCCCGTCATCGGTCCAGCGCTTCATCAGCGCGAAGCGGCTGAACAGATTCACCTTCTTGCTTGAAGTCACGTCGGCGATCATCGGCATGATCACATTGGCGAGATTGAGCGCAGCTTCCGTCCCGACGATCGCCTGGGTGTACTGGGAATCCATCACGACGACGTCAAGCGGAAGCGCTGCGAGCACGTCGAGCCCGGCCTCCAGCGCGGCGCGCACCTCGGCGGGATTGTAGCTCTTGTAGACGGCGTTGGTGCCGACCTGCCAGATCACCAGCACCGGCGCCTCAACGGTCACGTCGGACTCGATGCGGGAATACTCCTCCGGCGCCTCCTGGCCGCCGATCCCCCGGTTGATCACGTCGATCATCCGGCCGAAGGAGCGTTGCCGCAGCAGCATCTCGAGCCGCGGCGGGAACGGCAGGATGTTGTCGGCGCCCGCGGTCGACGACGATCCGAGCGCCACCAGCTTGACCTTGCGCTGATGCCGCAGCGCATCCGCGAAGTGCGGCAGCTTATGTCCGAACCTGACGAGATCGAGATGGGTTTCGCACGGTCTGGGTGTCGGCATAGCAAACATCCTTGAGGCGAATGAATTGATGAATGCGCGCAGTAGGCGGCGAAATTGGCGGCATTGCAAATGAATTCCGCCTGATCATAGTGGGCAGTCGTTTGCTCGCGAATGCGGAGACCGCCATGCACGGAAAAGCCATCGTCATTACCGGCGCCCTCGGCGCGCTTGGCAAGGTGGTCGCCGCAGAGGCGCTGGCGCGCGGCGCGCGCGTCGCCGGCATCGATCATGCCGCATCCACGCTTGCGGCGACGGCCGACCATATCGAGCTGGGCGGTGTCGACCTCACCGACACCGCGCAGGCGACCGCCGCGATCGACAACGCGGCCGCGCATTTCGGCCGGCTCGACGGACTGATCAACATCGCCGGCGGCTTTACCTTCGAGGCGGTCGGCGACGGCGATCCGGCGACCTGGCAGCGCATGTATGCGATGAACGTGATGACGGCGCTCAACACCTCGCGCGCCGCCATCCCGCATCTCACCAAGTCGGGCGCCGGGCGGATCATCAATATCGGCGCGCTCGGCGCCTTGCAGGCCGCCTCCGGCATGGGTCCCTACGCAGCCTCGAAGGCCGGCGTACACCGCCTCACCGAGTCGCTCGCCGCGGAACTCAAGGGCAAGGTCACCGTCAACGCGGTGCTGCCCTCGATCATCGACACCGCAGCCAATCGCGCCGCGATGCCGAAAGCCGACATCTCCAAATGGGTGACGCCGAAGGAGCTCGCCGAGGTGATCCTGTTCCTCGCCAGCGATGCCGCGAGCGCCGTCACCGGCGCGCTGCTGCCGGTCAACGGGCGGGTTTAGTCCGCAACCAGTAGCCGCAGCTTCGACCGGAAACGGATGCTCTGCTTGCCGGCGAGCGCCATGCCGTCACCTTCGGCGGTCTGATCGGTATAGGTGCCGGTAAATCCGATGGTGACCACCTTGCGTTCCCACACCGGCGCGCGCCATAGGTCGGCGAATGCTCCTCATTGGTGACCTCGCCCTTCCACTTGCCGTCGGCTGCGGTGTAGCTGCCGTAGGCAAAGAAAAACGAGTCGCCGCCGCGCATCTGTCCGTCGCGCAGCACCATGACGCCCTGATTGCCGCCAGAGACGCCGTCGAGGAATTCGACGGTGATGTGATAGAGCCCGTTCCGGATCATGAGCTGCGCCTGGTCCCGGTTCCGACAATAGCCGCTCGGCCGTGTCTTGGGCAAATTCCATCCGCCTCGGCGGGCGCAATTCCGCGCTATGCTGGCGCACCGAGTCGCGGCCGGATGCCGCAGGAGCCTGCCTGTTGGAAACCGCGCTTTATCTGCCCGTCAAAAGCTTCCTGGAAAAGCTCGGCTTCACGGTGAAGGGCGAGATTGGCGGCTGCGATCTCGTGGCGTTGAGCGGCGATGATCCACCGGTCGTCGTGATCGGCGAGCTCAAGCTCGCCTTCAATCTCGAACTGATCCTGCAGGCGGTCGATCGCGCCGGCGCCGCAGACGAGGTGTGGATCGCCGCCAAGGTGTCGGCCCGAGGCAAGGGCCGCGAGAGCGACGCGCGCTATCGCAATCTGTGCCGGCGGCTCGGCATCGGCATGCTCGGCGTGACCGATCGCGGCGACGTCGAGGTGCTGGTGCCGCCGCCGACCGCGGCGCCCCGCCGCAATCCGAAGAAACGTTCACGGCTGATCACCGAGCACCGGAAACGCAAGGGCGATCCCGCGATGGGCGGATCGACGCGGGCGCCGATCATGACCGCCTACCGGCAGCAGGCGCTGGCCTGCGCCTCGGCGCTTTCGGATGGGCCGCGGCGGGTGCGCGACCTCCGCGCGGATATTCCCGACGCCGGCAAGATCCTGCTGCATAATGTCTATGGCTGGTTCGATCGCGCCGAGCGCGGCATCTATGTGCTGACCGATGCCGGCCGCGCCGCACTGAAGCGCTGGCCGCAGCAACAGATGAGTGCATCCGGGGCAGAAGCCACCCCGTAGAACATGATCCGGAAAAGTGCGAAGCGGTTTCACGAAAAGATCATGCTCAAACAAGAACCTAAAGCGCGATGATGACTTGGCTTCATCGCGCATTGGAGGGGGAGATCATGATCGTCGTCACCGGCAGCGTCACCGCCCGCCCCGACTCGCTCGACGAGGTGCGGCGGCTGAGCCTTGAACACGTTCATCGTTCACGCACCGAGCCCGGCTGCATCTCCCACGCGGTCCATGTCGATTGCGAGAATCCGCTCAGGCTGGTGTTCTTCGAGCAATGGGCCGACCGCGCCGCGCTGGCCGGGCATTTCGCGGTCCCGGCGTCGCGCGATTTCGTCCGCTCGCTGCAATCCCTCACGGCCGCGGCAACTACCATCGAACTTTATGACGCTCACAAGATTGAGAGACTCTAGCTGCATGGCTGGATTGCCATCTCACATTCATATTGCAATGCAACATTGGGGACCTTACGTATCTCCCGCGATTCAAAGATGAGGCGGCGATGAGCGGAGACTGGAATACCAAATATGGCACCCGGCGCGTGCGGCATGATCCGCCGACGCTGGAAGAAGCAATCTTCGCCGCCATCGGTATCACCGATGACGTGGAGGCCCAGGCCGAGATCGCGTCGGCACTGATGGGGCTGCCCTATGACGATGTGCTCGCCGAGGTGAAGAAGACCGCGCGCGTCAGTGCCCGCACCGGCACGGCCACCCGCGTCATCGCCGGCGAACAGGGCGCGCAGCGCTCCGTCGTGGTCGAGCGCCGCGTGGTTCGCCGCTTTGCGACCGACAAGCGCACCGGCACCTGAGAAGCATCATCCAATTGCTGAAAGAAGAAGGGCAATCCATTGAATGGATTGCCCTTATTCGTTTGATCTGAGATTCTTATTGGACGCGTTTCCTTCACGCGAACCGGTTTCCACTTCGCTTGGAAACGCTACCGGCTCAGGCCGCCCGGCCCCAGCCGGAGATCTGCATCACCATGCGCCAATAGGCGCGGTTCATGTCTACAATCGCGCGCGCGGCCTCGACCGGCGTCACCGCAGCGACAGCCGGCGCCGCCTCGGGTTGCTGCTGCTCGGTCAGGTCGATGCTGCCGGTCGACTCCCCGTGACGGAAGGTCAGCTGGGCACCGAACTTGGTGGCGAGCGCCCGCATCGCATCGTTCTGCGCGCCGGTGGTGATGCGCAGGCTGCCGTAGCCCTTGGCATGCGCCTCGGCGATCAGCTTGCGGAACAAGGTGCTGCCGACGCCCTTTCGCCGCGCCGACCGCTCGACACTGAAGGCGATCTCGGGCTGTGCATCCGGAGACTGCTCCGGGGGATGCAATTCGGCCGCGCCGCGGACCACGCCGTCCTCGAAATAGGCGATGATGACCGTGCCGTCATTGGCGCAGCGCTCGGCGTAGCGGCGGATGAAACTGTCGTCGATGAAGCCATGAAAACGATCATGACGGCTAGTACGATCCAGCCGCAGCAGGTGATCGCGCAGCAGCGGAAGCTCTTCCTGCTGGCTCAACGTCCGCACGGTGCCCTTGGCGGACGTCGAACGAATGGAATCATAGTTCATTTCATAACTCCTCTTGGTAGCCCTCGAGGAGGCGTCGAGTCCCTAGCAGCCCCTATATTGTGCGCCGCACCATAAAATTCAAGTACTCAGATTCATTTAAGTAAACAATGCTGTGATTGGAAAATCACATCATTGCCCCATTATAATACCAGCTGCGTCTGCGTCACCACCGCGACCAGCTTGCCGTCTTCGGTCTCCAGCCTGGTCTGCCAAACCTGGGTCCGCCGCCCCCGGTGAACCGGTGTCGCGGTCGCGATCACGGTCGTCCCCTCCTTGGCCCCGCCGATGAAGTTGGTCTTGCTCTCCAGCGTCGTGGTTCCCTTGGCGTCCTCAGGCAGGTTGATCACGGTCGCGGCGGCACCGACCGAGTCCGCAAGGGCCATCACCGCGCCGCCATGGATCGTGTTGCGGAGGGTGCAGAGGTCCGGCCGCACCACCATTTTCGCCACCACCCGATCCTGGCCGGCCTCGGTGAAGGTGACGCCCTTCAGTTCCGCAAACGGCATCTTCATCGACTGGATCTTTTCGAGCGGCGTCATCACGTTCCTCCGGTTTTTTCGGGACGTCATACGCGGGCTTGACCCGCGCATCCATCGTTCTTCGCAAGAAGCTTTCTCGGCATGATGGATTGCCGGATCGAGCCCGGCAATGACGTGCGAGGTAATGGCGACCATGACGTCATGACATCAGTGACAACGTGCCGCCGAGTCTGCATATCGTCATCGATGCGCGACTTCCCTCCTGGCCGGATCGTCTGCTTGACCGAAGAGACGGTCGAGACGCTCTATCTGCTCGGCCAGCAGGACCGTATCGTCGGCGTCTCCGGCTACGCTGTGCGGCCGCCGCGGATCCGCCGCGAGAAGCCGCGCGTCTCGGCGTTCATCTCCGCCGACATTCCAAAGATCCTCGCGCTCGATCCCGATCTGGTGCTGGCCTTCTCCGATCTGCAGGCCGAAATCGTCGCCGATCTCGTGCGCGCCGGCGTCGCCGTCCACGTTTTCAACCAACGCGACGTCGCTGGCATCCTCGCGATGATCCGCACCCTGGGCGCGATGGTCGGTGCCGCCGACCGCGCCGATCGGCTTGTGCAAGGTCTCGAACAGCGGCTGGCCGCGGTCGCCGCAACGCCGCGCCCGGCACCGCGGCCAAAAGTCTATTTCGAGGAATGGGACGATCCGCTGATCAGCGGCATCGGCTGGGTGTCCGAACTGATCGAGATCGCCGGCGGCACCGATGCGCTGCCGCATCTGCGCGCGCACAAGGCGGCCAAGGATCGCATCGTCACGCCTGACGCCGTGCGTGCGGCGATGCCCGACGTGATCCTGGCGTCCTGGTGCGGCAAGAAGGTCGTGCCCGACCGCATCCGCAAGCGTGAGGGCTGGAGCGACATGCCGGCGGTGCGCAACGACCGCATCGTCGAGATCAAGTCGCCGATCATTTTGCAGCCCGGCCCCGCGGCGTTGACCGATGGGCTCGATGCGATCGTGAAGGCGTTGTGGGCAGAGCGCTAGATCCTCCAATGTCGTCCCGACTTTCGCCGGGACGACTCCGCATTTGTTGTGCGATCGAGCGCAAGACCAATGACATGTGCAGAGCGCGTTACGCCTTCTCCACGCCGCACCATTCCGCGATGAACAGCGCCATCGCCTTGGTCGCTTTCCGCAGCGACTCCAGCTCGACATATTCGTTGAAGCCGTGCATCGCCGCGCCGGTGGCGCCGAAGCAGAGGCTCGGGATGTCGTGGTTCAAGCCGTAGAAGCGCGTGTCGGTCAACGCGGTGAAGGCGCGGTCTTCCACCGCGCCGCCATAGACGACCTCGTGCGCCTTGGCGAAGGCAGCTTCCGGTGCCTCGGAGTTCACCAACTCGTAGCCTTCCGACAGGAAGCCCGACCATTCGACCTGCGGCGGATTGTTGGAGAGGAAGCGATGATCGCGCGCCGCCGCCGACACGCACGCCAGAATCTCCTTCTGGCACTCGGCGATCGACCAGCCCGGCAAGACCGCGATGCGGCAGTCGACGTCGCACCAGGCCGGCACGCTGGAGGCCCAGTCGCCGCCCTTGATGATGCCCGGATTGAAATTGATCGGGTGATTGACGTCCTTGAAGTGGCGGTCGGCCTTGGCGCGCTCGTTCCAGGCGATCTCGAGCTTCTCCAGCGCATGCACCAGATGATATGCCGCCATGATTGCGTTCGAGCCCGCGCCGGCCTCGAACACATGCACCGGGAAACCGCGCACCTTCAGGCGGAACCAAATCACGCCGATCTGCGAGCGGATCATCGTGCCGTTGGTCGGCTCCGGGATGAAGCAGGCATCGGCGCGATAGCCGCGCTGCAGGGTCGAGAGCGCGCCGACGCCGGTGCTCTCCTCCTCGATCACGGACTGGAAGTGAATCCGCGCCGTCGGCTTCAGCCCGGCCTTCCTGATCGCATCCAGCGCATAGAGCGCGGCGATGGTGCCGGACTTCATGTCGCAGGCGCCGCGGCCATACATCCTGCCGTCCTTGATGACGGGCGAGAACGGCGGCGTCTCCCACATCTCGAGCGGACCGGTCGGCACCACGTCGCAGTGGCCCTGCAGGATCAGCGATTTGCCGGCATTGGTGGTCGGGCGGTAGGTCCCGACCACCGTGCGCGCCTTCGAGAAATCATGCTCGATCGGGCCGAAGCCGCGCAAGTCCTTGAGCTCGTCGGGATTGATGTGCCAGTCGTCGACCTCGTAGCCACGCTCGCGCAGGAGATCGCCGATCATGTCCTGGCACGGTCCCTCGGCGCCGCGGGTCGAGGGGATCGCGACAAAGGCCTGCGTCGTCGCAAGCTGCGCATCGAATCCCTCGTCAACGGCGCTAAGGATTCGTTGTTGCGTCTCGGCAGTCATGCTTTGGCTCCATCAGGAAAACAGATCAGGCGGGAGCCGCAGCGTAGCCCGATTTCACTCCGCCTTGTATTGCGCAAAATAGGCATCCCGCAATGCATCTTCGAGCAGCCGGCCTTCCGCATAGCCATCGAGCGTCGCAGGCCGCGTCACACCGTCGAGCAGCCGCGGGCACGGCTCCGGCGCGCCGAGCACGGTGCGCACCGGAATGCGTTCGGCATAGATCGGCAACTCGTAATCCTCGTCATCGTCGGCGACGCCCTTGGCGCGAATTTTTGCCGAAGCTTCGTCGATCTCCATCGCGATGAACGAGGTCGCCTTGATCTCCTGCTTGTTGCTGGCGCGCAGGCTCGCGGTACGCTCGGGAAAGAAGCGGTCGACCATCGCGACGATCGCGCGTTCCTTCTCTGCCGGGTCGGTGACGAGATACGCTGACCCGAACGCCATCACCGCGCGATAGTCGGCCGAGTGGTTGAAGCCGCAGCGCGCCAGCACCAGGCCGTCGAGATGGGCGACCGTCAGGCACACGCGTTGCCCTTCGGACTGGTTCTCCAGCATGCGGCTCGCGCTCGAGCCGTGCCAGTAGAGCCTGGTGCCCTCGCGCCAGAAGAACGTCGGCGTGCAATAAGGCTGGCCGTCGATCACGTAGGAGACGTGGCACAGCATCGAGGCGTCGAGGATCTTGTGCACGGTGGCGTGGTCGTAGAAGCCGCGGTCGTGGCGGCGCTTCACCCGGTTGCGGGACGACATGGGATAGGACGGAGCGGATGCGCCTTCGGTCACGGTGAGCCTTTCGAAATCTGGAAATCTGTCCAGAGTTGTAGCGGCTCATTTGGTCTGCGATAGTGCCAATTCCATGCGAAAAATTCCGACCAATTCCCGGGAGCCCGCGGCGCGCAAGGCCGAGCTGCCGCTCGACCTCGGCGGCCCGCACGTCACCCCCGGCGCGGCCTCGCAGCAGCGGCTGTATCAGGCGCTGTGCCACGCGATCGTCGGCGGCCTCGTCAAGCCGGGCGAGCCACTGCCGCCGTCGCGCGCGCTCGCCAAGCAGACCGGCTTCCGCCGCAACGCCGTCACCACGGCCTATGAGCGGCTGATCGCCGACGGCTTTGCGGTGGCAACCACGGGCTCCGGCACCTTCGTCGCGGCGCGCATTCCGGCCCAGGCCGCCGCGCCGCGACGCGCCAAGATCGAGATCGAGCCGCCGCAGCACAACGCGCTGTCGCTCGGCTGCACGCATATCGATGAGCGCGCGCTGCAGCGCTTCCGCGCCTTTGCCGGCCGCAGGCTGCGCGCCTTCGGGTCCGAGCATCTGCATTACGGCGATCCCCGCGGCAGCAGCGAATTGCGCGCGGCGATATCGGACCATCTGCTGTCGGCGCGCGGGCTGCGCTGCGACCCCGACCAGATCATGCTGGCCTCGGGCACGCTGCATGCGCTGCGCATCGTGCTCGGGGCGATCCTCAAGCCCGGCGACCAGGTCTGGTGCGAAGACCCCGGCTACCCGGCGGCGCGGCGCGCGATCGAGCATTGCGGCTATCGTCCGGTGTCGGTGCCGGTCGACATGTCGGGCATGCGCATCGACAAGGGCCGCGCGTCCGCGTCGCAAGCGCGCGCCGCCTATGTCACTCCTTCGCATCAGTTTCCGCTCGGCGTGCAGATGTCGATGCCGCGCCGGCTCGAGCTGCTCGACTGGGCACGGGACGCCGGCGCGTTCGTGTTCGAAGACGATTACGACAGCGAGTTCCGCTACGACGGCGCGCCGCTGCTGTCGCTCGCCGGCATCGATCATCTGCGCCGCGTGATCTACATGGGCACGTTCGCCAAGACGCTGTTTCCGGGATTGCGGATCGGCTATTGCGCCCTGCCCGAAGCCTTGATCGGTCCGGTGACGGCGGCGCGCGCCGCGCTCGACCGCTTTCCCGCCACGTTGATGGAAGGCGCGGTCGCCGACATGCTGAACTCCGGCGCCTTCGCGGCGAACTTGCGCAAATCGCGCAAACTCTACCGTGAGGCGCGCGACGCCCTGGCGTCGACGCTTGCCAATGCATCCGAGGGCGAGCTCACGGTTCCCGTGCCCTCGCAGGGCCTGCACCTCGTGGCGCGGCTCGATCCCGCGACCGATCCGCTGATTGCCGCGCAGGCAAAGGCGGACGCCGGCGTCGGCGGCTGGCTGCTCGCCGAGACCTATCATCGCGCGCGCCGATTGCCTGGCTTCGTGCTGGGATTTTCCGGTCATCCGGTTCCGCAACTCGTCGCGTCCGCGGAACGATTGGCGAAGACAACGCTCGATGCGCTGCGTGTGACGCGCAGGACATCGGTCAAGCCATCCGCCAAGCCGCAGCGCTCTAGGAGAATCGCAGTCACCTGACTAAGGTCGCGCGCGTTCAGTCAGAGCCTTCCGTTCCGATGGAATCGGAACCGGGCTCTCAATTGTTGTTTTGACGCGTTTTCTTCACGCGAACCGGTATCCACTTCGCTTGAAAACGCTCCAGTGTCCGCTTACGGAGATACCGGATGCCAAATCGCAACGTCCTGTATCTCGTGATCGCCGCTCTGGTCGTGATCGCAGGCATGCTCGGCTACAATCTTTACCAGGCGAAGAAGCAGCCCGAAGGCCTTCAGATCAATGTCGGCCCCGACGGGCTCAAGATCCAGAACAAGTGAAGGAGGCTGCGATGCTGCGCTTGGGATTCGTCGCGCTGGTCGGCGTCGCAGCTCTTGGCGCGATGGCGCAATCCGCCGCAGCAGAGCAGTCCTACATGCGAGAGGGCGACATCGTCGATCTGCGGGTCGGCCAGCGCGTCCTTGTCGATGACGGCTCGTGCCCGGCCGGGCAGATCAAGCAAGTCGTCGGCTCCAGGCTGAGCCAGAACGGCGTGGTGCGGACCAGCAGCTGCGTGCCGCGCCTCGCCAAAAAATAAAACGCCGCGCTGTCGCGAGGCGCTGCGGTCCTCATTGCTTTGATGCGCAGCTCAGTTCGAGACCGGCTCGAACATGCATTGCAGGGTCGGCTTGGCGATCTTGGTGAAGGTCGGGCCGATCTCGCCCTGCTTGGACGGCGGCACCCAATCGGTCTCGATGGTCGGCACGCCGGTCTCACTGATTCCGCGCAGCAGCGCCTGGCGCAGGTCGGGATCGTCCACCGTCGCGGCGGCGTGGTCGTGCAGGCAGCCGCACACGGCCTCGGGATGTGCCCAGCGGCCGAGCATATGCGGCGCACATTGCCGCACGAACTCGTCGCGCGGCTCAGGCACGCGATACAGCGAGCGGATCTGCATCGATTCGAGCGGGAGCTGGGATTGAGCCTGCGCGGCGCCCGCCAAGGGACCCATCAGGACGAGCGATGCCAACATCGCGGCGGAACAGATACGGAGCACCATGGGAGAGCCTTTACCGGCAGTTCTTTTTTTCGTCGCGGTCAGTTAGCCTGCGCCATCACCATCGGGGCCGGGGTGACCACCGGCGAGCCGTTATAGGAGAAGGTGCCGATACCGGGCAAACCGCTGTCCGGGGAACCTGCCATCGACGAACCGGCCATCACAAAGGCGAAGGCGAGGATCAGGCTCATGGTCCGCATCTGACAGTCTCCGTTATTCCGCTCGGCGTTCGGCGCCGTTGTGTGACGGTCTGATAACGATCTGCCGTTTCGGGAGTTCTGCGGAACAAGCCGAAAATGGTTTCGTCGGACCCGGAATTGTTTCGTCGACCAGCGGCCCACGAAACTTTCGCTGGAAAACACCAATGATTTCAGCGGCAGGAGCGTGGCTAAAAGGCTGTTGAAAACTTCGTGCGACCAACGCCGACCCCGGCCGCTGCCGGAGCCGCGGCCAATTACGCGTGCAAACTGAACGAGCTAGCGCGCTTTGTTAACTTTCCTCTGCTGAGAGAGGAAGCAGCACAGCAAGACGGCGGTGAACCGGGCGGCGGTTTGGCCGACTCATCTGGGCGCCGTGCAACCATCTTCGCGGTGGCACGTTGCCGTAATCCCTCCCGATCCAACGAAGGATGTCAGTCGTGGGCAATGGCAACATAGGTGTTGGCAATGAATCCGCGGCGAGCAAATCCGGCCAACAGCAGATGACGGCCGCGATGCCGCAGCAAGGCGCCTACGTCATGGGCGACAATGAGTGCGCGCCGCAGAAGCTGGTCCGCCTCGTCGGCTGCCGCGACTCGAAGGTCAAACCGGGCCTTGGCATCAGCGCGAAGCAGTTCGGGCAAACCGAGCGCTAGCTCGCCCACCGCCTCAGCCGCCTGGGCCAAGTCGCTGCTCCAGCTATTGAATGAACTCGCCGCACTTCTGCACGGCAGCATCGGCTGCGCCCCACGGCATGATCGGCACCGATGACGTCGAGTTCTTTGGCGAGCCCTCGATCAGGCGGTCCGAATAGACCATGTAGACCAGCACATTGCGCTTGGCGTCGCAGCCGCGCACGATCTGCATCTTCTTGAAGAACAGCGACCGGCGCTTGCTGAACATGTCGTCGCCCTGCCCGAGCTTGGTCTTGAAGCGGATCGGCCCAATCTGCCGGCACGCCAGCGAGATATCGGAGACTTCCTCGGCAAGGCCAAGCCAGCCCTTGAAGCCGCCCTTTTCCGGTACCGTGAAGTGACAGGCGACGCCCTCGACCTCGGGATCGTCGACGCCATAGGTCGCGAGCTTGTCGTTGGGGCTCACCCATTTGAACACGGTGGAGCGGCGGAAGATCAGGTCTGGCTCGTCGGCCGCGGCCGCCGGACCCGCCTGCCCCAAAGCCAGCAACATCAGCAGCACCGCGCATCCCCAGCGAGACAACCGTCGCAGGTCACACAAGCTCACATATCTCGATGTCATTGAGGTCTCCGCGGGGGTGGGTCCCGCCTATGTAGTGCGCAAACGCCGCACAGGAAGGCGCTGACAGTTCGGTGATCGGACCGGGCGCTTTAACCTCTTGTGAGGCTTTTTTGTTACTCTTTCGTCGAAAATCCGCCCCTCACGGAAGGGTTAGATCGCTTGCGCTGGTGAACGCGTTGTGCGTCTGCGACAACCAACAGGAAATTTGGACTGGGATTCGGAATATGCGCGCAGGTGGACGGCGGATTTCGATTTTTGATTTCGCGAACGAGCGGTTCTGGCAGCTTGCAATTCTGACGACCGCCGGCACCGTCGCCGCCTCCACACAGGCCGATGCAGCGCTCTATTACTGGAACCGCGACTCCGCCTTCTACGGCGACTACGAGCCGATGCCGCTGCCACAACCGCACCGGCAAAAGCCGAAGCGCAACGCAGCCAAGAAGAATCCGGGGATCGAGAAGGAGGCCGGCAGCAAGCCGCAAGGCCCCCTGATCATCTCGGTCTCGATCGACCGGCAGCGGGTCAGTATCTACGACGCCAACGGCCTCTATGCCGAGAGCCCGGTGTCGACGGGCATGAAGGGGCACTCGACCCCGATGGGTGTCTTCAGCGTCATCCAGAAGCAGAAGTATCACCAGTCCAACATCTACAGCGGCGCGCCGATGCCGTATATGCAGCGCATCACCTGGTCAGGCATCGCCATGCACGCCGGCGTGCTGCCCGGCTATCCGGCCTCCCATGGCTGCATCCGCATGCCGATGTCGTTCGCGGTCAAGATGTACAACTGGACGCGGATGGGCGCCCGCGTGTTCGTCACGCCCGGCACGATCTCTCCGGAGAGTTTCTCCCACCCGCTGCTGGTGACGCAGAAGGTGGCGCCGCAACAGCCGGTCGCCGACGATATCCTGAAGATGGATGCGCCGCTCGGTGTGAAGAGCGACAAGGGCGCCGACAAGCAGTCCAGTCTCGATTTGCGCAGCAGCGTCGGCCATGCCGCCGCGTCGCTGCGCGACAACACCCACACCGCCGACGCCAGCAGCGCGATGCCGGCAGCGAGTGCGTCGGTGACGATGTCCGATGCGTCCTCTTCCACGGCGCGCGACGCCATCGCGGAGAAGATCGCCGCTGACAAGTCCGAGACGGTGAAGGCCGAGACAGCCGCCGCCGACAAGCCGGCCGAGGCCAATTCCGCCGTCCGCGACAGCAACAGGACCACGGATGACAGGACTATCGGCGAAACCACCGCCAGCACCGACACGCCAAAGAGCGAGGTCTCCGCAAGCGATCCGGTGAAGGCGGAGGCCAAAGCCGACGAGCCCAAAGCGGACGCCACGAAGGACGCCGCCAAGCCCGCCGAGGCAGCCACCGCCGCCGATGCGCCCGACGCCAAGAAGGATCCGGCGCGGCTGCCGGGCACCGCCAGGATCGACGTGCCGAAGCGCGCCGGCCAGATCGCAGTGTTCATCAGCCGCAAGGATTCCAAGCTCTATGTGCGGCAGAATTTTGCTCCGCTGTTCGAGGTGCCGGTGACGATTGCGGCGAGCGACCGGCCACTCGGCACGCATGTGTTCACCGCGCAAGTCGACAAGACCGATGCGAACCTGCTGCGCTGGTCGGTGGTGACGCTGCCGACCCGCAACGCCGCCCGCATCGACGTCGAGGAGCGTGCCTCGCATCGTCGGAAGGTCGCGGCCGCAGCGGTCGCCGAGGCCAAGCCGCAGCCGGTGACCAACAGCCCGGCCGAGGCGCTCGACCGCATCTCCATTCCGGCCGACGTGATGGCGCGGATCAGCGAAGCGCTCGGCACCGGCGGATCGATCATCGTCTCCGACCTCGGCGTGAACCAGGGCGAGACCGGCGAAGGCACCGACTTCATCCTGCCGCTGCGTTGAGGTGATCGATCCCGGATTTCGCTTCGCTCCATCCGGGCTACCCGCTTCCAGCAATAACGCCTTCTTGAAAGCCTGCGCCTCCCCTTCGGATTATGATCCCCATGAACATCTGTTCCGGGGACGAGACCATGATGGACCGCAGGACACTGATCGTGGCCGCGATAGCCGTAGCCGCAGGATCCCGCCCGCTTCGTGCCGAGCAGCCCGCGATGAGCCGGATCACCGCCTACGCCTTCTCATTTCCGGCACTCGGCGGCGGCGATATCAGACTTGCCGACTATGCCGGCCGTCCCCTGATGATCGTGAACACGGCCTCACTCTGTGGCTTCACGCCGCAATATGCCGGCCTGCAGCAACTCTGGACCGAATTCCGCGATCGCGGCTTCGTCATCATCGGCGTCCCCTCCAATGATTTCGGCGGCCAGGAGCCCGGCGGCCCGACCGAGATCGCCGAGACTGCGCAGCATCAATATGGCGTCACCTTCCCGATCGCGGCGAAAGCAATCGTCCGCGGCGCGAGCGCGCATCCGTTCTACCGCTGGGCGGCCGAGGCCCGGCCCAAGGACGTGCCGCGCTGGAATTTTCACAAATACCTGGTCGGCCGCGACGGCTACATCGCCGACGTTTTCGCTGAGTCGGTTGCGCCCGACGACACGCGCATCAAGACCGGGATCGCACGGGCACTGGCGGGCGCCTGAGATATCGCGATAATCCCCGGAATTAACTGATCCGACGAGGATTTTGGACACGCGCTCGCCACGTTCATTGCCTTGGCGTCGCCACTGCGACTAGGGTACGATCGGTTGGGGGCGAAGCGACCCGGTCGCGGCATTGCCGGCGCCGGGAGCGCGATCAGCAGGGAACACGCCATGCGCATTGCGACAGGTCTGATTTTCGCAGGGACCGTATCGTTGCTCGCGTCGAGCGCAGCTTGGTCGCAGACGCCGCCCGCCAAGGGCGCCGCCGCGGCACCGGCAGCACCATCGGCCGCGGCTCCCGCGCCGGCCGCCGCAGCCCCGGCACCGGCAACTGCAACGGCAGCCCCGGTTCCGCCGAAGCAACCGCCACAGCCGGCGCGCGCCGCCTGCAACAATCCGAACGCGCTCGGCGTCGGCCGCACGGTCGAGATCGACACCACCGGCGGTCCCGGCTTCGGCTTCGAGCATTTCAAGCAGCTCGACTTCCTGCGCGACCATGAGGTGGTACTGACCTTCGACGACGGCCCGTGGCCGGGCAACACGCCGGCAGTGCTGAAGGCGCTCGCGGATGAATGCACCACGGGCATCTTCTTCCCGATCGGCAAGCACGCGACCTATCACCCCGAAATCCTGCGGCAGGTCTATGCCGCCGGCCACACGGTCGGCGCCCACACCTGGTCGCACGCCAATCTGAACAACAAGAAGCTGACCGAGGATCAGAAGAAGGACGAGATCGAGCGCGGCTACGCCGCGGTCAAGTGGGCGCTCGAGACCTCACCCTCGCCGTTCTTCCGCTTCCCGGCGCTGCAGCATCCGCCGGAGATGGTGACCTATCTCGGCAACCGCAACATCGCGATCTTCTCCTGCGACCTCGACTCCTTCGACTTCAAGGCGAGCAAGCCGCAGCAGGTGATCGACACCGTGATGAAGAAGCTGAACAAGCTCGGCAAGGGCATCATCCTGATGCACGACTTCCAGAAGCACACCGCGGAAGCCTTGCCGACGCTGCTGACGCAGCTCAAGGCCGGCGGCTACAAGGTGGTCGCGATGCGCGCCAAGTTCCCGGTGACGGTGCTGCCGCAATACGAGCAGGAGCTCGCCAAGGACGTCAAGCTGCCGACCGTAAGCTCGCGCCCGGTGAACAGCGTCGTCACGACCGTCGATCAGCAATAGCGCCGGCGACAATCCTGGTGCCCGGGCTGCGTATCGAAGGCTTCGTCATCGTCTCCGCCGATGGCCGGCTGGCGAATGCGCGGAATGTGATGCCCGACGATCTCAAGATCGAGGGCGACAAGCGGTTCTTCACCGCGGCCCTCGACCGCGCCGACCTCATCGTGCATGGCCGTCACTCCCAGGAAGAGCAGCCGAACGCGCCGAAGCGGCGGCGCCTGATCCTGACCCGCAAGGTCGCGGCCATCGCGCCCGACCCCGATAATCCGAAAGCGCTATTGTGGAATCCCGCCGGCTGCCCGTTCGAGACGGCGAGCCGCGAGGCCGGCGTGACCTCGGGCACGGCCGCGATCATCGGCGGCCCCGGCGTGTTCGGCATGTTCATGGACCGCTACGATACGTTCTGGCTCTCGGTCGCCCCGAAGGTGCGCATCCCCGACGGCGAGCCGTGCTTTCCCGGCGTCCCCGCCCGCACTCCGCAGCAGGTGCTGTCAGTGCACGGCCTGCACGCCGGCCCGCCGCAGCTGATCGACACTGCGCATGATGTCAGCGTGACGCCGTGGCGGCGCCTGGGTTGAAAGCGGCTCTACCCATCCTACGCCGTATCGTCTCCTACACGTCGCCATAGGCCGGATCGTCGCGGCGCGGGCCGCGGCCATAGCCGGCGATGATGAACAGCGCGCCGATCAGCGACAGGTTCTTCAGCGCATCGATCAGCGTCCTGACGTTGTCGGGCGCCGGCTGGTTCCAGAAATCATGGAAGTAGAAGGTGGCGAAGCACACGAAGATGATCAGGAGGATCGCGAAGAACCGCGCCAGCACATTCACCGCGATCATCAGCCCCGCGACGATCTCGAAGCCACCGATCACGATTGCCAAGAGCTGCATGAACGGCATGCCGACGGAGGTTTCGATCTGCTGCGTATAGGGCGCGACCACGGCCGGGATCGTCACCTTGGCCGCCAGCAGATCCGCCGTCGCCTGGATGCCGAACAGCTTGCTCGCGCCCGAATAGAGGAACAGCACGGCGAACAGGATCCGCCCGAAGGTGATGAACGCTGGCATGGGTCGGCCTCACTGGATGGCAGAAATCGGACGAAGCAGGCGCAGCGATTATGGTCGCTCCGCCTGCCTCGATCAAATCGAATCCATCTCGGCTCAAACACGATGCGGAAAACCGCGCTGCGGCTTTCCGAACATAACGTGCTCAAACAACGGCCGTCAGCCGAACAGCGTCGGCTGCGCGCGGCCGGCGCGCTCCTGGGCTTCGACGGCGGCCACCGCCGTCATGTTGAGGATGCCGCGCGCCGTCACGCCGGGGGTGAGGATGTGCGCTGGGCGCGCCGGACCGATCAGAATCGGCCCCACCGGCAACGCGTTCGCCAGCGATTTGATCATTTGGTAGGCGATGTTGGCGGCATCGAGGTTCGGCATGATCAGGATGTTGGCCTCGCCTTCCAGCCGCGACTGCGGCAGCACCAGGCGCCGCGCCGCCGCCGACAGCGCGGTGTCGCCCTGCATTTCACCGTCTGCCTCGATCTCCGGATGCTTGTCCTTCAGGAGCTGGGTCGCCCGCCGCATCTTGCGCGAGGAATCCGTGTCATAGCTGCCGAAGTCGGAATGTGACACGAAGGCGACCCTCGGCTTGAAGGCGAAGCGCTGGACGTGGATCGCCGCGAGCGACGCCACTTCGGCGAGTTCCTCCGCGCTCGGGTTCGGCCGCACCTGGGTATCGGCCAGAAAATGCGCGCCGGTGGAGGTGATCATCAGCGCCAGCGCGGCATAGTCGCTGACACCCGGCAGGAAGCCGATGATCTCGCGGACATGGCGCAAATGGCTCATGTAGCGGCCCTCGACGCCGCACAGCATCGCGTCGGCCTCGCCACGCGAGACCGCAAGCGCCGCGATCACCGTATTGTTGGTGCGGACCACGGTACGCGCGGCCTCCGGCGTCACGCCGCGCCGGCCGGCGACGTCGATATAGGACTGCACATAGGAACGGTAGCGCGGATCGTCCTCGGGATTGATCAGGTCGAAATCGCGGCCGGCCTTGATCGACAGGCCGAAGCGCTTGATCCTGGTCTCGACCACGGATGGCCGGCCGACCAGGATCGGCCGCGCCAGCTTTTCCTCGAGCACCACCTGTGTCGCGCGCAGCACGCGCTCGTCCTCGCCTTCGGCGTAGATCACGCGCACCGGCTGGGTCTTCGCCTTGGCGAACACCGGCTTCATGGTGAGGCCGGAGCGGAAGGCAAAGCGTTCGAGATTGGCAGCGTATTCGTCGAAATTGGTGATCGGCCGGGTCGCGACGCCGGACTCGATCGCGGCCTTGGCCACCGCCGGCGCGATGCGCAGGATCAGGCGCGGATCGAACGGGCTCGGGATCAGCGAGCCCGGGCCGAACCCCTGGGTCTCACCGCTCTCGAAACCATGGGCCACCGCATCCGACGGCGGATCGCGCGCGAGCTGCGCGATCGCGTCCACCGCGGCGTGCTTCATCGCCTCGTTGATCGCGGTGGCGCCGACGTCAAGCGCGCCGCGGAAGATGAAGGGGAAGCAGAGCACGTTGTTGACCTGGTTCGGAAAGTCCGACCGGCCGGTGCAGATCATCGCGTCGGGACGCGCCAGACGCGCCTCATCCGGCATGATCTCCGGCACCGGATTGGCAAGCGCCATCACCAGCGGCTTGTCGCCCATTTGCTTGACCATTTCGGGCTTCAGCACGCCAGGCGCCGACAGGCCGATGAAAATGTCCGCGCCCGGAATGACGTCGGCGAGCACGCGTGCGTCGGTCTTCTGGGTATAGACCGCCTTCCAGCGATCCATCGTGGTGTTACGGCCCTCATAGACCACGCCGTCGATGTCGCAGACCCAGATATTCTTGCGCTGCGCGCCCATCGAGACCAGCAGATTGAGGGTTGCGATCGCAGCGGCGCCCGCGCCCGAACAGACGATCTTCACATCGGACAGTTGCTTGCCGTTCAACAACAGCCCGTTGACGATCGCGGCGGCAACGATGATCGCGGTGCCGTGCTGGTCGTCATGGAAGACCGGGATCTTCATGCGCTCCTTGAGCTGCGCCTCGATCTCGAAGCATTCCGGTCCGCGGATGTCCTCGAGGTTGATGCCGCCGAAGGTCGGCTCCAGCGCGGCGACGGTCTCGACCACGCGCTCGATCGTGTCGGCCTTGATCTCGATGTCGAACACGTCGATGCCGGCGAATTTCTTGAACAGCACCGCCTTGCCTTCCATGACGGGCTTGGAGGCCAGCGGGCCGATATTGCCGAGACCGAGCACCGCGGTCCCGTTCGAGACCACGGCCACGAGGTTGGCGCGGGCGGTCAGCGTCGCCGCCTCGGCGGGGTTCTTGGCGATCTCGGTGCAGGCGGCGGCCACGCCCGGCGAATAGGCCAGCGCCAGGTCACGCTGGTTGGCAAGCGGCTTGATCGCCTGGATCTCGAGCTTGCCCGGCCGCGGCAGCCGATGGTAGGCGAGCGCCGCGTTGTGGAGTTCTTCAGACGATGACGACATGCGTGCTCCCCGCGTTTCCGGCCCAAATTTCTTGTTTCTGTGCTAATCCAGGCGAAAGTCATTTGTCCGGCAAATCGAGCCGGATGTGAAGCATGTCCAGCCGCTTGGATGCAACATCGGATAATGTCCCCGTCAACAGGCCCGGGCCGGCCGTTCATCGACGCCTGCCCCTCCCCGCGCCATTCGGCCGGTATTGGCAATTTTTTTCCCTTGATGATCCGGAGTTGACCGAATGAAGAAAATTCTGCTCGGCCTGATCGCCGTGGTTGTGATCGCGGCCGCCGGCTTCTTCGGTTTCGACTTCTACGCCCAGCGCCGGGTCACCCGCGACGTCGAGGCCGCCTTCGAGCAGGTCCGTGCCACCGGCGCCAAGGCGAGCCACGGCAAGATCACATTCGACACCAGGAGCCGCACCCTGACGATCGCGGACGTCGCCACCGAGTCGGGGACGCAATCCCCGGTCAGCGTCAAGATTGCCAGTCTCACGATGACCGGCCTCGGTCAAACCGACGCGGCACGGGTCTCCGCCGGCAATGTCGAGTTCAGCGATGTCGAGATCGGCGTGGCGGGACCTACCCCGACGATCACCTCACTGACCTACAAGGCGCCGCGGATCACGGTGAAGGATTATTCCGGCCCCGCCAGCCTGCCCCAGCTTCCGGCCTCGTCGTCGATCTTCGAGCTTTACCGGTTCGCATTCGCCCAGCTCGCGGGCATCAACGCATCGTCGGTGAGCGCGCCCACATTGACCGGAACGATGACGTTCAGCGCCGCCGCGCACGCCGGTGACGGCGCCGGTGGCACGTTCGACTACTCGGGCCTTGCCATCGAAAACATGAAGAACGGAAAGATCGAGTCGAGCAAAACCGACAAGCTTGCGTACAGGATCAATTCGCAGTCGGCAGGCAAGCCGGTCAAGATGACCACTGACCTCGCCAATATCGCCGCGACCGATATCGACCTCGGTGCGATGGCGGCGATGTTCGATCCGGCCAAGGCCAATGACGATCGAGAATACCGGATTCAGGGCCACGTTTCGGTCGGCCCCTATGTGATCAGCGTGGCGCCTGATGCCGTGACCGCCACGCCTGGCTTCAACGTGCGGATCGATGGCGCGACCGTCGACGACGTCAGGGTCAACCCGTCAAAGATGCAGCTCCCGGCATTGCTCGCGATGATCCCACCCCAAGGGAGCCCGGCGCCGTCTCCGGCCCAGGCGCGTGAACTGCTTGAGAAGGTCGCCGGCCTCTATTCGGGCGCCGGAATTGGAAATGCCGAAGTACGAGGGCTGGCATTCGAGACGCCGCAGGGGCCGCTCAAGCTGTCTTCCGTGCGATTCAATTTCGAACACGGCAAGATCGGCGTGCTTGCCGTCGAAGGGCTCGATGGGCGCGCGCCACAGGGGCCCTTCAAGGTCGGACGCTTTGCGCTGAAGTCACTCGATGTCGCCAACCTCATGCGGCTGTCGGCACAGTTCGCCGGACAGAAGCCGTCGCCGGAACAGGCGCTGGCGCTGATTCCGCTGATCGAGGGCGTCGAGCTCAAGGGTGTCGCGACGACCTACAAGGCGACCGGCAAGCCGATCAACATCGATGTCTTCAGTCTCGACTGGGGCCAGTTCGTCGGATCGATCCCGAGCAAGCTGCGCCTGGTCGCAAAGATGGCGGCGCCGCTCGACGCGGCCGATCCGCGGCAACAGGCGCTGGTCGCCGCCGGGATCGACCGGATGGCCATCGATGCCGATCTCGGCGCGGCCTGGACCGAGGCATCACGTTCGTTCGCGCTCGAACCGGTCAAGCTCGACATGGCGGGCCTGTTGAACGCGTCGGCGAAGCTCACGCTCGCCAACGTGCCGCGCGAGGCATTCTCGACCAGCGCCGCGGAATCCATGGGCGCGGCCGTGCAGATCGAAGCCAGCACGATCGAACTCACGGTCCACGACCTCGGCGTTATCGATCTCGCCATCGCACAGTACGCGCGCTCGCAGAACATCAGCCGCGACGAGGCGCGTAATGCCGTCCTCAACAGCATCAAGGCGCAGAGCGAAGCGGTCAGCGGAAGCGGTGCCGATGTCACGGCGCTCGTCACCGCGATCAGCCAGTTCATCGAGACGCCGGGACAGACGCTGGTCATCAAGCTGACCCCGCGCGCGAAAGCGCCGGCGCTTCAATTGATGCAGCTGCTCAAGACCGATCCGCAGTCGGCGCTGGCGCAGTTCCGGATCGAGGCTTCGACGGGGTTGTGATTGCTGGGCCCTTACCTGCTTTTCCCTCTCCCCCATTCTTACGGGGTCGAGACGAGCGAAGCTCGCTCTTAGAGGGTCAGGGTGAGGGGCCGCTTCTGAAAAATCGCTGTCGAACGGACTCGCGGAGACCCTCTCACCCGGATTGCATCTAACGATGCAATCCGAGCTCTCCCCGCAGGCGGGGCGAGGTGAAGAGCTGCCTAGCTCTTCGCCGGCAGGTTGGTGCGGATGTGCAGCTCCTTGAGCTGCTTCGGCGTTGCTTCCGACGGCGCGCCCATCAGCAGGTCCATGGCCTGCTGGTTCATCGGGAACAGCGAGATCTCGCGCAGATTGTTGGTGCCGCAGAGCAGCATCACGATGCGGTCGAGGCCGGCCGCCATGCCGCCATGCGGCGGGGCGCCGTACTGGAACGCACGGTACATGCCGCCGAAGCGGTCGATGACCTCCTGCTCGCCATAGCCTGCGATCTCGAACGCCTTCACCATCGCTTCCGGCTTGTGGTTGCGGATGCCGCCGGAGGCGATCTCGTAGCCGTTGCAGGCGATGTCGTACTGGAACGCCTTGATGGTCAGCGGGTCCTGCGACGTCAGCGCGTCGAGACCGCCCTGCGGCATCGAGAACGGGTTGTGCGAGAAGTCGACCTTCTTGTTCTCCTCGTCATACTCGTACATCGGGAAGTCGACGATCCAGGCGAGCTCGAACCGGTCCTTGTCGATCAGGTTCAATTCCTCGCCGAGCTTGGTGCGCGCGAGGCCTGCGAACTTCCAGAACTTCTCGGGATCACCGGCGACGAAGAACGCCGCATCGCCCTCCTTGAGGCCAAGCTGGTCGCGGATCGCTGCCGTCCGCTCCGGGCCGACGTTGTTCGCCAAGGGACCTGCGCCCTCGCCGCCCTCGCGCCACATGATGTAGCCGAGGCCGGGCTGACCCTCGCCCTGCGCCCAGGAGTTCATGCGGTCGCAGAAGGCGCGCGAGCCGCCACCGGTGCCAGGGATCGCCCAGACCTGGTTCTTCGGGTCTTCCAGCATCCGCGCGAACACCTTGAAGCCGGAGCCGCGGAAGTGCTCGGAGACTTCCTGCATCACGATCTTGTTGCGCAAATCGGGCTTGTCGGAGCCGTATTTGCGCACGGCCTCCGCAAACGGAATCCGCGGCCAGTTCTTCGTGACCGGCTTGCCCTTGGCAAAATCCTCGAACACGCCCGTGATCACCGGCTCCATCGCCGCGAAAACGTCGTCCTGGGTGACAAAACTCATCTCGACGTCGAGCTGATAGAACTCGCCCGGCAGGCGGTCGGCGCGCGGGTCCTCGTCGCGGAAGCACGGCGCGATCTGGAAGTAGCGGTCGAAGCCCGACATCATCAAGAGCTGCTTGTACTGCTGCGGCGCCTGCGGCAGCGCGTAGAACTTGCCGGGATGGATGCGCGACGGCACCAGGAAGTCGCGCGCGCCTTCCGGCGAGGACGCCGTCAGGATCGGGGTCTGGAATTCGAAGAAGCCCTGCTCCTTCATCCGCTTGCGCATGGAATCGACCACCGCGCCGCGGGTCATGATGTTCTGGTGCAGCTTCTCGCGACGCAGGTCGAGGAAGCGGTACTTCAGCCTGATATCTTCAGGATATTCCTGCTCGCCGAACACCGGCAGCGGCAGCTCGGCCGCCGGGCCCAGCACCTCGATCTCCTTGATGTAGACCTCGACCATGCCGGTCGGCAGCTCGGGATTGTCGGTGCCGGCGGGACGGCGGCGCACCTTGCCGTCGATCCGCACCACCCATTCGGAGCGGAACTTCTCGACTTCGGCGAACGCCGGCGAGTCCGGATCGGCCACGCATTGGGTGATGCCGTAATGGTCGCGCAGATCGACGAACAGCACGCCGCCATGGTCGCGGACCCGGTGAACCCAACCCGAAAGCCGGACCGTCTGGTCGATATCGCCCTCTCGGAGCGCGCCGCATGTGTGTGACCGGTAGCGATGCATTTTAGTCCCAAAACTGATTGTCGGAGGAAACGAATCGGCGAGCCCCTGCGGCCCGTCCCGAAGTTGCCGAGGGTTTACCCGACGAGGCCGGGTGCGGCAACCAAGGGAACGGCCGGTTTTGCCCCGAAACCGCACATTTTAGGGCGGCTTGCCGCCAATCGTTTGCCTATTCGGCCCGCAGGCCTATCTTCGGGATATGACCATCCATTTCCCGTTCCAGAACACCTATTCGGCACTGCCGGCGAACTTTTTCGCCCGCGTCGCGCCGACCCCGGTGGCCTCCCCCGGGCTGATCAAGCTGAACCGGCCGCTCGCGGTCCGGCTCGGGCTGGACCCCGACCTGCTCTCGACGCCGGAGGGCGCAGAAGTCCTTGCCGGCAAGCGGCTGCCTGACGGGGCGGACCCGATCGCCATGGCCTATGCCGGCCACCAGTTCGGGCACTTTGTTCCGCAGCTCGGCGACGGCCGCGCCATCCTGCTCGGCGAGGTCATCGACAGGGACGGCGTCCGCCGCGACATCCAGCTCAAGGGATCCGGCCCGACCCCGTTCTCCCGCCGCGGCGACGGCCGCGCCGCGCTCGGTCCGGTCTTACGCGAATACATCGTCAGCGAGGCGATGTTCGCTTTGGGCATCCCGACCACCAGATCACTTGCGGCGGTCGTCACCGGCGAGCCCGTGATGCGCGAGACCGCGCTGCCCGGTGCGGTCCTGACCCGCGTCGCCGCGAGCCACATCCGCGTCGGCACCTTCCAGTTCTTCGCCGCCCGTGGCGACACCGACGGCGTGCGCGCGCTCGCCGACCATGTCATCGCCAGGCACTATCCCGAGCTGAAGGACGCCGCCCAGCCGTATCACGCCCTGCTCGCCGGCGTCGTGGCGCGGCAGGCCGCTCTGGTCGCGCGCTGGCTCCTGGTCGGCTTCATCCACGGCGTGATGAACACCGACAACACGTCGATCTCGGGCGAGACCATCGATTACGGCCCCTGCGCCTTCCTCGATGCCTACAACCCGGCGCAGGTGTTCTCCTCGATCGACGAGATGGGCCGCTATGCCTATGCCAACCAGCCGCGCATCGCATTGTGGAACCTGACCCGGCTCGCCGAATGCCTGCTGCCGCTGTTCGCGGACGAGCAGGAGAAGGCGATCGAACAGGCCCAAGTGATCCTCGGCGAATTCCCCGAAAAGTTCACCGCGGCCTACAACGCCGGGCTGCGCTCCAAGGTCGGCCTGTTCACCACACGCGACGGCGACGAAGCCTTGATCCAGGATCTGCTGGACGCGATGGCCAAGAACGCGGCCGACTTCACGCTGACCTTCCGCCATCTCGGCGAGGCCGCGACCGATGACGCCGCCGACGTCCGCGCGCAGTTCACCGATCCCACGGCGTTCGACGAATGGGCCGCCCGCTGGCGCGCCCGCCTCGCGCTGGAGCCGCAAACGCCGGCCGAGCGCAAGGCCGCGATGGGTGCCGTCAATCCGGCCTTCATCCCGCGCAACCACCGGATCGAGGCGGTGATTGCGGCTGCGGTGAACTCGGATGATTACACGCCGTTCGAGGAATTGCTGACGGTGCTGGCAAAACCCTACGAGGACCAGCCGCAGTTCGCTGCCTACGCCGATCCGCCGCTCCCCGAGCAGCGCGTGACGCAGACGTTCTGCGGGACATGAGGCCACTCACGCACGAAAAAGCACCAGCAAAGGCCGGGTGACCCGGCGAATTATCCGGCCCCCATCTCGGATTGTAAGGGCACCGGACGGTGAGCCAGGGTCTCGGTCATCACGTCGCCGCCAGCTTCGAGCAGCGCTTTCGATAGCTCCCCTGCAACTTTTGCAGCGCCATCGCTATCGATGACGGCACGCACGGCACCACCCGCAGCCAGCCCCCCGGCGCCCCCCACGATCTTCCCAACCATGGAGAACACCTGCTTGCGTCGCGCGGTTTGCTTGATCGCCTGGGTCAGTTCAATCGGAAATTCCGCTCTCGTGAAAGACGAGAAGTTCCGCCTATTCGGCATCGCTGCAAACCAGACAATCAATGCACTCAGGCAGATGAGACCACAAAACGCAAGGATTGCGATCCATGCTCCACGTTCGAAGACAAGGAACACCGCAGCATAGAAGGCGGCGATCCAGGCAACCACAAGGCAGATTCCGATACGTCGATCGCGCGCGCAATGCGGTCATGTGTGCCAATCGATGATATGATCGTACGAGGGATCCCGCACGGTAATCACCCAAAGACGATCGTTGGTATCATCTGCCCGATTTGGCTTCAGTTCGTCCGGACAGGACAGGAATTTCCGTCTTGGTCACGGCGCGAAAATAGGCGTCATACGAACTCTTGATCCACTGAGCCGTTCTCGGCGTGGCTACAATGCGAACCGTCGGGGAATTCATCTGCCATCCCAAAATAGACGTGCGCTTCAATCGGGCATCGACGCTCCAACAATGGACATCGACCCGTCTCGCTCAACTATGATGCCAGACAACAACCAAACGGCGAGCAAGAAAAGGCCGGGTCCACGCCCAAGTACGCCCAAGCGATCGCCGCTCGCGCAGCTCCCGTTGGCCCTCCATCCTGTGCATCCCGGCTGGTGGCGTGGCGTCGCGCCCCTGATTTGTTTGCAACGATTTCGCGCGCACATCGTTGGCCGGGCAGCGCGGAACGTGCGACCTCGTCCGATCCAGGTTCCGTGCCGCCGAGATGATGGAGCGCCAGCATGAACCAGCGCGATGACGACCTGAAAACCGCGATCGAGCGCAGCAACCCGAACGGCGTCGAGCCGCCCTTCTCCGAGGACGATATGCAGCGCCAGCAACTCGGGCCGCGCGGCGTGCCCGGGCAACCGGACCCGGCGAAGATGACGCCACAACGTGCCAAGAAAACGCCGATCGATTCCGGTTCCGGCGGCCATAGCGCCTGAACGCCGAAACAAGAAGGATTTCACGATGAGGATCACCAGCTTCAAGGACATGTATGTCGCCGAGCTTCAGGAGCTCGCAAGCGTCGAGGAGCAGCTCGCCGTGGCGCTGGCGCGGATGGCGGAGATCGCTTCGCATCCGTCGCTCAAGGATGCGTTCAGCCGCCATCACCGCGAGACCATCGTGCAGGGCGAGCGGTTGAAATCGCTGCTGCGGATGCACGGCGCCGATCCGCTGGAGCACACCGACCAGGCCATGCAGGCGCTGATCCACGAGACCGCCAAGATGGTCTCGCTGCTGCCCGACGACAATTTGCGCGATGCCGGCCTCGTCGCGTCGGCGCAGAAGCTCGAGCATTACGAGATCGCCGCCTATGGCAGCGCGGCCGCCCTCGCCGGTCAGCTCAATCTGCGCGACGACCAGCGGCTCTTGCACGACAGTCTCGACGAAGAGCGGCACGTCGACACGCTGCTGACGGCGCTCGCCAAGGGCGAGATCAACCAGGACGCCCTCGCCGCGTAACGCCGTGGCCGCAGCAGGATGGGGTCCCCATTCCACGGCGCATGTGAGCGTTAACTCACCCTCCACCATGCGCCGAGGCCGGCTGCGGTAACCATAAGGCTTAACAGCGCGTCAACGCTCCACCAACAAGTCTAACTGTTGCTAATGGGGAGAATGGCCCGTGGACGCATTTGCATTTGAATTTGTGGGATTGGCGCTGATCGCGCTGTGTCTCGTCGTGCTGGCGATGCCCGCGGCGCGCCGACCGTCGAAGAACATGCGCTACGAGTGAGCCGCACACATCGGCTCTCGGTTGAACTGGCTGAGGACAGCGAGAAATAGCGCCCTCAAACGTCATCGAATGGCGATATGCTGGCCCTGATGAGTCCTGACCTTGGGACGCAGTCAGGGAATGATGACGCTTGAACGACACCGACGTCCCCCAGCCTGGCACACCGCCCGCCACCGCGAGCTCAGCGCACTCGCCGCTGGAGGTGCTGCTCATCTTCTTCAAGCTCGGCGTCAGCTGCTTCGGCGGCCCGATCGCTCATATCGGCTATTTCCGCGACGAGTTCGTCACCCGCCGGCGCTGGCTTGACGAGCAGGCCTATGCGGATCTGGTCGCGCTCTGCCAATTCCTGCCGGGACCTGCGAGCAGCCAGGTCGGCTTTTCGCTCGGCCTGATGCGCGCGGGGTACCTGGGGGCGCTGGCGGCCTGGACCGGATTCACGCTGCCCTCGGCGATCGCGCTGGTGCTGTTTGCCTTCGGCGCCAGCGGATTGAGCGGCCCTGCGGGTACCGGCCTGGTGCACGGCCTCAAGCTGGTTGCGGTGGCGATCGTCGCCCAGGCCGTCTGGGGCATGGCGCGCTCGCTCTGCCCCGACCGCGAACGCGCCTCGATCGCGACCGTCGCGGCACTCGTCATCCTCGCCAGTTCGTCGTCGATCGCGCAGATCGGCGCCATCGTTCTCGGCGCCATCGCCGGGCTTTGGTTCTGCCGGGCGCAACAGGCCAACGGCGTCACCCATATCGCGATGCCGGTATCGCGCCGCGTTGGCGTCGCAGCGCTGATCCTGTTCGTCGCGCTGTTGGTCGGACTGCCGCTGCTGTCGCGGACATGGCCCGGGCTCGGCCTGTTCGAAGCCTTCTACCGCTCGGGCGCGCTGGTGTTCGGCGGCGGCCACGTCGTGCTGCCGCTGCTGCGCGAAGCCGTGGTGACGCCGGGCTGGATCGGCGACGATGCATTCCTGACCGGCTACGGCGCCGCTCAGGCGGTGCCGGGCCCGCTATTCACCTTTGCCGCCTATCTCGGCGCCGTGATCGGCGGCATGCCGGGCGCGATCGTCGGCCTCGTCGGCATTTTCCTGCCGGGAATTCTCGTCCTGCTCGGGGCGCTGCCGTTCTGGGATCGCTTTCGCAAACGGCCGGCGGCGCAGGCGATGATGCGCGGCGTCAACGCCGCCGTCGTCGGCATTCTGGGGGCCGCGCTCTACAATCCGGTGTGGACCAGCAGCGTGCACCGTCCGCTCGATTTCGGCATCGCGCTGGCCGGCTTCGTCCTGCTCACGGCGTGGCGCGCGCCGCCGCTCGTGGTGGTTGTGCTCAGCGCGGCCGCCGGCATCGCCACGGGGCTCCTGCAATCGTGAACGATCGCGCGGTCGTTTCGCCGGGCGGATTAAGAACGCCTTCATGCCTCGCCGCCACAATGGCGGATATATGCCGAGCGTTTCTAAACAACCGGATCCGACCCGGGTTCCCGTGCTGGACCTGCTGCGGCTCGCCGCGGTCGGAGCCGTGATCCTGTATCACTACGGCTTCTGGGGCACCGCGTCGCACGGCGTTCAGCAAGTGGCGTTGCCGTACCTCGCCCCGATCGCGCAATACGGCTTCCTGGGCGTTCCCGTGTTCTTCGCGATCTCTGGCTTCGTCATTGCCTATTCCGCCGAAGGCCGTACGCCGATCGGCTTTGCAATCGCCCGCTTCAGCCGCATCTACCCGACCTTCGTCATCTGCATGACGCTGACCTTCCTCGCGACGCTGCTGCTGGGCCACGCGTACTTTCACGTGACGTGGGGACAATGGCTGGCAAACCTGTTGATCGCAGCCCCGATGCTCGGTCAGCCCTACATGGACGACGCCTATTGGTCGCTGGTGATCGAGGTGGTGTTTTACGCCTGGGTCGCGCTATTCCTGGCCTGGGGCATCTTCCCACGGCGGATCGACACGATCATCGTGGCATGGATTGCGATCACCTTCGCCAACGAGCTGACCCTCGACATCCCCCTGTTCGAGAAACTGTTCATGGCCGACGATAGCGGCTTCTTCGCCGTCGGCCTCCTGATCTATGAGCATTACCGCGGACGGCGCGACAGCAGGCTGTACAGCCTGCTGTCGCTCGCGATGGGCACGGCGACGTTCCAGGCCGTGCACAAGCTGGAGCGGCTCGGCGTCCACACCCATGGCAGCTTCGATCCCATGGTGGTGACGGCGATCTGCATCGTCTCGCTCGGCATCGTGTTCGCCGCCACCCGCGTCAAGTCCGTCGCCCTGCCGGAAAGCCTCATCAGGGCCGTCGGCGGCATCACCTACCCGCTCTATCTGCTGCACCTGCAGCTCGGCTACGTCATCCTGCTCTTGATCACGCCAACGCCGGACGCGCTGTCGACCGCGCTCGTGGTCGCGGGCATGGTTGTGCTGGCGTGGTTCGTCTGGCGCTTCCTCGAAGGTCCCGCGCACTATCTCGTCAGGGACGGACTGACGATGCTGGCCTCCCGCCACGGCTGGCCGTCGCGCATTCGCGCGGGTGAAGCGCGGATCGATCGGGACGACGTTGCCCCGCCAATCGAAGCCAGCAGCATCGCCAACCGCTGATCAATCCGGCGCAAACCGCCGGAACCCGACGTTGCCGCCGTCGCGAACCTTGGGCCGAGGCGAACACCGTCATTCATCTGCGATGCGTGGTGACGACGGTCAGGCGCAAGCGGGCGTATGGCGCCCGGGGGCACCTCGGGATCCTTAGACCCGCCCGCTCCATTCATGATCTCCGGGCATTTCCATTGCCAGTTCATGCGCCAGCTCGAGCGCTTCCTTGACGTCGGGCGTAGATAGACCTTCCGTGAACGTTCGGACGACGGGTAGCAACAGCTCAGCCGCTCGCGCCTGTTTGCCGGAATGTCGCCAAAGGCGCGCCAGGCTGACAGCTGACCGCAATTCAAAGGACCGCGCGCTTTGCCCGCGCGCGAGCTCGATCGAGGCGAGGAACATTCGCTCGGCGGATTCGACGGACGATGATTTCGCGTAATTGAGCGTCATCTCACCTTGCAGACGATAGATCTCGGCTTCGTAAAAATGCTCTCCCGTTTTTCTCCCGATCGCCGATGCGCCGTCGAGTTCGTGCAAGGCAGCATCCGGCAAGCCGGCACTTGCATAAGCCTTCGCGAGCAGGCTCCTGAACCAGCAACTGGCGAGCCAGGCGCTCATCCCCTCGTAGCCGTCGATACCCATTCGCATCTGGTTCAACCCCTCATCGACATTCCCAAGCTCCGTCATCGCCCATCCTCGCAGGATGGTTGTCTGATGCTTCCAATGCAGGAAGCCGTGTTCCGATGAGAGGGCTAGCGCCCTGTTGGTGTAATCGTGGGTCCCTTCGACATCGCGGAGATGCTGGCAAACGTAAGCGCCGAACGTCAACGCAAACGACAGCGTGAAGGGGTGACGAAGGTCTTCCGCTTCCGAAATAGCCTGCTGGCTATGTCGGCGCGCCGCGTCAGGACGGCCCAGAAACCACGAGACGTACCCGAGATACGAGAGCGAGACGATGCCAGGATGGATGCCATGCGTTGCCGTCAGGGCGCCGTGTAGATCAGGACTGTACAGATTCCTGAAGCGATGAAGGTGATGTTCGGCGGCGACAAACCGCCCGCGGTACAGCATGGTCATCGCAATCGCCCGATGCGCCTCGATCAGATATCCCGTCTGTTGCGTCGCGGACGATCCTCGGTTCGATGCCTCGCGCCTTGCGAACTGCAGCAGCTCCGCGCTCAGCTCATGCGCTCGTGCGAGATCCCCGCGGATAAAGTGGCACACCCAAAGTCCGCGCGTCGCCGCAAAGACCTTTGCCGTGTTGTCAAGATGCCGGCCGAGTTCGAGCGCGCGAACATAGTTCTCCTCGACTTCCTGGACGGCGTATCCCTTTGCCGCGATCAGGGCGGTGCCCAGGGCGATGCGAAGCTCAAGCTCGGACTCGTTTCGGCCCTGCATGCCGGGTGAGGCTTGCAGAACCCCGAGCCCACGACGCAGATGACCGATCGCCTCCAGAGTAGCGCCCTTCATCGCGGCCTGCTTTCCGGCCTTGAGCCAGAAACCCGCAGCCGGCTCGCTTTGGCCGGACTCGGTCAGGTGGTAGGCGAGAAGCTCCGGCTCGCGCTCGATCTTTTCCGGATATTTTTCGGCCAGTACGCGTGCGATCCTGGCGTGCAGCGTCCTTCGTTCCCTGTGCAACAAGCTTTCATGCGCCGCATTCTGGATCATCACGTGCTTGAACGAGTAGAGCGCCTCCGGCAGAAAGCCGAAGCGGACGATCAATCCGGCTGCCTCCAGATGGTTCAGGGCGGCTTCGATCTGGTCCGCCGGTGCCTCGGCAACCTCGCGAAGGATCTCATAAGAGAACTCGCGGCCGATGGTGGCACCGATCTGTGCGATTTTCTTGAACGATCCCATCCGGTCGAGGCGGGCCATCAGGGAATCGTTCAACGTCGCGGGGATAGCGAGCTGATGCCACGGACCGGACAAGACGTAGCGTCCATGTTGCTCAGTCAAGACGTCGGATTCGAGAACGGCCTTGGTCAGCTCTTCAAGGAAGAGCGGCACGCCATCGGTTTTGACAATGATGTCCTCAATCACCTCTCTGGGAAGCTCCTTTTCTCCAGCCACACGTTCGACCAATATCGTGCGGACCTGTCGGCCGAGACGCTTGAGGTTCGCACTGACGGTGTGCGCGCGATCCTTCCAACCCGGCTGAAACTCCGGACGAGAGGTGATCACGACGAGGATCAACGTGTTGCGGACGTTCTCCACCAGCCGATCGAGCACGGCCCGCGAGGTGGGATCGATCCAATGTGCGTCCTCAAAATCGATCAGGAGCGGTTGCTCGCGCGCTTGCGCGAGCAGATGGTTGACGAGCGTGGCAATCGTCGCATCCTTCAGCTGTTGCGGCGAGAGATCCAGGGCCGCGTAGCGGTCCCCGGTGGGAATTGAAAGCAACGCCGCAAGGATCGGCACCACTGTGTCCGCCTCGCCGTTCGAGGCGGCGACACCAGCTTCAAGCTTTGTCAGCCAAAGCGCAGACGCGTTCTCGCCGTCAAGGCCGAGCGCGAATTTGAGGTGCTCGATGAAGGGGTGAAAAGCGGTGCTGCTGTAATAGGGAGAGCACTGGAACGAAACTTGTCCCTGCTGATCACCTGCGATCCGCTCCCGCAATTCCTGGACGATCCTGGACTTTCCGATTCCCGGCTCGCCCGTCAGCAGCACCACCTGCCCCTCGCGGGCTTTCGCTTGTTGCCAACGCGTGAGCAGCAACGCCAACTCTTCGGTGCGGTTGACCAGCGGCGTCAATCTGGAGCCCATGGCTGCGGCAAATCGCGTCTCGGCGCGGCAGGGCCGAACCACGAGCCAGGCCTGGGCCTTCGCGGATATCCCCTTCAGCGCATGAAATCCGAAGTCCTGGTAGTCGAACTTTCCTCTCAGCAGGGATTGCGTCGAAGACGCAATGACGACGCCGTCTGGAGGCGCCAAGGCCTGCAGACGGGCAGCCAGATTTGGCGTCTCGCCGACTGCGGAATCGTGCTCCTCGGTGTCCTGTCCAATCAGGTCTCCGATGACAACAAGGCCTGTCGCAATCCCGATGCGCACACTGGGCCCATGACTTGCAACGTCGCGGGCGTCACTCGCTCTCGCCGACGACAGGCTCCGTACAATTTCGAGCGCCGCGCGCACCGACCGCTCGGCGTCGTCCTCATGCGCATTCGGATAGCCGAAATAGACCAGAATGCCGTCCCCGAGGTAGCGGGCTGCGAAGCCTTCGTACCGCTTGACCACGCTAACGCACTTTTCCCTGAAGCTCGCGATCATGTCGCGGACGTCTTCGGGATCGAACTGCTCGGACAGCGAGGTCGAACCGACCATGTCGCAGAACATCACGGTCAGCTGGCGCCGCTCGGCGCTCACCGCTGCGGCTTCCGCGACGCTCCTGCCGCCGGCGGGACCTTTTGCCGAACCGGTCAGGGAAGCAACCGCGCGCTGCAAGCGCTTGCGATCTCCCAGCGGAAGTCCAAGTTCGACCAGATCCTGCTCGGTCAGATCGGGCAGGATGTCCAAACCGATGCGATGCAGTACAAAGAGGTCGCTGTACTGGCCGAGATCAACGGTTTCGAGCCAGTGCTTGAGAGCAGCCTCCATATCGGCGCCTGGCTGTTTCTCCGGCATTGTGATCCGTCCGACTGCGGGCCATTGGCGACAATGGGCCTCGTTCGACGATGCCAAAGGGCTTGTTTACCCCAGACTGGACGCGTTCACAAAGTGCGAAAACAAGGAGCAGACCGATCGAAGACGCACTCTGCGCTCGGTCGCTCGGATATTCGAGATAGCGCACGCGCTGGTATTTTGGCCCTTCGCCGACTGCGATGGCGTTCGCCAAGTCTGTAGGCGAACCAGGGTCGCCTCCTCGGGCGCCATCATCCGACCTCCTGCATGTTCGGCACTCGGCGCGACAAAGGCGCCCGGCGAGCCACGGAGTGACGCGCGAAGCCATTCGATTTTGCGCGCTATAACTCGGACGCTTCAGCGCCGCGAGGATGTGGATGTGTGACTCACAGACCGCGCCACACGCTCAATGTCGTCCTGGCGAGAGCCGGGGCCCATTATCCCAAGTGCCGATTGCCACGCGAGGCCGGGGCCGCGATCCCCCGGCCGGCTAATTTCGAAGGATTATGGGTCCTGGCCCTCCGCCGGGACGACGGACGAATTGTCGGCCCGATCATGCCGGAACCCCCCTCGAATCACGCCCAATCAATTCAAAAATAGCCCGTCCCTCACCCCGCGCAGGGCCAAAATCCCTGCAAGACCCTTGACATAGCTGCCCTTTCGGCAGAACGCGTGTGGTCAAGCCGTTATGGACACTTCATGGATTTGATTAGCACGACCTCCGACCTCGCCGCCGCCTGCGACCGGCTCGCCAAACACAAGGTCATCACTGTCGACACCGAGTTCCTGCGGGAGACGACCTACTATCCGCTGCTCTGCGTCGTGCAGATGGCGAGCGCGGAAGAAGCCGTCGTGGTCGACGCGCTGGCACCCGGCATCGACCTCAAGCCGTTCTTCGACCTGATGTCGAACGAGGCTGTGCTCAAGGTATTCCACGCCGCGCGGCAGGACATCGAAATCGTCTGGCACCTCTCCGGCACGATCCCGCATCCGATCTTCGACACCCAGGTCGCCGCCATGGTGCTCGGCTATGGCGACAGCATCGCATACGACCAGCTCGTCGACCGCGTCACCGGCCACCGCCCCGACAAGACCCATCGCTTCACCGACTGGTCGCGCCGGCCGCTGAGCGACGAGCAGCTGCATTACGCCGTCTCCGACGTGACCCATCTGCGCGAAGTGTTCGCGGCGCTCGACGCCGATCTGAAGAAGCGCGACCGCAGCGACTGGGTCAGCGAGGAGATGGAGGTCCTGACCTCGCCGAAGACCTACGACTTCCATCCCGAGCGTGCCTGGGAGCGGCTCAAGACCCGCGTGCGCAAGCCGCGCGAGCTCGCGGTGCTGATCGAGGTCGCGGCCTGGCGCGAGCAGGAGGCGCAGAGCCGCGACGTGCCGCGCTCGCGCGTGCTCAAGGACGATGCGGTCGGCGATATCGCCACCCATGCGCCGACCTCGCTGGAGAAGCTCGGCAATCTGCGTTCGCTGCCGAAGGGCTTCGAGCGCTCCAAATGGGGCGCAGACATCATTGCTGCCGTGCAGCGCGGGCTCGCCCGCGATCAGGCGACGCTGCCCAAGCTGGAAAAGCCGAGAAACAACTCCAACGGTGCGGCGACCGTCGAGCTGTTGAAGGTGCTGCTGCGCATGACCTCGGAGCGGCACGGCGTCGCCAGCAAGGTGATCGCCACCGTCGACGATCTCGAGCAGATCGCGGCCAGCGATCAGGCCGAGGTCGGCGCCCTGCACGGCTGGCGGCGCGAACTGTTCGGCGAGGCCGCGCTCAAGCTCAAGCACGGCCAGCTCGCGCTCGCGATCGACAAGGGCCGCGTGGTGCGGGTGGACCGAGGCTAGCGCGCGCCGTTCGCTTGGTGCCCGCCAGGTTCCACCGGCAGTCGGCCAGTGGCCGAACGCGTTGCGCCGGAGTTCGACCGGCACAGGCTGAGGTTGCGTCGCGCAAAACCACCGCGCTTGCTAAGGCGCAATTTTCGTGTTGCAATCCCTCCACAATCGGATTGCGGCCGTTCGACTGTGCGTTTCGCGACGTTGCTATCCAAGGCTTCGATGTACAGGGCTTCGAGAGGCGAAACTTCGGACTTGAAGACTTTGGATCTGACGACCCGGGAAGTGAACAGACAGCGCAAAGTCCGCTTGTGGCGTGGCACGTGGAAAACGTGGCCGCGTCTTTTTTATGTCTAAACTGGGAGAGAGACGATGCCGAAGGGTACCGTCAAATGGTTCAACCCGACCAAAGGTTACGGGTTCATCAAGCCAGCCGTCGGCGACAAGGATGTGTTCGTCCACATCTCGGCGGTCGAGCGCGCGGGCCTCAGCACATTGAACGAGAACCAGTCCGTCGAGTACGAGCTGGTGGAGAACCGCGGCAAGGCGTCGGCCGAGAACCTCAAGGTTCACTGAACGCCGCTGCCAGCGGAATTCATCCGGACGCCTCCCCCGGCTGCATCACCCCGGGGGACCTCTCATGCTGCTACCGCGCGCTAAGGCGCCGGCGCGATCAGCGTGCTGTCCGTCGGCGCGCTCCCAAGCGTCTTGCAGTGGTCGCCTTCGAGCTTGAGCCGGCCGCTTGCCAGAAGCCGCAGCGCCTCCGGATAGATGCGATGCTCGATGGTGATCACGCGCGCGGCGAGCGTCTCGGCCGTGTCGTCGTCAGCGACCGTGACCGCGCCCTGCATCACGATCGGTCCGGCGTCGGTCTCCGGGATCACGAAATGCACCGTCGCTCCGGACAGCTTGACCCCTGCGCGCAACGCCTGGCCGTGCGGATCGAGGCCGGGAAAACACGGCAGCAGCGAGGGATGGATGTTGAGCATCCGCCCGTACCAGTGCCGTACGAACTCGGCGGTGAACAGCCGCATGAAGCCGCCGAGGCAGATCAGCTCGACCTGCCTGTCGTCAAGCGCGCGCTGCAGCACGGCCTCGAAGCCGGCGCGGTCCTTGCCGAACGGTTTGCTCTCGATGACGATGGTCGCAATGCCGCTCGCGGCCGCCCTTTCGAGCCCGGCAGCGTCGGCGCGGTTCGAGATCACAGCCACGATCTCGGCCGGGAAATCCTGCGCCCTCGCAGCCTCGATCAACGCAGCCATGTTGGAGCCGCGGCCGGAGATCAGGATGGCGACGCGGCGCTTCATCGCGAGAGATCGAGATGACCGTTATAGACCACGCGATGCTCGCCACTGGCCTCGATCACCTCGCCGAGCAGCGTCACGGTCTCGCCGCCGGCGGTGAAGGCCTCGGTCACTGCGTCGACCGCATCAGCCTTGACGATCGCGATCATGCCGATACCGCAGTTGAAGGTGCGCAGCAGCTCGAGCTCGGCGATGCCGCCCTGCTCGGCCAGCCATTTGAACACCGGCAGCACCGGCAGCCGCGCCAGATCGATGCCGACGCCGAGATGCTTCGGCAGCACGCGCGGAATGTTGTCGGTGAAGCCGCCGCCGGTGATGTGGGCGAGCCCCTTCACCGCGCCGGTCTCGCGGATCGCGCGCAGGCAGGATTTCACATAGAGCCTGGTCGGCGTCAGCAGCGCCGCGCCGAGCGTCATGACCGGCGCGAACGGCGCCGGAGCGTCATAGGCAACGCCGGACTGCTCGACGATCTTGCGCACCAGCGAATAGCCGTTGGAGTGCACGCCGGAGGAAGCCAGCCCGATCACGGCATCGCCCGCCGCGATATCCGCGGTCGGCAGCAGCGTGCCGCGCTCGGCCGCGCCGACCGCGAAGCCGCCGAGGTCGTAATCGCCATCCTTGTAGAGGCCGGGCATCTCCGCGGTTTCGCCGCCGATCAGCGCGCAACCGGATTCGCGGCAGCCCTCGGCGATGCCGGCGACGATCTGCGCGGTGGCCTCCGGGTGCAGCTTGCCGCAGGCGAAATAGTCGAGGAAGAACAGCGGTTCCGCGCCCTGCACGACGAGGTCGTTGACCGACATCGCGACCAGATCGATGCCGATGCCGCCATGAATGCCGGTCTCGATCGCGATCTTCAGCTTGGTGCCGACGCCATCGGTCGCGGCCACCAGGACCGGATCCTTGAAGCCGGCGGCCTTGAGGTCGAACAGCCCGCCGAAACCGCCGATCTCGGCGTCCGCGCCAAGCCGCGCGGTGGCCCGCACCATCGGCTTGATCAGATCGACCAGTCGATTGCCGGCGTCGATATCGACACCCGAATCCGCGTAAGTGAGCCCGTTTTTGCGCTCGGTCATGCCCAATTCCAGATGATCAGGGGCTGGTTACGAGGAATTCCGCCCCCGCGCAATGGCTCGCGGCGCCGCTGCCGCGATACTATGTAGATAACACAAGGCGGCTGCGCAAAAGAGCCGGATATCGAGTAAAATCAGGCTTCTAGCCGGGAAGCGATTCAAGTTGAGCATTCCGAACATCATCACCCTCGGCCGCATCATCCTGGTGCCGGTGATCGTCTGGGCCATCGTGTCCAGCCAGATGGAGATTGCGTTCGCGATCTTCGTGATCGCCGGCGTCTCGGACGCGGTCGACGGTTTCCTCGCCAAGCGCTTCAACATGACGAGCGAGCTCGGCGCCCTGCTCGATCCGCTCGCCGACAAGGCGCTCCTGGTGTCGATCTATGTCGCGCTCGGAATCTGGGGCGCGGTGCCGCGCTGGATCGTGATTCTCGTGGTCTCGCGCGACATCATGATCGTCTCCGCCGTGATTGTGTCATGGTTGTTCGACAAGCCGGTCGAGATGAAGCCGCTGATGGTGTCGAAGCTGAACACGGTGGCGCAGGTCGCGTTCGCGGCGCTGGTGCTGGCCTCGCTCGGCTTCGGCTTCGAGCCGCATCCTTACGACTGGATCCTGATGGGCCTGGTCACGATCTTTACTTTGGGTTCGGTGTCCCTCTATCTCGTGGAGTGGGTGCGGCACATGAGTACGATCGAAGCTCGGTAGGCGGGATCCGGAAAAGTCGAAGCCGGTTTTCCCGCGACAAACGCGACGCGTTTGCGCATGGCTAAAATAAAGTGGTTTGGAGACTTGTGTGGCCAGTAGCGTTCAACCTCGTCAATTGGCCTTGGCCCTGCCGCACGAGGAGAAGCTGACCCGCGACGATTTCCTCGAGGGCCCTGCCAATGAGGCCGCGCTGGCGCTGATCGACGGCTGGCCCGACTGGCCGAACCGAATCATGCTGCTGGTCGGGCCTGACGGCTCCGGCAAAAGCCACCTCGCCGCGATCTGGGCCGAGACCGCCGGCGCGCGCTCGACCGCGGCGCATGCGCTGACCGCCGACACGGTGCCGACCGCGCTTGCGACCGGTGCGCTCGTCGTCGAGGACCTGAGGCCGGCGGGTTTCGACGAGCGCGCGATGTTTCATCTGATGAATCTGGCGCGCCAGGACGATGCCTATGTGCTGATCACGGCGCGCGTTCCGCCGTCGGGGTTCGAGATCGAATTGCGCGACCTGCGGTCGCGGCTCCGTGCGGTGCCGACCGTGACGCTGCTGCCGCCGGACGACCAGCTGTTCCGCGGCCTGATCGTCAAGTTCTGCGCCGACCGCCAGATGAGCGTGGACGAACCGCTCGTCAGCTATCTGAGCAACCGGATCGAGCGTTCCTACGTTGCCGTCCGGCAGGCGGTCGAGCTGCTCGATACCGAGGCACTCCGGCTCGGCCGTCCCGTCACACGGGCGCTGGCGGCGGAGCTGTTGCGCGATGCCTGATCCATCCCCGCGGCTTGACGGCGCAGGCGAGCGGAACATCAATGTCATCGAAACGTCATCGCAATATCACATGGTTTCAGCGGCGCTCGGCTAGACCGCCCCGGCCCCTGCCCTGAATTGGACCAGCACTTGATGGACTCGGCACAAGCTACTGAAATCAAAGAAAAAGAGGCGGAACTTCCCGCCCTTCCCGCAATCGCGACCAGCCCCGAGCGCTTCATCAACCGGGAGCTCTCCTGGCTGCATTTCAACCGGCGGGTGCTCGAGGAATCGGTCAATCTCGGCCATCCCGTGCTGGAGCGGGTCCGCTTCCTGTCGATTTCGGCGAATAACCTCGACGAGTTCTTCATGGTCCGTGTCGCCGGCATCAAGGCGCAGGTCCGCGAGGGCATTACCGAGCGCAGTCCGGACGGCCTGCTGCCGGCCGAGCAGCTTGTGATGATCAACAAGACCGTCTCGCAGCTCGCCTCCGACCAGCAGGCGATCTGGAGCGACCTGCGGGATATTCTGGCCAAGGTCGGCATCCAGCTGGTCGACGGCCGCGACGTCACCAGGTCCGAGCGCAGCTGGATCGAGGATCACTTCCTCCACAACATCTTCCCGCTGCTGACGCCGCTGGCGATCGACCCGGCGCATCCCTTCCCGTTCATCCCGAATCTCGGCTTCACGGTAGCGCTGCAATTGTCGCGGATCGCCGACGGCAAGGCGATGAACGCGCTGATCCGCATGCCCGGCAAGATCGACCGCTTCATCCGCATCCCCTCCACCAAGGAAGGCGCTCCGGCGCGGCTGATCACGCTGGAGCAGGCAACCGGTCTGTTCATCGGCCGCCTGTTCCCCGGCTACACCGTCAAGGGCCAGGGCGCATTCCGCATCATCAGGGACTCCGAACTCGAAATCGAGGAAGAGGCCGAAGACCTCGTTCGCCTGTTCGAGACCGCGCTCAAGCGCCGCCGCCGCGGGTCGGTGATCCGGCTCGAGATCGAGGCCACGATGCCCGAAGAGCTGCGCATCTTCGTGCAGCACGCCTTGTCGGCGGCCGACGACGAAGTGATCCTGGTCGACGGCGTGCTGGCGATGAACGAGCTGTCGCAGCTCACTCGCCTCAATCGCCCCGACCTCGAATTCCCGCCCTATGTGCCGCGGCATCCCGAGCGGGTGCGCGATCATGGCGGCGATATCTTCGCCGCCATCCGCCAGAAGGACCTCGTGGTCCATCACCCCTACGAATCCTTCGACGTCGTGGTGCAGTTCCTGCAACAAGCGGCACGCGATCCCGACGTGGTCGCGATCAAGCAGACGCTCTATCGCACCTCGAACAATTCGCCGATCGTGCGCGCGCTGGCGGAGGCCGCCGAAGCCGGCAAGTCGGTGACCGCGCTGATCGAGCTGAAGGCACGCTTCGACGAGGAAGCCAATATCCGCTGGGCCCGCGACCTCGAACGCGCCGGCGTGCAGGTGGTCTACGGCTTCATCGAATTGAAGACGCATGCCAAGCTGTCGATGGTGGTGCGCCGCGAGGGCGGCAATCTCACCACCTATGTGCACACCGGCACCGGCAACTACCATCCAGTCACCGCGCGCATCTACACCGACCTCTCCTACTTCACCTCGGATCCGATCATCGGCCGCGACGTCGCGCGGGTCTTCAACTACATCACCGGCTATGCCGAGCCGAGCGACATCGAGAAGATGGCGGTGTCGCCGCTGACGCTGCGCAAGCGGATCATCGAGCACATCCACGGCGAGATCGCCCACGTCAAGCACGGCCGGCCCGGCGCGGTCTGGATGAAGATGAACGCGCTGGTCGACCCTGATATCATCGACGCGCTGTACGAGGCCTCGCAGGCCGGCGTCTCGGTCGAGCTCGTGGTGCGCGGCATCTGCTGCCTGCGGCCGGGGCTGCCGGGACTGTCCGAGAACATCCGCGTCAAATCGGTGATCGGCCGGTTCCTGGAACACGGCCGAATCTATTGCTTCGGCATGGGCCAAGGCCTGCCGAGCACAAAAGCTGCTGTGTATATCTCGTCCGCCGACATGATGCCGCGGAACCTCGACCGCCGCGTCGAGGTTCTCTGTCCGCTGCAAAATCCCACGGTGCATCAGCAGGTTCTCGAACAGATCATGGTCGCGAACCTGAAGGACACCGAGCAAAGCTGGCAATTGTTGCCGGATGGATCGTCAACGCGTATGAAGGCCGCGAAAGGCGAAGAGCCCTTCAATCTGCATGACTACTTCATGACAAATCCGAGTCTGTCCGGCCGTGGTAAGTCTCTCAAGGAATCTTCACCGCGCCGTCTCACGCGTCGCAACGAGCGACAGCAGCCATCGTCTTAAGGGGGCCTTACGGTGAAGCGACCGCGGAAGCGCGCTTCCAGCGTCGCTGTCATCGATATCGGCTCGAACTCGGTTCGTCTCGTGGTTTACGAGGCGATGGCGCGCAGCCTCATCACCATCTTCAACGAGAAGGCGCTGTGCGGGCTCGGGCGCGAGGTGCAGAGCACCGGCCTGCTCGCAACCGATGCCGTCAATAAGGCGCTGACCGCGCTGCGCCGTTTTCGCGCGCTGTGCAAAATCCAGCAGGTCGGCCGCGTCTACGCGATCGCGACCGCAGCCTGCCGCGACGCCAAGAACGGTCCGGACTTCATCGCCAAGGCCGAGCGCATCTGCGGCGCCAAGATCGAGATTCTCACCGGGCCGCGTGAAGCGAAACTGTCCGCGCTCGGCGTCGTCTCGGGCGTGCACAATCCGAACGGCATCGTCGGCGATCTCGGCGGCGGCTCGCTCGAACTGATCGACGTCAAGGGCAACCGCGTGCGCAGCGGCGTGACGCTGCCGCTCGGCAGCCTCGCGCTGCAGGACCTCTCGAACAAATCGCTCAAGCGCGCCGAACGCATCGTCAAGAACGAGCTGCTCGGCGTCGCCCAGCTCAAGACCGGCCGCGGCCGCACCTTCTATGCGGTCGGCGGCACCTGGCGTGCGCTGGCGCGCATTCACATCATCCAGAGCGGCTACCCGCTCAAGGTGATGCACGGCTATTCGATCCCGGCGGCCGACGCGCTCGATTTCGCGCAGCGGCTGCGGCGGCTGGCGGCCACCAACATGCTGGCCAATATCGAGTCGGTCGCCGATGCGCGGCGGCCGCTATTGGCCTACGCCGCGCTCGTGCTCGAATACATCATCCGCGTGGCCCAGCCGAAGACCATCGTGTTCTCGACCTTCGGCGTGCGCGAGGGCCTGCTCTACGAGATGCTGCCTCCGGCCGAACGCGCCAAGGACGGGCTGCTCTGCGCCGCGCAGAACCTCAATGAATTGCTGTCGCGCTCGGCCCGCCACGCCCAGGAGCTGACGGCGTGGACCGACCGGCTGGTGCGTGTCGTCAGGCTGCGCGAGACCGAGGAAGACCGCAGGCTGCGGCATGTCGCCTGCCTGCTCTCCGATATCGGCTGGCGGGTGCATCCCGATCATCGCGGCGAGGAAACCCTCAGCCTGATCATGAACGGCAATTTCGGCTCGATCACGCATCAGGGGCGCGCCTTCGTCGCGCTCTCGGTGTTCTATCGCTACGCCGGCCTCAGCGAGGAGAACGAGCCGCCGCCGCAGATCCGCGCGCTAGTGACGCCAGCGATGGACGAGCGCGCCCGCGTGCTCGGCGCCGCGTTCCGCGTCGCGCATCTGATCACGGCGGCGCGCACCGGCGTGCTGCCGGCCACCCATTTCCGCACCCAGGGCCGCAAGCTGATGCTGGTGTTCGAGCACCGGATGGTGGATCTGGTCGCCGACCGCGTCGGCAGCCGCTTCAAGCAATTGGCGCGGCTGGTCGGGCGCGTCGGCTCGATCGTGCGGCGCTAGAGCATGATCCGGAAAAGTGCGAAGCGGTTTTCCCTCGCGACAAACGCGGAATGCGTTCGCGCGGAGATCACGCTCAAACAATTAGCTCGACCCAATCGCATCGCGATTTAGGGCTCACGCCGCCTTGGCGGCGTGCTTGGCCTTGCGGAGTGCGTGGCGGCGCCAGATCGACCCCACGACCAGCACCACGATGATGCCGAGCACCGCGAGCGTGATCTCGCCGCCATTGCCGCCATGCGCGAATTGCGGCGACATCCCGACCGACGTCAGCCAGGAATCGAGCTTGGCACCGAGCGGTCCGGCGAACAGTGCGTCCAGCTTCGGATGCACGGCCGGATCGGTCGCGATGACATCGCCCGCGATCCAGCCGAGCAGCGCGGCACCGGCCCAGACCAGGACCGGCAGCTTGGTGAGCAGCGCCATGATCAGCGCCGCGCCGGCAACGATCAGGGGAACGCTGATCGCAAGACCGAGCACCAGCAACGGCGCGCTGCCATTGGCGGCGGCGGCCACCGCGATCACATTGTCGAGGCTCATCACGATGTCGGCGACGACGACGATCTGAACCGCGGCCCACAGATGCGAGGCTGCGTGCACGCTGTCCTCGTCCTCCTGCTCCGGCACCAACAGCTTGGCGGCAATCACGATCAGCGCCAGTCCGCCGACCAGCTTCAAATAGGGAAGCTCCATCAGGCTGGCGACGATGCCGGTGAAGATGACGCGCAGCAGCACCGCCGCGGCGGCGCCGAGGATCATGCCCCACAGCCGCTGGCGCGGCGCGAGCCCGCGGCAGGCGAGCGCGATCACGAGCGCGTTGTCGCCCGACAGCAGGACGTTGATCCAGATGATCTTGCCGACGGCGACCCAGAAGGTCGGCGTCGCCATCTCGTTCTTGAATTCGGTGAAGAACGCGCCGATGTACGCCGGATCAAAGATCTGCCACAGCCAGTCCACAGCGAGTCCTATTCGGCCTTGCGGCCGCCCCTTGGCGGCGGTCGTCCGCCGCTCCCCGGTTTGTTTTCGACACGGTCTCCGCTGGAGACCGTGCCACGTCCAGTGATGCGGCGTTAGCCGACGATCTCGTTACCAGAGAAGAACTGCGCGATCTCGATCACGGCGGTCTCCGGGGCATCCGAACCGTGCACCGAATTCTCGCCGATCGACTTCGCATAGAGCTTGCGAATGGTGCCTTCGGCGGCCTTCGACGGATCGGTCGCGCCCATCACGTCGCGATATTTCAGGATGGCGCCCTCGCCTTCCAGCACCTGGACCACGACCGGGCCCGAGGTCATGAAGTCGACCAGTTCGCCGAAGAACGGACGCGCCTTGTGCACGGCGTAGAAGGTCTCGGCCTGGCCGCGGGTCATGCGGATGCGCTTCTGCGCCACGATCCGCAGGCCCGCCTTCTCGATCACCGCATTGACCGCGCCGGTCAGGTTGCGCTCGGTGGCGTCGGGCTTGATGATCGAAAAGGTGCGTTCAATCGCCATGATTTCGTCCTTGTAAACGTGGCTGGGAGTTGCGGGGGCTTATATCGGCGGGATGGGGTAACGGCAAGCGACCCTGTGACGCGTTAGCCTTTAGTTTTGACGCATTTTCAAGACGAAAACCGTCGTTCGGGTGCCCTCCGGATCGCGGCTGGCTCGGCCAGCTTACCGCGATTTCATCTAGGTGAACCCATTCTGTCGGCGCCGTGCCGCTGCCGTTCAGCTCCAGCTCGATAGGCTCTGCAGCGATCGGACGCCTTGCTGGCCCCATCCGCAAGCCTCACAGGACGTCTCGGGAAATGTCACCGCGGGCGCGTCGCGCGCGCCCATACATCGAGGAGACGATCATGTTACGCAAACTCTCGCTTGCCGCCGTCGCCGCGGTTTCGCTCGGTGCCGCCGCGCTCGCCCCGACCTCCGCCTCGGCGTGGGGTGGTTGGCATGGCGGCTGGCACGGTGGATGGCACCACGGCTGGTGGGGCGGCCCGCGCGTCATCGTCGGCGGTCCGGCCTATTACGGCGGTTATGGCTACGGTGGCGGTTGCTACGTACGCCGCGTCGTGCCGACCCCGTGGGGCCCCCGCTGGCGCCTGGTCAACCGCTGCTACTGATCCATCGAATCTGTCGACTGCTCCCCTGACTTGCTTCTCGCCCCGGCCCTCGCGCCGGGGCTTTTTTCAGGTCCGCCGCGGAACCCGGGCATATGCTGGGGCCCACTACCTCAAAGCGAGAGTAAGGCGCGGAAACCAAATTCGGGGTCGCGACTTGTCATGGCGAGGAGCTACTCGAACATGCGAGGTGGAACTCGCCGAGAGACATGCCATGACGATGACAATGAGCAAGATCGACAGCGACGCCGATCAGATTGATCACAAGACCTGCCGTTACATCTGCGATGCCGTGGGTGAACGGCTTCAGCAAAGCATGCGGCCAGAGCCCGCGCTTTCGTCTCGCCTGCAGCAGCTCCTCGACGAGATGCAACGACGGGAAGGCGATCGCCATTAAATGTTGAGGGGCTGACCAGCAGCCCAATTGCGTTTTTGCGACAGCGCCCGGGAGAGATTTTACAAACAGACGGGTTGCGTTTGGCGGCGGGTCCGGTGACAACGCTGCATGCTCTCCATCACTGACATTTCGGTCCGGATCGCCGGACGGCTGTTGATCGATAACAGTTCGGTGCAAATTGTGCCCGGAGCCCGCGTCGGATTTGTCGGCCGCAACGGCGTCGGCAAATCGACGCTGTTTCACGCCATCCGGGGCGACATTCCGACCGAGAGCGGCAGCATCGCGCTTCCGCCGCGCTGGCGTATCGGCAGCCTCGCGCAGGAAGCGCCCGACGGGCCCGAAAGCCTGATCAACGTCGTGCTGAAGGCCGATCTCGAGCGCGACGCGCTGCTGCGCGAGGCTGAGACGGCGCATGATCCGCACCGGATTGCCGAAATCCAGACCCGGCTGGTCGACATCGACGCCCATTCCGCGCCCGCCCGTGCCGCGGCGATCCTCTCCGGCCTCGGCTTCTCGACATCAGACCAGGCACGGCCGTGCGCGGAGTTTTCCGGCGGCTGGCGCATGCGCGTCGCGCTGGCGGCGACGCTGTTCTCCGCGCCCGACCTTCTGCTGCTGGACGAGCCGACCAACTATCTCGATCTCGAAGGCACGTTGTGGCTCGAGAACCACCTCGCCAACTATCCGCGCACGGTGATCGTGATCAGCCACGACCGCGACCTCCTGGATACCTCGGTCGATCAGATCCTGCACCTCGATCGCGGCAAGCTGACGCTCTACAAGGGCACCTATTCCTCGTTCGAGGAACAGCGCGCCGCGCGCGAATTGCTCGACGCCAAGCACGCCAAGCGGCAGGCCGATGAGCGCAAGCGCCTGCAGGATTTCGTCGACCGCTTCAAGGCCAAGGCCTCGAAGGCACGGCAGGCGCAGTCGCGCGTGAAGATGCTGGAGCGGATGAAGCCGATCACCGCGCTGGTGACCCAGGACGTTCATGAGATCTCGTTCCCGGCGCCGGAGAAGCTGCTGTCGCCGCCGATCATCGCGGTCGACGACGTCTCGGTCGGCTACGAGCCCGGCAAGCCGGTGCTCAATCGCGTGACGCTGCGCGTCGATACCGACGACCGCATCGCGCTGCTCGGGGCCAACGGCAACGGCAAGTCGACGCTGGTCAAGCTGCTGGCGGGCAAGCTCGCGCCGTTTGCCGGCAAGATCACGAGGGCCGACAAGCTGTCGGTCGGCTATTTCGCCCAGCACCAGGTCGACGAGCTCAATCTCGACGGCTCGCCCTATGATCACATCCGCAAGCTGATGCCGGAGGCGCCGGAGAGCAAGGTGCGCGGCCGCGTCGGAGCCATCGGTTTCTCCGGCAAGGCCGGCGACACGCTGGTGAGGAGCCTGTCGGGCGGCGAGAAGGCGCGGCTGCTGCTCGGACTTGCCACGTTCTACGGCCCGAACATGATCATCCTGGACGAGCCGACCAACCATCTCGATATCGACAGCCGTGCGGCGCTGGCGGAGGCGATCAACGAATTCCCCGGCGCCGTCATGATGGTCTCGCACGATCGTTATCTGATCGAGGCCTGCGCCGACCGCCTGTGGGTCGTGGCGAACCAGACCGTGACGGCCTATGACGGCGATCTCGACGAGTATCGACGCATGATCCTGTCGGCCAATGACGGCCGGCCGGCCTCGCGCGAGCGCGTCAAGGAGCCCGCCAAGCCGGAGCGCACCCGCAGTGAAAAGCGCGCTTCGCCAAGGCAGCGGGTCACGCAAGCCGAGGCCGAGATCGAGCGCATCAACGGCATCATCGCCAAGATCGATATCGCGCTCGCATTGCCGGATATTTTTACGCGCGACCCCAAGCAGGCCGCGCAACTGACCAAGGCGCGCGCCGGCGCCGAGAGCGCGTTACAGCGCGCCGAGGAAGACTGGCTGGAAGCCAGCGCCGAACTCGACGAAGCGGCGAATTAGCCGTGCGAGGTCTTTTTCTTCTTCGGCTTTGCCTGCTTCGGCTCCGGCACAGGGTCCGGACCGCGCTCGACGGACGACAGGCGCCCTGAGGAGAACGTGTAGATGCCGGCGCGCGCGCCGCGCGACCAGGTCACGACCGCAACACGCTCGCCGCCCGGCCCACTGGACAGGTTCACACTGTCGGGAGCACCGATGCCGCGCACGACGTCGCATTCAGTGTGGCCGAGTGCAACGCTGCCGCCGGTTGGTTGCGGCGGCGGTGCACCGCCGGCCTGCGCGTTGGCATCGGTGGCGCCCGGCGGCGGTGCCATGCCTGGACAGCTGCCGTCGGCACTGACGAGATCGTCGTTCGTTACCGGCTTGTCCGGTGTCAGCGGCGGCGATTCGATCGAGATGTTGCGGATGAACACCCGCCCGGGACGCGAGAACCATTCCGCATCGCGCGAAAACAAGTCGGATCCGGCGCCCGAACAGCCGGCAAGTGCCGGTGCAAGCACCAGCAAGGCCAGCAGCGACTTCCGACTGAATGTTCCGTCCCGCACGATCGACAAAGCTCCTACCCCTTCACCTAAGGGCTTGTCCGAACATCACTTTGCGGCATGACCGTGGCCCGCCCTAAGAAACGTCGAATTATCATTAATTAGTAGCTATCGCTATTGGCGCCGTTGCCAGCGTCCTCGCTCGTCGGTCTGCCAATAGGTGACCTCGAAGCCGCGTGCCTTGCAAGCCGTCCAGCTTTCCCTGGCCGAGGCCACCGCGTCGGGGTCGTCGCCGTTGAACACGAGGACCAGCCGCTCGTAGCTGTCGCAGTCGGCCGGCAACGCCGCATTGTCGACCAGGAAGCGGACATTGGCCCGATTCGGGTTGCCCTCCTCGATCGACAGGATGATCGGCTGGTCCTGCGCGTCGGCAACGCGCGAGGTCGCGTGCGGCAGGAATGAATCGTCGCTGTAGGTCCACAGATGCGCGTCGAGCGTCTCGGCGCGCTCCTGCGACGTCGATTGCACGACCACGCGCCAGCCGCGCTCGAGCGACTTCTCGAGCAGCGGCGGCAGCACGCTCTCCAGCGTCATGTTCTGCAGATGGTAGAACAGAACCTCGGTCATGCGCCGGCCGACACTCTATTTCTTGCTATTTCTTGGCTTCATAATAGTCGGAGACCAGCCGCTCGAGCAGCCGGACGCCAAAACCCGAACCCCAGCTCTGATTGATCTCGGTCTTCGGCGCGCCCATCGCGGTGCCGGCGATGTCGAGATGGGCCCACGGCGTGCCATCGACGAAGCGCTGCAGGAATTGCGCTGCCGTGATCGAGCCGCCGTTGCGCCCGCCGGTGTTCTTCATGTCGGCGAATTGCGAATCGATCTGCTTGTCGTATTCGGGACCGAGCGGCATGCGCCATACCTTCTCACCGGTCTCCAGGCCGACCTTGGTCAGGCGCTCGGCGAGCTCGTCGTTGTTGGAGAACATGCCGGCGTGATCGGTACCGAGCGCGACCATGATCGCGCCGGTCAGCGTGGCCAGATCGACCATGAATTTCGGCTTGAACTTCTTGGCGACGTACCAGAGCACGTCGGCGAGCACGAGGCGTCCCTCGGCGTCGGTGTTGATGATTTCGATGGTCTGGCCGGACATCGAGGTGACGATGTCGCCCGGCCGCTGCGCATTGCCGTCGGGCATGTTCTCGACAAGGCCGATGGCGCCGACCGCATTGACGCGGGCCTTGCGCGCCGCGAGCGCATGCATCAGCCCGACCACGCAGGCCGCACCGCCCATGTCGCCCTTCATGTCCTCCATGCCGCCGGCCGACTTGATGGAGATGCCGCCGGTGTCGAAGCAGACGCCCTTGCCGACGAACGCGACCGGTGCCTCGCTCTTCTTGCCGCCGTTCCAGCGCATGATCACGGTGCGGCCGGGCCGCGCCGATCCCTGTGCGACGCCGAGCAGCGCGCCCATGCCGAGCTTGGTCATCGCCTTGACGTCGAGCACCTCGACGCTGACGCCGAGCTTGCGAAGCTGGCTGGCGCGGCGTGCGAATTCCTCGGGATACAGCACATTCGGCGGCTCGTTGACGAGTTCGCGCGCCAAATTCACTCCGTCGACGACGGAGGCTTCAGGCGCATAGGCCTTCCTGGCGGCGGCAACATCGTCGACGGCGATCGAGACGTCGGCCCGCAGGGCGCCGTCCTCGCCGTCCTTCTTCTTGGTCTTGTAGCGGTCGAACTTGTAGGCGCGCAGACGGATGCCGGTGGCGATCGCGGCGGCCTGGCCGGCGGCCATCGCCGCATCGGGCAGTTCCGCGATCACGTTCATCGAACCGCTGCCGGCATTGAGCTTGCCAGCCACCGCGCCGCCAAACTTGAGGAAATCCTTCTCCTTGAGGTCGGCCGGCTTGCCGGTGCCGATCACGATCAGCCGCTCGACCTTGATTCCCTCCGGCGCCAGGATGTCGAGGATTGCCCCGCTCTTCCCCTTGAACTGGTTGGCGGCCGCGGCCCGCTTGACCGTCTCGGCGGCAGCACCCAGCGCCTTCCGGGCGACGGCTCCCAGCTTCAATTGGTCGTCGCAAAAGACGACCAGAATACCGCGAGCGGCCGCGGAGAATGGGACAAAGCCGACCTTGACGGCGTCGGACATAGGAAAATCCTCCAGAACTCAGGGTGTTGCTCGGACCTGAGGCGGTCCTTCCGGCACGCGGGGTGAGCATTGCGATGGCGGTCCGGAACCAGACCGGACCAAGCTTGTCACGCACTATGACCTGTCGGCTGCGTCGCTGCCAAGCGCCGGAGTGGCCCGAAGGCCACAAAAGCGATTAATTAACCATAAATTAAGCGTGCCTTGGCCCGGCCATTTTGTTGACGGATCAAAGGGATGGTAGTGAGAGAGTGACTAGAGAGTGAGCCGGACGGGTCCGCGGCTCGACCATAGGGGAACCCGGGTTGACGGGGATGGTCGAAAGCCGTGCGTTTGGTTGCGTGCAGGGGTCTTTGGGGGTCGTGCGGTAGCGATGGGGTCGATCGACAAGTACATCTTTAAAACGACGCTGGCGTCGTTTGCGCTTGTCCTGGTCAGCCTCACCGGCGTGATCTGGATTACGCAGGCGCTGCGCGGCATCGACCTGATGACCAGCCAGGGTCAGACCATCCTCACCTTCCTCGGCATCACCGGTCTCGTGATTCCCGCCCTGGTGCTGATCATCGCCCCGATCGCGCTGATGATCGCGATCTCCCATACGCTGAACAAGCTCGCGACCGATTCCGAAATCATCGTCATGAACGCGGCGGGCTTCTCGCCGATCCGACTGTTCCGGCCGTTCTTCCTTGCCACCTGCGTGGTGGCGGCGCTGGTCGCCTTCATCGGCGCCTATCTCGCCCCCGACGGCATGCGTCGAATCAAGCAGTGGGACGCCGAGATCACCGCCGACGTGCTGACCAACATCCTGCAGCCCGGCCGCTTCGCCCAGCTCGACCAGAACTTGACGATTCGCATCCGCGAGCGCCTGCCCGGCGGCGTGCTCGGCGGCGTCTTCGTCGACGATCGCCGCGATCCGCAGGAGCGCGTCACCATCATCGCCGACCACGGCACCGTGCAGAAGACCGATCGAGGTTCGTACCTCGTGCTCTATGACGGCAATCTCCAACGGTTCGAGGTTGGCAAGCGCGATCCGGCGCTGGTCGCGTTCGCCCGTTACGCCTTTGACATGTCGAAATTCTCGCAGGGCCGCGACGTCACGCTCGGGATTCGCGAGCGCTATCTCTGGGAACTGATGTGGCCGGACGAGGAAGACAAGACCTATCAGCAGCTCTCGGGCCAGTTCTTCGCGGAGCTGCATGATCGCTTCATGGCGCCGATCTATCCGTTTGCGTTCGCTGCCCTCACCTTCGCTTTCCTCGGCGCGCCGCGCACCACGCGCCAAAGCCGCAATTTCTCGATCGGCGGCTCGGTATTCGCGGTGTTCGGCCTGCGCATGGTCGGGTTCGCCTGCTCCGTCATGGCGGTGAAGACGCCGCTCGCGGCGCTGGTGCAGTATCTGATGCTGTTCGGCGGCATCGGCATCGGCATCTGGATGATCGTCGGCGGCGTGGTCGTCGAACCGCCGCCACGGCTGATGGAAGCGATCAACAGGAACAACGAGCGCATTGCGCGCCTCTTCCGGAGGCCGGCAACCGCATGAGCATGGTCACAAACACACTCGGGCGTTATTTCGCCGGCCGCTTCGTGATCGCGGCGGTGGGAGTGTTCGCGGGCATCTTCGTGCTGCTCGTGCTGGTCGACTACATCGAGATGGTGCGCAAGACGTCGGGCCTCGTCTCGGCCTCCGCGATCACGGTGGCGGAGACTTCGCTATTCCGGGTGCCGCAGCTGCTCGAGAAGCTGATGCCGTTCTGCGTGCTGATCGGCGCCATGACCTGCTACCTCGCCTTGTCGCGGCGGCTGGAGCTCGTCGTGGCACGCGCCGCCGGCGTCTCGGCCTGGCAATTCATCTCGCCGGCGCTGGCCAGTGCGATCTTACTCGGCATCTTCGCGACCACCGCCTACAATCCGGTGTCGGCCAATCTGCGCGAGCTCTCCAAACGCATGGAGGCCGAGTTGTTCGGCTCGGCGCCCGGCGGCGGCATTCAGGACGCGTCCGGCTTCTGGCTGAACCAGATCAACGACGAGGGTCAGGCGATCATCAATGCGGCCCGCAGCGAGCAGCAGGGCGTCCGGCTGACCGGCCTCACCGTGTTCCGATTCGATACGACGCTTCAGTTCAAGGAGCGAATCGAAGCGCGCGAAGCGGCGCTCGAAGACGGCCGTTGGGTGTTCAAGGGCGTGCGCCGATTCACCCTCGATAAGCCTCCGGTGGATCAGGACACCTTCTACCTGACCACCACCCTTACCCCGGCACAGGTGCGCAACAGTTTCTCCACCCCGGAAACTGTGTCCTTTTGGCAACTGCCGAACTACATCCGTTCGTCGGAGAGTTCAGGGTTCGCGACGGCTGGCTATCGCTTGCAGTATCACAAGCTCATCGCACAGCCGTTTTTGCTGGCTGCGATGGTGATGTTGGCGGCTTCTGTGAGCCTCCGCTTCTTTCGGATGGGCGGCGTGCAGAAGATGGTTTTGAGTGGCGTGGGCGCAGGCTTTCTGCTCTACGTGCTGTCGAAAGTAACTGAAGATTTGAGCAAGGCTGAGTTGATGCATCCCATCGCTGCGGCGTGGTTGCCTGTCGTTGTGGGCAGCCTCACCGGTTTCTTAGCCTTGCTGTACCAGGAGGACGGGTAGTGGCTATCGTCGCCGCCCGCCAGTTGAGGTCGCCTGCTCCCGGGCGGCGCAGTGCCCTGCGCCGTCAACGGAGCCGCATGGCCGCGTTTGGCGTTTCGATCTCAGCTCTCCTCGCCGCGTTCGTCGTGGTCAGCGCGCTCGACATTGTCGCGTCGGCGCCGGCTGCCGCGCAGGCCTTCACCTACAATCCGCGTCCGCCGAAGCCGCCCCGCCCGCCAGCCAAGAATGACGGGCAGATGCTGGTTCAGGCGACCGAGGTCGATTACGACTACAACAACCAGCGCATCTCGGCCGTCGGCAACGTCCAGATGTTCTACAACGGCACCAGCGTCGAGGCCGACAAGGTCATCTACGACCAGAAGACCAAGCGTCTTCATGCCGAAGGCAACATCCGCATGACCGATGCGGAAGGCAAGATCACCTACGCCAACATCGTGGATCTCAGCGACGACTACCGCGACGGCTTCGTCGATTCGCTGCGCGTCGACACTGAAGACCAGACCCGCATGGCGGCGACCCGTGCCGATCGGTCCAGCGGCAATTACACGGTGTTCGACAACGGCGTTTATACCGCCTGCGCGCCATGTAAGGATGATCCGAAGAAGCCGCCGCTCTGGCAGGTCAAGGGCGCGCGCATCATCCATAACCAGACCGAAAAGATGCTCTATTTCGAGAACGCCCAGCTCGAATTCTTCGGCGTTCCGATGGCGTATCTGCCCTATTTCTCGACGCCCGATCCGACCGTGAAGCGCAAGAGCGGCTTCCTGATGCCGGGCTTCACGACGTATTCGGCGTTCGGCGTCGGCGTCGAAATTCCGTATTACTTCGCGCTCGCGCCGGACTTCGACGCGACCTTCAATCCGCGCATCACGTCGAAGCAGGGCGTGCTGTTCCAGGGCGAATTCCGCCAGCGTCTGTCGAACGGCGCCTATCAGATCCGGCTCTACGGCATCGACCAGCTCGATCAGGGCGCCTTCGCCGGCCAGCCCGGCGACCGCCAGTTCCGCGGCGGCGTCGAGACCAAGGGTCAGTTCGCGCTGAACGACAAGTGGACCTGGGGCTGGGACGGCGTGCTGCTGTCCGACTACTACTTCATGTCCGATTACCGGCTGGCCCAGTACAAGGATCCGTTCGGATCGTTCCTGTCGCTGCCGACCGAGGCGATCTCGCAGCTCTATCTGACCGGCGTCGGCAACCGCAGCTTCTTCGACGCGCGCGCGATCTATTATCTCAGCTACTCCGGCAACCAGAACCAGGTTCCGGTGGTCGCGCCTGTCATCGACTACAACAACGTGATCAACAGCCCGATCTTCGGTGGCGAGTTCAGCTACAAGGTGAACTTCACCAACCTGACCCGCGAAACCGCGGTGTTCGACCCGATCACGGCACAGGCCGCCAACCCCCTTAACCCGTTGTGCACGACCACATCCGCGGACCCGATGGCGCGGACGCCGTCGCAGTGCCTGCTGCGCGGCATGCCGGGCACCTACACCAGGCTGACCGCCGAGGCGCAGTGGCGCAAATCCTATACCGACCCGCTCGGCCAGATCTGGACGCCGTTCGTCGGCGTCCGCGCCGATGCCATCAACGCCGACATCTCGAACCAGCCGGGCGTTTCCAACTTCCTGCCGGTCGGCGACACCCAGACGGTCCGCCTGATGCCGACCGTCGGCTTCGAATACCGCTACCCCTTCATCAACGTGCAACCGTGGGGCACGACGACCGTCGAGCCGATCGCGCAGGTCATCATCCGGCCCAACGAGCCCGACGCCGGCAAGCTTCCGAACGAGGACGCGCAGAGCCTGATGTTCGACACCTCGAACCTGTTCGCGGTCGACAAGTTCTCCGGCTACGACCGCGTCGAGGGCGGCAGCCGCGCCAATGTCGGCGTGCAGGCCACCACGCAGTTCGATCGTGGCGGCAGCGTCAAGGCGATGTTCGGACAGTCCTACCAGATGTTCGGGTTGAACTCGTTCGCGGTCGCCGACGTCACCAACACCGGCGTCGACTCCGGCTTGCAGAATCCGCGCTCGGACTATGTCGCCAGCCTCGCCTACTCGCCCAACCGTACCTACACGTTCAGCGTCCGCTCGCGGATGGACGAGGCGACTTGGAACATCAACCGGTTCGAGGCCCAGGCCAGCGCGAACTTCGACCGCTGGTCGGTCAGCCTGATGTACGGCGACTATGCCGCGCAGCCGGAACTTGGCTATTTGACGCGCCGCGAGGGCATCCTCGCCAGCGGATCGATCAAGGTAGCGGCGAACTGGGTGGTTCAGGGCGCGGCGCGCTGGGACCTTGAAGCGAACAAAATCAACCAGTACGCGTTCGGCGCGGGCTATGTGGACGACTGCTTCGTGCTGGCCGCCAACTATGTCACGTCCTATACCTATCAGGCCGGCTCGACGCCGCCCGTCCTCAGCCACGCGTTCATGTTCCAGATCGGGCTGCGGACGATCGCCCAAACCTCCACGACCAGCAGTTCGGCTGGTATGCAGTAGCGAGCGAGCGGTCTGGCGGAGGGCGTGGATTGCCTGTGGCTCCGGCTTGAATTGGTTTAAACGGCTGACATGACGATAATGACGACCGCTAGCCTGCCAACGCGCCGCTATCAGCTAGTGTTGAGTTTCCTGCTCGCTCTTATCCTCCTGCTCGGAGGCGGTGCGCGACTGCATGCCCAGACCATCGCCGTGATGGTCAATGGCGAGCCCATCACCAATTACGACATCGAGCAGCGCGCCAAGCTGAACGCCCTGACCGGCGGCAAGACGCCCGATCGGAAGACCGTCCTCGACGAACTGATCGACGAGAAGCTGAAGATCAAGGAAGCCAAGAAATTCGGCGTCGACCCCTCCGCCGGCGATATCGACCAGTCCTTCGGCGGCATGGCGCAGCGGATGCGGCTTTCCGGCGACCAGCTCACCAAGGTGCTCGAGGGCAAGGGCATCCGCCCTGATACGCTGAAGCAGCGCATCAGGGCCGACATGGTCTGGACCAGCCTGGTCCGCGGCCGCTTCAAGGAAAGCCTGCAGGTTGGCGAAAAGGACGTGGCCAACGCGGTCAAGGAGACCGGAGGGGCGGCCGAGGCCGAGGCGTTCGAATACAGGATGCAGCCGGTCGTTCTGATCGTGCCCCGCGGCGCGCCGCAGTCGGAGTTCGAGGGGCGCCGCAAGGAAGCCGACAGCCTGCGCGAGCGCGTCACCAGTTGCGAGGAAGCCAACACCTTCTTCAAGGCGATGCGCAACGCCGCGATCCGCGAAATCGTCGTGAAGACCTCGGCCGACCTGCCGCAGTCGCTGCGCGACATCCTGGACAAGACCCCGGTCGGCCACCTCACGCCTCCCGAGGTCACCAAGCAGGGCATCGAAATGGTCGCCCTGTGCGGCAGGAAGGCAACCACCGTCGACACGCCGAAGAAGCGTGAGATGCGCGACAAGATGTACGTGCAGAAGTACGAGGCGAAGTCGAAAGCCTACCTGCAGGAAGTCCGGAAAGCCGCGATGATCGAATATCCAGGCGGGCGATGATCGACTAACGTTGACGCATGGCTCAACCTCTCGCACTGACATCCGGCGAGCCCGCAGGCATCGGCCCCGACACCACGCTCGCCGCATGGCTGCGACGCCGCGAACTCGATCTCCCGCCGTTCTATCTGCTCGGCGACCGCGCCGCGCTTGCCGAACGCGCCAAGGCGCTCGGGCTTGCCATCGAGTTGGCCGAGGTCGGCGCCGAGGAGGCATCCGCGGCGTTCGCACGCGCCCTCCCCGTGGTTGCGACCGGCAAGGCGGCGACGGCGCGACCGGGCCAGCCCGACGGCACGAGCGCGGATGCGGCGCTGGCATCGATCCGGCAGGCCGTCGCCGATGTCGCCGCCGGCAAGGCCAGCGCCGTCGTCACCAATCCGATCGCCAAGAACGTACTGTACCGCGCCGGCTTCCGGCATCCCGGCCACACAGAGTTCCTGGCCGAGCTCGCCGCAAGCGGCGGGCACGCGCCGCAGCCGGTGATGATGCTGTGGTCGCCGGCGCTCGCCGTCGTCCCGGTGACGATCCATGTGTCGGTCCGCGAAGCGCTGGCGCAATTGACGACCGACCTGATCGTGTCGACTGCAAGGATCGTGGTCGCGGACATGAAGGCGCGGTTTGGCCTCGCGGCGCCGCGGCTCGCCATTGCCGGCCTCAATCCGCATGCCGGCGAAGACGGCACGCTCGGCATGGAAGACGTCGAGATCGTCGCGCCCGCGGTCGAGATCCTGCGCCGCGATGGCATTGCCGTCCGAGGCCCGCTGCCGGCCGACACCATGTTCCACGCAGCCGCGCGCAAGACCTATGACTGTGCGATCTGCATGTATCACGACCAGGCGCTGATCCCGATCAAGACCGTCGCGTTCGAGGACGCCGTCAACGTCACCCTGGGGCTGCCCTTCATCCGGACGTCGCCCGATCACGGCACCGCATTCGATATCGCCGGCACCGGCAAGGCCAATCCGTCGAGCCTGATCGCCGCCCTCCGGCTCGCCGCGCGCATGGCCGCGGCATCAAGCTAAGTGAGCGCGATCGACGATCTGCCGCCGCTGCGCGACATCATTCGCGAGCATTCGCTGTCGGCGCGTAAATCGCTGGGCCAGAATTTTCTGCTCGATCTCAACCTCACCGCGCGCATTGCTCGCGCCGCGGGCCCGCTGGAAGACTCCACCGTGATCGAGGTCGGCCCCGGTCCCGGCGGCTTGACGCGCGCGCTGCTTGCGCTGGGTGCCAAGCGCGTAATCGCCATCGAGCGCGACGAGCGGGCGCTGGCCGCGCTCGACTACATCGCCAGGCGCTATCCCGGCCGCATCGAGATCGTGCATGGCGACGCGCAGCGCTTTGATCCGCGTCCCTTCCTCGACGGCGCCAAGGCCAAGATCGTCGCCAACCTGCCCTACAACATCGCAACCCAGCTCTTGGTCGACTGGCTGTCGATCGAGCCGTGGCCGCCCTGGTACGATATGATGGTCCTGATGTTCCAGCGCGAGGTCGCCGAGCGCATCGTCGCCCATGAGGACGAGGAAGCGTTTGGCCGGCTCGCGGTGCTCGCCAACTGGCGCGCCGAGACCAAGATCCTGTTCGACATCTCGCCCGCGGCCTTCGTGCCGCAACCGAAGGTCACGTCCTCGGTGGTACGATTGATACCGCGCGCCGCGCCCGAGCCGTGCGATCGCCGCATGCTCGAGCAGGTCGCGGCCGCCGCCTTCGGCCAGCGCCGCAAGATGCTGCGCCAGAGCCTGAAATCGCTGTCGGTCGATCCGGCGCGGCTTGCTGCAGCAGCCGGTATCGACCCGACGCGGCGCGCCGAAACCATTCCGGTCGCGGGCTTTGTTGCCATGGCGAGGGAATTGGCCGATATACGGGCCACAAAATAGAACAACAGGAGAAAACGTAATGGCGCGTATGGTTCGCCAATCCCTCGTCAAATTCGATGCACCGCTGTGCGAAACCATCGTCGACACGCCGAGGCCCCAGGGACGCGAGGTGCTGGTGCGCATCGAGCGCTGCGGCCTGTGCCATTCCGATCTCCACATCCAGGACGGCTACGCCGATCTCGGCGGCGGCAAGAAGCTCGACACCACCCGCGGCATGAGCCTGCCCTTCACGCTCGGCCATGAGATCGCGGGCGTGGTCGAAGAGGTCGGCCCCGATGCGCCGAAGGATCTGATCGGGACGAAGAAGGCAGTCTTCCCCTGGATCGGCTGCGGCCAGTGCCGCGACTGCCTCGCCGGCGACGAGAATCTCTGCGTCAAGCAGCGCTTCCTCGGCGTCTCGATCGACGGCGGCTTCGCCACCCATGTGCTGGTGCCCGACGCGAAATACCTGCTCGATTACGATCCGCTGCCGGTCAACCAGGCCGCCACCCTGATGTGCTCCGGCGTCACCGCCTATGGCGCGCTGAAGCGCCTGGTCGATCGTCCGCGCCAGCGCAATTTGCTGCTGATCGGCCTCGGCGGCGTCGGCATGATGGGCCTGTCATTCGCGCAGGCGATGTTCAAGCAGCCGATCACCGTTGCCGATCTCAGCGCCGCGGCGCGCGAGACCGCGCTGAAGAACGGCGCGGCGGCCGCCTATGACCCGGCAGAGCCCGATGTCGTCAAGCGCATGCTGAAGGAGAGCGACGGCGGCTTCGACGGCGTCGTCGACTTTGCCGGCAACGAGAAGTCGATGGCGTTTGCAGTGTCGACGGTCGCGCGCGGCGGCAAGATCGTGGTGTCCGGCCTGATGGGCGGCCAGTTCACGCTGCCGATGGTGCAGTGGGTCTACAAGCGCATGACCATCGAAGGCTTCATGGTGGGCACGCTGGCCGAAGGCCAGGAATTGATGGCGCTCGCCCGCGCCGGCAAGATCAAGCCGACGCCGATGAAGGAAGAGCCGATGGCCGACGTCCAGAAATGGATCGACGAGCTGCGCGCCGGCAAGGTCGTCGGACGCATCGTCCTGAAGAACTAGCCGAAGCAATCCCGCCGGCCGCCAACCACCGGCGGGATTACTCCCTGTGTGACGTCTCCGAGCTCAATTGGCCGCGCCTTGCTGCCCGGACGGCCGCTTTTGTCCTCCCCCGCGCGCTGGTAATCTGCCAGCGAGGCTGAGAGGATCGCGGGGATGCACGGGGCTGTGCAAGGCAGGCGCCTGGCGGCTGCGGCGGTGCTGATACTGCTGTGGCAGGCACTCGTCGGCGTGGCGCAGGCCGCGGCCGAAAAGCGCGTTGCGCTGGTGATCGGCAATTCCGCCTACCAGAACGTGACGCGACTGGACAATCCCCGCAACGATGCCGCCCTGATGGCCGAGACGCTGGCGGGCCTCGGCTTCACCCTGATCGGCGGACGCGCCCAACTCGATCTCGACAAGCCGGCCATGGACATCGCCGTCCAAAGCTTCGGCCGGCAGGTGCAGGGCGCCGACGTCGCGCTGTTCTATTATGCGGGCCATGGCGTCCAGGTGTCCGGCGCGAACTATCTCGTGCCGGTCAGCGCCAACGCCACCCGCGAGGCCGACGTCGACTTCCAGATGCTCGACGTCAACCTGGTGCTGAGGCAGATGCAGGGCTCCGGCACGCGGCTCAACATGGTGATCCTCGATGCCTGCCGCAACAACCCGTTCGGCGGACGCGGGCTGCGCGCGGCCGACGGCGGCCTCGCGCAGATGCGCGCCCCCGAGGGCACGCTGATCTCCTATGCCACGCAGCCCGGCAACGTCGCGCAGGACGGCACCGGCGGCCACAGCCCCTATACCAAGGCGCTGGCCGCCACGATCAAGCTCGCCGGTCTCGACATCTTCCAGACCTTCAATCAGGTCGGGCTTGCCGTGAAACGCGAGACCGGCGGTTCGCAACAGCCCTGGGTGTCCTCGTCGCCGATCGACGGCACCTTCTATTTCGTGCCGCCAGCGGCTCCGGCCGAGCAGAAGGTCGCAGTCGCGCCGCAACCCGAGCCGCAGTCGCCGAGCACGTTGCGGCCCGATCCCGACCGTATTCCGATCAAGGACCCGGCACTGCTGCGTGAATTGAGCGATCGTCTCTATGAGCACAATTTCGATCCCGAGCCGCTCGACAGCAGGAACGGAATGCGCGCGGCGATCAGCAAATTCCAGGAGAAGGTCGCCATGACGCCGACCGGCGAAGCGACCGAGGGGGTGCTGACGCGGCTGCGCAAGATGGAGGACCTGCAGCCCTGGGGATCAATCGTCTATGGCCCCGACATCGACAAATGGGGCATCTCCTGGAAGCACGCGTCGCGGCGCGCCGCGGTCGAGGACGCGCGCGCCAAATGCGGCGGCGCCAAGTGCACCGTCGAGCTTTCCTTTTACGGCTCGCGCTGCGGCGCGTTCGCGATATCAGCCAAGTCCTGGTCGTTGATCCAGCGCGACGCACTTGATCGCGCCAAGACTGCCGCGCTTGACGAATGCGGCAAGGCCGGGAAATCCTGTCGCATTATCGATGCCGTCTGCGCCGACGGCACCGGACACTGAATTTGATGACGACCACATTGGACACGGTTGCAATGAAGAACATGTTTCACCTGCTGCCTCGACCCATGCTGCTTTCCGCGCTGCTCATTGCCGCGCTCGGGTCCACGGCCGCGCTGGCGCAGTCCGGCAGCAGCGGTGGCAGTATCGGCAATGACGAGAAGTCGCTGTCCGGGACCCGCACAGCGCCGCGCACCGTCACGCCATCAAGGCCGGCGCAAAGCAAGAGTTCGGAGGCGCCGCGCCGCGCCGCGAGGAAAACCAGCAACGAGGGTGGTGGCAATTTCGACGGTTCATGGGTGGTTGTCGCCCAGGGTTCGCCTTGCGGCTCCAGCACCGAAAGATTGGTGATATCAGGCGGCGCGATTTCGGGAGAGCTGAGCTCCGGACATGTCAGCCCCAACGGATCCACGACTGGCAGCGGATCCGCTGGAGGTTTGAGCTGGACGAGTTCGGGCCGTTTCTCGGGCCGCAGCGGTTCCGGCTCGTTCGTGCGATCCGACGGCTGCAAGGGCCACTGGACCGCGTCCAAGCGATAAACCGCGCCCTATGGAGCCAGTGAACGCCCTCGCCTTCGGCCCGCCGCAATTGCGGCAAGCTGGGAGCCCCAATTAAGCCCTACCCGTTCCGGATTTGCGGCGCATTGCGACCCAACTCTTTGCCGAGATTGGGATCTCCAGCGTTTGCGTAAAAAAAGAGATACCGGGGACGCGTATGTCAAATCGTTCAGCGAAGTTCGCTGCGGCGCTTGCCGCCAGCATGCTGGCCGGTGCCAGTTTCGGCGCCATGGCCCAGACCGCCGCCAATACGGCCAATAGCACCAACACGGCGGACAGCTGTCTGTCCGCCCCCAAGGGAACCGCGCCTGCGGGAAGCCACTGGTTCTACCATCTCGATCGTAGCAAGAAGAAGTGCTGGTATCTCGGCGAGGCCAAGAACAAGGCGGCCAAGACGGCGACCACGACCGCTCAGCAGCCGCCAGCGGCAGCCGCGCCCGAAACCACAACGGCCGACGCGCCGCCACAGAGCCAGCCGGCGCCGCAGAGCCAGCCCGCGCCGCAACAACCGGCGATGCGCAAATCAGTCGCCGATGCCCATGCCGAGTGGCCCTCGCCTCAGGCCGCAGCCGTGCCTGCGCCAAGCGCCGACGCCAGCCAGGCCGGCGCAACGGCAGCGGCGATCGATCCGGCAGCTCAGGGTGCCAACGCCCAGCCGTCCGACGTGAACGCCAGGTGGCTGGATGCCTCGAGCATGGCCGGAACCAACGGAACCCGGCGCGCCGCGGACCCGCCGACCGTGGTCGCGCAGGCTGACGCGACACCGCAACAGGCGGCCGCGCCGGCACCTGCCGCCCCCGCCACGGCCGAGGCGTCGGTGGAGAAATCATCGTCGTCGACGCAGATGTTGCTGATCGTGATGGTTGGAGCGCTGGCGCTGGCCGGCATGGTCAGCGCGCTGGTATTCGGTCTGACCCGCAGGCGCTCGGCGCCCTACCAGACCGAGGACGAGTGGCACGCGCCGTGGGATTCGCTGCACACCGAGCCGGCGCCACCGATGGCGGTCGTCAGCCGGGACCGTCCGCTGCGTCTGTCCGAGGCTGCGCCGCGCCGCGCCGAGACACCCGTGCCGCGCCGTGCAGAGACGCCCCCCGCTCCACGCCGCGCCGAGACTGCGGCTGCTCGGCGGGAGACTGCGCGCGATAGGGACCAAAGAGAGCAGGACAACAAGCAGATCGCCGCGATGCTGCAGCGGCTTGCGCGCAGCGCTGCGAACTAGAGTGCACTCAAGGAAATGACCGTGATGCGATCGCCCTGCGATCGCGTCACGGTTCCGACCACTACTTCTCGAGCTGACGCTGCAGGCCGCGCACGAATTCGGTGAGGCCGGTGCGGCGCTCGCGCTTGAGGCGCTCGGCCTTCAGGATCGACTGCACCTCGGCAAAGGCGTCGTCGACATTGTGGTTGACGACGATGTAGTCGTATTCCGCCCAATGGCTCAGCTCATGGCTGGCGCGGCTCATCCGTCCGCGGATGACCTCTTCCGAATCCTGCGCCCGGGTATGCAGCCGCTTCTCGAGATCGGCGGCCGACGGCGGCAGGATGAACACCCGCACCACATCGGCGCTGGCTTTCTGATGGAGCTGTTGCGTGCCCTGCCAGTCGATATCGAACAGAACATCCTGTCCCACCGACAGGGCAGCCTCGACCGGCGCGCGCGGCGTACCGTAGCGGTTGTCGAATACGGTGGCCCATTCGAGCAGTTCAGCGTGCTCGACCATCGTCTCGAACTTCTTCTTGTCGACGAAGAAATAGTCGCGGCCCTCGACCTCGCCGGGCCGCATCGGCCGCGTCGTCGCCGACACCGACATCTTCAGGCCCGGCTCGCGCTCCAGCAGCATGCGCGACAGCGTGGTCTTGCCGGCGCCCGAGGGCGACGACAGGACGAACATCAGTCCGCGCCGCTCAACGCCGTCAAAACCCTGCGCCGTCATCATTCACTCCAGATTCTGGACCTGTTCGCGGAACTGCTCGACCACGTTCTTCATCTCAAGCCCGGTGTTGGTCAGCTCGACGTCGTTCGACTTCGAGCAGCAGGTGTTCACCTCGCGATTGAATTCCTGGGCGAGGAAGTCGAGCCGGCGCCCGACCGGACCGCCCTTGCCGATCATCTCGCGCGCCTGGGCGATATGCGAGGCGATGCGGTCGAGCTCCTCGCGGATGTCGGCCTTGGTGGCGATCAGGATCGCCTCCTGGTTCAGGCGGTCGGCATCGAAGCGGTCGGACGTCTCGAGCAGCGCTGCGATCTGCTCGGCAAGCCGCGCCTTGATCGCCTCGGGCTTGCGGCCGGGAGCGGTCTCGGCGCGCTTGGCGAGCCGCTCGATCTCGTCCATCCGCTGCATCAGGATCTGCCCCAGCGCTTCGCCCTCGCGCCGGCGCATCTCGACAAGGCTGCCCAGCGCCTGCTCGAAGGCCATCGCTGCCGCCTCGCGCGCCGCCTTGTCCTCGTCCTCGTTGCTCTCAGGCTCGACCACCTCGATGACGCCCTTGATACCGAGCAGTCCGTCGATGCTCGGTGCCACCGCGTCGATCCGCTGCGCGAGCGTGCCGGCGACCTTCACCACGGCGGCGAGCACGTCCTCATTGATCCGGATCGTCTGCGCCGCGTCGGTGCGCTTGACGCTGAGATTGGCGTAGACCGTGCCGCGCGACAGCAGCTCGCCGGCCCGCTTCTTGGCAAGCGCTTCCAGTTCGTCCCAGCCCGGCGGCAGCCGCAACCGCAGGTCAAAGCCCTTGGCATTGACCGATTTCAGCTCCCACTCGAACGTATAGGGACCGCTTGCGCCATGGCTTCGGGCAAAGCCAGTCATGCTCGACAGCGCCATCGCGTGAAACTCTCCAACACAAGGATATGGGACTCACCCGGAGCCTGCGAGACTCGCGGGGAGCCGGTGCGACCTTAAAACGGATTCCGTGAAAGTGGAATTACGTTCCACCGCCGGAAACGCAGAGCTACAGCATGATCCGGAAAAGTGTGTAGCGGTTTTCCGAAAGATCATGCTCAAACAAGAAGCTAAAGCGCGATGACGATCGCGCTTTAGCGCTGCACCACCGGCGGCGAATTGGTCTGCCGGGCTGCGCCCTGCCGACCGCGCGGCGGCTTCTTTTGATTGGTGGGCTTCGGCGTCGTCGCCGTGGGATTGGTGTCGGCGCCGGGCGCCGCGGCGGCAGGCGCCGGATCATCCGCGGGCTCGACGGTGTCGTTCTGGATCTGCTTCTCCGACGCGCGCAGCTTGGCGACATTCTTCGCGTGCTGGTCGTAGGTTTCGGTGAAGGCGTGGCCGCCGGTTCCATCGGCGACGAAGAACAGATCGCGGGTACGCGCCGGGTTGGCGGTCGCCTCCAGCGAGGCGCGTCCGGGATTGGCGATCGGTCCGGGCGGCAGGCCATCGATCACATAGGTGTTGTACGGCGACGGCTGCGTGATCTCGCTGCGCTTGATCGGACGGCCCAGCGTTCCCTTGCCGCCCACCAGTCCGTAGATGATGGTCGGATCGGACTGCAGCTTCATCCGCTGGCGCAAGCGGTTGACGAACACGGCGGCCACGCGGCTGCGCTCGTCGGCGCGGCCGGTTTCCTTCTCGACGATCGAGGCCAGCGTCACCAGTTGGTCCGGCGATTTCAGCGGCGTGTCGGTGTTGCGGCGTTCCCAGATTTCGGCAAGCACGCGCTTCTGCGCCTGCTGCAGGCGCTGGATCACCTGGTCGCGCGTGGTGCCGCGCGGGAATTTGTAGGTCTCCGGCAGCAGCGTGCCCTCGCGCGGGATCTCGCGCACCGAGCCGGTGAAGATGTCGTTGTCGGAGAGCCGCGTCACGATCTGTTCGGAAGTCAGGCCTTCCGGTATCGTGATGGCGTGCTGCACCACCTTGCCGTCGACGATGGTGGCGATGACGTCGCGCAGGCTGGCATTCTTCTGGAACGAATATTCGCCGGGCTTGAGATCGGAGCTTGCCTTCAGCGCGAACACGCCGCCGATGAAGACCCACGGATTGACGTTGATCACGCCCTCACGCGAGAGCACGTCGGCGATGTCACGCTTGCCGGCGCGCGCCGGGATGTTGACGATCTTGTCTTCCTGCAGCGGTCCCGGCGATTCCAGGGCCTGCTTGCCGTAGTAATACGTCGCTCCGGCGCCGATCATCAGGATGATCAGGATGGTGAAGATGGCATTGCCGACGATCACGAAGGGATTGCGGGCGCGATCCGAGCGCTTGGGCGGCGGCGGAAGCTGTTCGGGCTCCAGCGCGGCGCGTGGACTCCTCGGTGAAATGGGCGGCCTCTCACTCATCGATGCAAACCAATATCCTGCCGGTTGAATCGTGGCCGGACAAACCCCTGCCCTGCCAATAGCATGCGCCCGCTATTAGGAGTCACCGCGGAATACGGCAAAACGGTGGACTAGTTCTAAAGTCCCGTTCCAATCGAATCGGTACGGGACTTTGGATTCTCGTTTTTGACGCGTTTTCTTCACGCGAACCGGTACCCACTTCGCTCGAAAACGCTCTAAAGACCTACTAATTGGTCACGCGCTGCACGATCACGGAAGCGTTTGTGCCGCCGAAACCGAAGGAATTGGACAGCGCCACATTGACGTCACGCTTGCGCGACGTATGCGGCACAAGATCGATCGCCGTTTGCACCGACGGATTGTCGAGATTGATGGTCGGCGGCACCACGTTATCGCGAATCGCCAGGATCGCGAAGATCGCCTCGATCGCGCCGGCCGCACCGAGCAGATGTCCGGTGGCGGACTTGGTCGACGACATCGAGACCTTCGAGGCCGCATTGCCGAGCAGACGCTCGACCGCGCCGAGCTCGATCTCGTCGCCGACCTGCGTCGAGGTGCCGTGCGCATTGATGTAGTCGAGGTCGGATGCGGCAAGGCCGGCGCGCTTCAGCGCCATGCTCATGCTGCGGAAGCCGCCATTGCCGTCCGGCGGCGGCGAGGTGATGTGGAAGGCATCGCCCGACAGGCCATAGCCGGTCACCTCGGCATAGATCTTCGCGCCGCGGCGCTTGGCGTGCTCGTATTCCTCGAGCACCAGGACGCCGGCGCCCTCGCCCATCACGAAGCCGTCGCGATCCTTGTCGTAAGGCCGCGATGCCTTTTGCGGGGTCTCGTTGAAGCCGGTGGACAGCGCACGCGCCGCGCAGAAGCCGGCGATGCCGATGCGCGAGATCGGCGATTCGGCGCCGCCCGCGACCATCACCTCGGCGTCGCCGAGCGCGATCAGCCGCGCTGCGTCGCCGACCGCATGCGCGCCGGTCGAGCACGCCGTGACCACCGCATGATTGGGCCCCTTCAGGCCGTGCTCGATCGAGACGTAGCCGGAGGCCAGATTGATCAGGCGGCCCGGAATAAAGAAGGGAGAGACCCTGCGCGGTCCGCGCTCCTTCAGCAGCACCGCAGTCTCGGCAATGCCGGTGAGGCCGCCGATGCCGGAGCCGATCATCGTGCCGGTGGCGAACTGGTCCTCATCCGACTTCGGATGCCAGTTGGCATCGTCCAGCGCCTGCTTGGCCGCGCACATCGCATAGAGGATGAAGTCGTCGACCTTGCGCTGGTCCTTCGGCTCCATCCACTGGTCGGGATTGAAGGTGCCGTTGGAGCCGTCGCCGCGCGGAATGTAGCAGGCGACCTGGCTCGGCAGGTCGGACACGTCGAACGTGTCGATCTTCTTGCCGCCGCTGTCTCCGGCGAGGATGCGCGCCCAAGTTGCGTCAACGCCGCAGCCGAGCGGTGTAAGCATGCCCAGCCCCGTGACGACAACTCGTCTCATTTCCACGTCTCCGGCCAGCAATGCGCTGCTGATAATAAGAAGCCGGGGGACCGCTCGATCGCGGTCCGTCCGGCCCCGTCAAATTCGCGATCGGCGTCAGCTCTTCGCGTTCTTCTCAAGAAACTTGGTCGCGTCGCCGACGGTCAGAATCGTCTCCGCCGCGTCGTCGGGAATCTCGCAACCGAATTCTTCTTCGAATGCCATCACGAGCTCGACCGTGTCGAGGCTGTCGGCGCCGAGGTCATCGATGAAGCTCGCGCTATCGACCACCTTCTCGGGCTCGACACCAAGGTGCTCGACCACAATCTTCTTAACCCGCTCGCCAATCTCACTCATCGTTCAACCTCGTTGTTCCATTGGACCCGACCCCAAGACGATACGAGCCATCGTGGTCGTCTCGATTACTCAGTCGCGCATAGTCTTGATTCGGCCCGGTCGTAGCCGATTAAAGCCCCGGCGAACGGCAGGCGTCGCCACGCCAATATACAGGGTTTCAAAATCCTGCAATGGCGTTCTTTGCCCATCCATGGGGGGTTCAGCTACCATACTTCCCAAGCCTTGACTACACGCCTGAACCGGCTCCCGAAAACGGCTTTTCGCCGCATTGCGAGAGCCAGCAAGCAGCTCAAATCATAGCCATCCCGCCGTTGACGTGAATCGTCTGTCCGGTGACGTAGGCGGCCTCGTTCGAGGCCAGATAGACCGCCGCAGCGGCGATGTCCTCGGGCGTTCCCAGGCGCGCCGCAGGAACCTTCGCCAGGATGGTTTCGCGCTGCTTGTCGTTGAGCGCATCCGTCATCGGCGTCTTGATGAAACCCGGCGCGATGCAATTGGCGGTCACGCCGCGCTTGGCGTATTCGGCGCCCAGCGTCTTGATCAGGCCGATGATGCCGGCCTTCGACGCGGTGTAGTTGCCCTGCCCGGGATTGCCGGTGACGCCGACGATCGAGGTGATCGCGATGATGCGGCCGAAGCGCTTGCGCATCATCAGTTTGGTCGCGGCGCGCGCCAGGCGGAACGTCGCGGTCAGGTTGACCGCGATCACGTCGTCCCAATCCTCGTCGCGCAGCTGCACGAACAGGTTGTCGCGGGTGATGCCGGCGTTGGCGATCAGGATGTCGACCTGCCCCATCGCAGCTTCCGCTGCCGGCACCAGCGCCTCGACATCATCCTTGCTGGAGAGATTGCAGGGCAGCACGTGCACGCGCTCGCCGAGCTTGGCCGCAAAACCGTCCAGCACCTCGCGCCGCGTCCCCGAGATCGCTACCGTCGCGCCCTGCGCATGCAGCGCCTGCGCGATCGCGCCGCCGATGCCGCCGGTTGCGCCCGTGACGAGCGCCGTCTTGCCAGTCAGATCAAACATCGAATTCTCCTTCCGGCTGCTTCAAGCCGAAGCTGCGAGCGCGTCCTTGGCCGCAGCGATATCGTTCGGACCGCCGACGGGCACGCCGACCGCACCGTCGGCAATGCGCTTGACGAGGCCGCTCAGCACCTTGCCGGCGCCGATCTCGAAGAACCGCGTCACGCCGTGCCCTGCCATATAGGCAACCGACTCGCGCCAGCGCACGGTCCCGGTGACCTGTTCGATCAGGCGGCGGCGGATCTCGTCGGGATCTGATATGGCGGAGGCCAGCACGTTGCTGACGAGCGGCGCCGAGGGCGCCTTGATGGTCACGCCGGACAGCGCCTCTGCCATCGCGTCGGCCGCCGGCTGCATCAGCTTGCAATGGAACGGCGCCGACACCGGCAGCAGCATGGCGCGTTTGGCGCCCTTGGTCTTGGCAATTTCGACCGCGCGATCGACGGCGGCCTTGTCGCCGGAGACCACCACCTGGCCGCCGCCATTATCGTTGGCGGCCTGGCAGACTTGTCCCTGCGCCGCCTCGTTGGCGACCGCCACGGCGGTTTCGTAGTCGAGACCGAGCAGCGCGGCCATCGCACCGACGCCGACCGGCACCGCCTTCTGCATCGCGAGCCCGCGGGTGCGGAGCAGCCGCGCGGTGTCGCTGACGGAGAGGCTTCCCGCGGCGGCCAGCGCCGAATACTCGCCGAGCGAGTGCCCGGCAACGAAGGCCGCGTTGCGGCCGACCGAGAAGCCGGCTTCGCTCTCGAGCACGCGCAAGGTGGCAATCGACACCGCCATCAGGGCGGGCTGGGCATTTTCGGTGAGTTGCAATGTCTCGCCGGGACCATCCCAGATGATCGCGGTCAGCTTCTCGCCCAGCGCGGAATCGACCTCGTCGAACACCGCCTTGGCCGCCGGAAAGGCATCGGCCAGGGCCTTGCCCATGCCGACCGCCTGCGAGCCCTGCCCGGGAAACGTAAATGCTGCCGTCATCGGCGATCCCTACCTTGTTGAGCGTGGTCTCCGCGCAGGCCCTTTAGGCCTGCCGCAGGGGAAAACGGTATCCGCGTCGCGCAAAACGCGCCACAGCGGGTCCGGGCCAATCCCTTGCAAACCAAGCCTTGCAACCGGCCTCGGACCGGGCCGTAAGACACTGACGGAGGCGGTGCTGTCAAGCCGCGACGGAGGAACCCTGGGGATGCCGGTCCGGCTCCGGGCTAGAACCCGCCGGCATTCTGGTCGGCGTTAACCTTGGCGCCGGCCCTCGCCCGGCGTGCGCTGTTGACCAGTTGCCCCGGACGATCCTCATTCGCGGGCCTGGCGGTCGCAAGCCGCAGCACGGCGGCGTAGCCCGGCTGCACTTCCATCCGGCCGGCATAGCGGCTTTCGCTCAGGATGCGATGGACGCGCGGCAGGTTGTAGCAGGGCACGTAGAACAGCAAATGATGCTCGAGATGGTAGTTCACGTAGTACGGCGCGATGAACAGACGCTCGAGGACGTTGGCCCGCGTGGTGCGGGTGTTGCGCAGGGGATCGGAGCTGTCAGGCACGACGGCGTGTTCGGCAATGTTTCGGATGCGCGTGATCACCATCATCCAGGTCAGCAACGGCACCAGCCACAACAGCGGATAGGCCCACCACACGCCCGCGGCGGCGAGCCCCGCGAACAGCAGCGCGTTGGTGACGCATTGCGGCCCGAGCTTCTGCCAGAAGTTGGCGGCGCGCCGCGACAACGGCCACTCCTTCGGCCCGATCGCATTGAGCAATTGCGCCTTGCGCTGCTGGTAGCCGGTCTGCCCGGTGATATCGCGGAAGAACTTCCGGCGGTAGCTCATCTTCGTGATCGGAAACGGCGCCGACAGCACGAGATCTGGATCATCCTCCTGCTGCGTCCGCGCATGATGCTGCAGATGATAACGGCGATAGCCGCGGGTCTCCGCGAAGATCGGATAGGCGCAGAACCACTGGCTCAGTGTCAGGTTGGTCCTCTCGTCCGCCGACAGACAGCCGTGCGCCCCGTCATGCATCAGGATCGCGAGCCCGAGTTGGCGCGAGCCGATGATCGCAACCGCGAGCAGATAGGTCAGCGGATTGGGCCACCACGCGACCAGCGCGATCGCGCCCAGGATCAGCGCCCAGGCGTGCACGATCAGGGCTGCGCCCTTCCACGTCGTGCGCTCGCGCACCGCGACCAGTTCGTCCTCGGTCAGGAAATCGCGGGCTCGCATGCGAAGCGCGGTCATGTGCTTGTCTCCCCGTTCGTTGAGGATGAAGTGCTGTGATCGCCGACCAGCCGCAGACGCGTCCCGTCATTGGCCGACGTCGAAGTTGATGTCGCCTGCTCACCGAGCGCGCGCAGCAATTCGCGGCACATCTCGTCGGCAGCACGGCCCATGGCGAAACCTTCGACGATCACACCGATCGCGATTGCCCAGAACCGCCGCGAGCTCTCCTCGGGTGCGCGCAGCGACCGCCAGCCATGGCGCTCGACCTGGCCCGCATAGGCGCGCGCGCCCTCGCTGTGCAGGCGTTCGATGGTGCGCTCGACGAGGGGCGCGAGGTCCTGCCGGCGCCGCGTGAGGGTCAAGGCCTCCGCGAAAAAGGCGACCGTGTCGGTCGCGGTCACGGTCTCGGCCAGGGCGTGGCTGTAGTCCCGCGGGGTGTGGGCATTCAGGGCGGCCTGCTCGGTCGCGCGCGCGAGATAGAGCATGTCGCGGCTGGCCGCCTCGACGAACAGCGCTTCCTTGGTGCGGAAGTAATAGGTGATCTGGCTCGGAAAGGCGTCGGCGGCCGCGGCGATATCGGCGATCGAGGTGCCCGAGAGCCCGCGTTCCTTGAACAGGCGGCTGGCGGCATCGAGCAGCAGCGAGCGCATCTTGCGCCCCGCCGACCGCGTCGCGCGAACCGCGTGCTTCGGATCGGGCGCAGACGTGCCGCTGGCGGTCTCCGAACCCATATCTCGTCCTCCCAAGAATATTTGTATGACATACAAACAAAGAAATCAACGGGAAAGCGCCTGAGGTTGCGTCAAACGGCCCGGAGGGCTATGACGCCTCGCGCATCCGGAGCCAAGAACCCTTGCTTTCGCGGCCAAAATCCGTATAAGCGCGCCATTCGTGGGCTCCGGCCGGGAGCTGAACGGACGGTCTCAGCAAATTCACCCGTTGATTTTGATGTGGCAGGGCCAGTCGGCCCGTCGTCCCGTGCTCCCGCCTTCTGAGCAGCTCGAGTCCTTTCCGAAGGTCTCGAAGGGCTTGTCGCCGGAAACCGCGCCAACACAGGAAAGGACAACCATGCCTCTTTACGAGCATGTTTTTCTCGCGCGTCAGGATGCGAGCACCCAGCAGGTGGATGAACTGACGGCCCAGATGACGGGGATCGTCGAACAGGGCGGCGGCAAGGTCACCAAGACCGAGAGCTGGGGCGTGCGCTCCCTCACCTACCGCATGAACAAGAACCGCAAGGCGCATTTCGTGCTGATGAACATCGACGCACCGTCGGCTGTCGTCACCGAGATCGAGCGCCAGGAGCGGATCAACGAAGACGTCATCCGTTACCTCACCGTGCGCGTCGAAGAGCACGAGGAAGGCCCGTCCGCGATGATGCGCAAGGCCGATCGCGATCGCGAGCGCGATGACCGTGGTGGTGGCTTCCGTGGCGACCGCGAAGGCGGTTTCCGTGGTGACCGCGAGGGTGGCTTCCGTGGCGACCGTGGTCCGCGCCGTCCGCGCGACGAAGAAGCTGCGACCGAGGAGTAAAGAAGCATGGCTGATGCTGGTGCCCGCCGTCCGTTTTTCCGTCGTCGCAAGTCCTGCCCGTTCACGGGCGCGAATGCGCCGAAGATCGACTACAAGGATTCCAAGCTGCTGATGCGTTACGTCTCCGAGCGCGGCAAGATCGTGCCGAGCCGCATCACGGCCGTGTCCGCCAAGAAGCAGCGTGAGCTCGCCCGCGCCATCAAGCGCGCGCGCTTCCTCGGCTTGCTGCCTTACGTCATTCGCTAATTGACGACGGCCGGCGGCGCGCGCCGCCGGCCGTCTATTCTCATAAGGCTTCCGGGTCGTCCGGTCGCCGATGGTTGGGGTTCTCGATGCAGGACCCCTAACCGCTCAAAGGGGGCGGGACAGCTGATGATCGGAATATTCACCGTTGCTCTTGCAGCCGGCGCCGCGTCGGCGCTGATGTTCGCCTCGATCAGTTCGGGCGCGCTGATCTCGATATTGCTGTTCTATCTCGCACCGCTGCCGATCATGGTGGCGGCGCTCGGCTGGGGTCCCCTCGCCGCCGCTATTGGTGGAGTGGGTGCGGCATCCGTTCTCGGCACGATCTTCGGCCTTCCCTACAGCATCGCATTTGCCATGATGGTCGCCGTGCCCGGTTGGTGGCTCGGCCACCTCGCCCTGCTCGGACGGCCGATCGCGGGCGCAGCCGGCGACAGTGCCAAGCAGCAGCAGCCTGCGCTTGAATGGTACCCCGTCGGCCGCATCCTGCTCTGGATTGCAGCCTTCGCCATCATCACCACGACCGTCGCGCTGCTCACGCTCGGCACCGATGCCGAAACGATCGCCGGCACGCTGCGGCGCGGCCTGCTCAAGATGCTCAGCGCCGGCGAAGCGCAGCCCAGCGGTGACATCGAACGACTGGTCGACGCGTTGGTGATCTTCGCGCCGCTCGCGGCGACGGTCATCTCCATGGTGACGCTGACGCTGAATCTTTGGCTCGCCGGCAAGATCACGCAAACCTCCGGGCGACTGAACCGACCGTGGCCGGAGTTCCGTAGCACCGCACTCCCCGCCATGACGCTGCTCGCGCTGATCGTGGCGGTAGGCGCCAGCTTCGTCGGCGGCATGCTTGCGCTGCTGGCGCAGATCGTCACTACGGCGCTGGTGATCGCCTACGCGCTGGTCGGCTTTGCGGTGCTGCATACCCTGACGCTGTCGCTCGCCAATCGCGGTTTCTGGCTCGGCGGCATCTATGCGGTCGTCGCCATGTTCGGCTGGCCGATCGTGGCGATGTTCGCGCTCGGCATTGCCGACGCCGTGTTCGGGCTGCGCCAGCGCTATCTGCAGACAAGACCGCCGCCTTTGCCCGCGGCTTGAGATTCGATCCAACCACTTGAACCCGTACTTAGCATCTAAAGGAGAACGAAAATGGAAGTCATTCTGCTCGAACGCGTTGCCAAGCTTGGCCAGATGGGCGAAGTCGTGCGCGTCAAGGACGGGTTCGCCCGCAACTTCTTGCTGAAGCGCGGCAAGGCGCTGCGCGCCACCGAGGCGAACCGCGCCAAGTATGACGGCATGAAGGCCGAGCTCGAGGCCAACAACATCAAGGCCAAAGGCGAAGCCGCCAAGGTCGCCGAGAAGATCGACGGCCGCGACATCGTCATCATCCGCCAGGCCTCCGAATCCGGCCAGCTGTTCGGCTCGGTCACGGTGCGCGACATCGTCGCCGCGCTGGCGACCGACGGCGTGACGGTGTCGCGCCCGCAGGTCTGGCTCGACTCGCCGATCAAGGTGATCGGCGCGCAGAAGGTGACGATCGCCGTTCACCCCGAGGTCGAGACCAGCGTCACCGTGACGGTCGCCCGCTCCGCCGAAGAGGCCGAGCGGATCAAGCGCGGCGAGGACATCTCGACCCGCCAGGAAGACCAGGACGCTGCCGCCGAGGCGCTCGCCGCCGCCGGCGAATTCTTCGATCCGGAAGCCCAGCACGACGAGGAAGCCGCGCCGGCACCGGCCGCCGAAGAGAAGTAAGCTTCTCGCCATCGTCCAACCGACGAGAGCATCGATTCCGAACCGATGCTCTCGGTTCTGGTTTTCTTCACGCGAACCGGTATCCACTTCGCTCGAAAACGCTAAGAAGCTCGGCCTCGATCAGGCCGGGCTTTGGATTCGTGCCGCCGCCTGGTCGTCGAGCATCGCAATCGACGCCAATGCGGTCGCGGTGTGCTTCTCCTTGCCGTCGATGACGCAGAACACGTCGGCCGCAACGACGGCGACCTGACGTCCCGGCTTGATCACACGCGCCCGGCAGATCAGGCGATCGCCCGATGCCGGCGACAGCAGGTTCAGCTTGTACTCCGCCGTCAGCGCCGGCTGGCCGCGCGACGTCGCCGCCGCGATCGTGGTGGCGTTGTCGACCAGAAACGCCGTCACCCCGCCGTGAAACAGGCCGTGCTGCTGCAACAGCTCCGGACGGCGGTCGACCGCGAGCGTGCACGTGCCGCGCGACAGCTCGGCCACCTCGGCACCGACAAGACCCATGAAGCCCTGCCGGCCGACATTGTCGCGAATTCGTGTCGCGATCGGTGCAAAGTCCGGATCGGTCTCGCTCATGACGTTCCTCCTGCTCGCTCCGGCGCACCCGGCGCCACCACCGCGCGGATCGCACAGGCGATCAGCGTATCAACCTGTTCGCGCGGATCGCCGGTATGGCGGCCCGACAGCCAGGCGCGGCAGAAGATCTGCGCCGGCCCGATGATCTGGCTGAAGAACAGCACGGCGCTCATCGGCAGCAATTCGCCACGCGCGAGCAGCGGCGCGCGCCAGCGCTCGATGCCGTCGGTGAGCCGCGAATTCTCGCTGCGCTGCGCGCCGCGCACCTCCTCGCCCCACTCGCTGCGCGAAATCTCGAACAGGAATCGCGCCTCGCGTCGATTGCTCACGACCCAATCGAGGTGGGCGTGGATCAGCCGCGCAACGCCCTCGCCGGCGCCGCAGCTGTCGTCGACCGAGGTGATGATCGCGGCGTGATAGGCCTGCAGGATTTCCAGGAACAGGGTGCCGGCGAGCTCCTTCTTCGAGGTGAAGAAGTGGAAGAAGCTGCCGTTGGACGCGCGCGCGCGTGAGCGGATCTCGGCCACCGTCGCACCCTCAAACCCGTCGCGGTCGAACACCGCCAGTCCTGCCGCCAGCAGATCTTCGCGCGCCGTGCTCAAGTCGTCCTCTCCTCACTAGATTAACACTCTAGAGCATTGCTCTAATAACGGTCAAACGAATACGCCGGGACCTTGCGGCCCGGCGTTGGCGATTACTTCGAGGTCGGAGCTTCCGGTGGGCCGGAGCCCGGCGTCGTCGGCGGAGGTGGCGGCGGCGCGGTCGCAGTCACCGGCGGCGCGGCTGGCGCCGGAGCAGGCGTTGCGGCTGCGGCCGGCTCGGACGCGGCAGGCGCGGCCGCTGCAGGCGCCGGTGTGACCTGCGGAACCGGATCGGGTCGCACGGCAGCCGGTTCGCCGCCGCCATTGCTCTTCGGCGCGTCGACCTTTGCGGTGTCGGGCTCGGCGGCGGGCTTCGCCGGCTTCTCGGCTTCACCCTTGTCCTCGCGCTTGGTAGCTGCCTTGGGCTCGGTCTTGGGCTCGCTGGTCGCAGCCCCGCTCTTGGACCCGTCCTCGGACTTCGGCTCCTCGACCGGCTTGCCGCGGCGGCCATGCTTCTGCCGCGAAGGCTTGCCCTCGCCGGCGGCCTGCGGCGTCTGGCCGTCATCCGGCTTCGCGCCCTCCGGCGCCTCGCTCGGGCGGACCATCCGCTTGCCGTGGCGACCTGGACGTCCTTCGGGATTCAAGCCATCGGCGTCGGGTTTGGCTCCTTCCTGCGGCGCTGCATCCTGGTGCCGTCGGCGGGCCGGACGCTCGGACGGCTGCTCCGGCGACTGGTTGGCTTCCTGCCGGCCGTCCCGGCCCTTGGCGCCGTCCTTGGTCCCCTTGGGCTGATCCTTGGCCTGATAGCGCGGGTCGTTGGCGCCGTTGGAAATCAGATAGGACGCAAGCACGCCGGCCATGTCGCCGGAGGTCGTGTAGTGCTGGCGCAGGAAGCCCGGCAGCGAACCGGCCGGCACCGACTTCAGCAGGCCGCGCGGGCTCTTGTGGCAAGCTGTGCAGGTGCTTGCGAAGATCTGGGAGGGGCTCTTGCCGGCCTCGAGGTTTTGCGCTTGCGCCGATACGGCTGACAGGCAGCCAATCAGAAGCGCCACCGTCGCCAGACTGAGGGCTCGGCTCAACATTCCTTAAGTCTCCAGATTCCGGAAAAATCGCCGCCAGCGCCTAGTGGATCGGCCGCGGCGGTCACCTTTTAGCCGATTATCGCGCGAATGGAAGCGCACCCATGACGCATCCACGCAATTGTCACATTTTGGAATATCGGCTTTGACCACAACGCAATAGCGCGATCTAATTCCCTGCCTATCTTGAGATCGGGGACACATTGGAGTGATCAACTCCGGTGGTGTCGGTGTGCAGCTTGCCGTTCCGTTGGTATTTCGATGGACCGATTGTTGCGATACTTCTTGGGGCGCTTCATCCGCCGCGGTTCGATCACGTTCACGACCGCGAGCGGCGCTCAATTCACCTGCGGTGACGGCACGGGCGTACCGGTCGCCGTGCGCTTTATGACGCGAGCGGCCGAACTCCGCGTCCTGGTCGATCCCGAGCTTTATTTCGGCGAAGCCTTCATGGACGGCACGTTCGTGGTGGAGCAAGGCACCATCGCCGACGTGCTGGCGGTCCTGATGGGTCAGGCAGCCATGCTGCCGAACTTTGCGAGGCTGCAGGCGTGGGTGCGCTTCCTCGGACGCCGCGCCCAGCAGATCAACGTGCGCGGCCGATCCAGGAGCAATGTCGCCCGTCATTACGATCTCGACGGCCGCCTCTATTCCCTGTTCCTCGACGCGGACAAGCAATACAGCTGCGCCTATTTCGAGACACCGGACACGACGCTGGACGATGCCCAACTCGCCAAGAAGCGCCACCTCGCCGCAAAACTCCTGATCAAGCCCGGGCACCGCATCCTCGACATCGGTTCCGGCTGGGGCGGCCTTGGGCTCTATCTCGCCGAGATGAGCGGCGCCGACGTCACCGGCGTCACGCTGTCGACCGAGCAGCTGCAGATTTCCAACGCGCGGGCGGCGGAGCGGAACCTGGCGCACTCCGCGCGTTTCCTGATGCAAGATTACCGCGACATCCCCGGGCCGTTCGACCGCATCGTCTCGGTCGGCATGTTCGAGCATGTCGGGGTCGCCTATTATGAAACCTTCTTTGCGCGCTGCGCCGAACTCTTGAGCGACGACGGTGTCATGGTGCTGCATTCGATCGGCCGCTCGACCGGCCCCGACGTCACCAGCCCCTGGATCCGGAAATACATCTTCCCCGGCGGCTACATTCCGGCGCTGTCCGAGGTCATGCCGGCGATCGAGAAGGCCGGTTTGCTGATCTGCGACATGGAGATCCTGCGCCTGCACTATGCCGAGACGCTGAAGGCGTGGCGCGAGCGGTTCATGGCGCGGCGCGAGGAGGCCGTGCGGCTCTACGACGAGACCTTTGCCCGGATGTGGGAATTCTACCTGGCTGCCTCGGAGATGTCGTTCCGCGTGCAGAACATGATGAACTTCCAGCTGCAGCTCACCAAGCGCCAGGGCGTCGTCCCGACCACCCGCGACTATATCGGCGGCGAAGAAGCCCGTCTGCGGCTGAAGGAGGCCGGCGCGGCCAAGCCCCGCCTGCAACTCGCCGGCGAATAGGTCTGAAGGAACAGGTGCTGCTAGTTGCGCAGGCTGTAGACCGACCTGCAATGGGCGAAGGTCGGTGCGGGACGGGCCAGATGGGCCGCAGCGGCGGAAATCAACCCGGCATCGCAGGGAACATTGCGGACCTCCGGACGCGCCGCCTGCTCCATGGCATCGACAAGCGCCGCCAGCCAGCGACGGTCCATGCCACCTGCCCGGCCGAGCCCTGATCGCGCTGTCTGAAACTCTCGAGCCATCGCCGCCGTATCTTCCCTGAGCGAAGACAACCCGGAATCCGCCGGGTCGTTCCCGCGAACCTGCCGCAAAAAAATGCGGCGCATGTGATCTGCTTCACAGAGGTCTGTCCCGGGCTGTCGTAGTGGTCCGGAATGACCCGAGAAACACATCAGACGATGTTGGACCCGCAGCGCGATATCGCGACCGACTACGCCCTGATCGCCACTGGCGTGGTGGCCGCCTTGATCGCGCTGGCCTTCCTCATCCTGGTCTGAGAAATCGACGCCAACAGCCGCCTCGCCTCTCCATGGGTCCGCTCGCTTGGCAAAAGGTTCAGACGGCGTCCGATTTTTGCCAACGACAGTGCTGATCGGCCGGGTCCCGCCCGGTTTCGAACAACCCCCCCCCCCGTCAAGCGGAATGCATCCGACTGTTTCGGATTCACACCTCGCGTTGTGTGAATCGTGCATAAGAAACATCCGTCCTTTCGCTTCGTGCCGGGCTGGCGCTTCATCGCGGGCCCCACATCCGAAAATCTCAGTAACGACGAAATCAGAAGAATAAGCTCGTCCATGGCCTTGATTGATTCGAACGTCCACAAGCTCGCGCCCGACGCCGCATCCCCGGCCTACCGGAGTGCGCCGCACAACATCGAAGCGGAACAGGGCCTGCTGGGCGCAATCCTGGTCAATAACGACGCCTTCTACCGGGTCTCCGATTTCCTGGAACCGAAGCACTTCTTCGAGACCATCCATCAGCAAATCTATGAGACCGCCGGAAGCCTGATCCGGATGGGCAAGGTCGCGAACCCCGTGACCCTGAAGACGTTCCTGCCGGCCGAGCTCGACATCGGCGGCATGACGGTCGGCCAATACCTCGCCCGGCTTGCCGCCGAAGCGACCACCATCATCAACGCCCAGGACTACGGACGCACTGTTTACGATCTCAGCCTGCGCCGCAACCTGATCCAGATCGGCGAGGACATCGTCAACGTCGCCTACGACGCGCCGGTCGACTTCGCGCCGCGCGCCCAGATCGAGGACGCCGAACGGCAGCTCTACAGCCTTGCTGAAACCGGCCGCTATGACGGCGGCTTCCAGCGATTCGCACAGGCACTGACGATCGCCGTCGACATGGCGGCGAAGGCGTTCCAGCGCGACGGCAAGCTGTCGGGCATCTCGACCGGTCTGCGCGACCTCGACGCCAAGATGGGCGGCCTGCAGCCGTCCGACCTCATCATCCTCGCCGGCCGTCCCGGCATGGGCAAGACATCGCTCGCCACCAACATCGCCTACAACATCGCCAAAGCCTATGTGCCCGAGGTCCAGGCGGACGGCACCACCAAGGCAGTCAATGGCGGCTGTGTCGGCTTCTTCTCCTGCGAAATGAGCGGCGAACAGCTCGCCACCCGTATTCTCGCCGAGCGCACCGGCATCCCCTCGAGTTCGATCCGTCGCGGCGGCATCTCCGAGCTCGATTTCGAGAAGATCCGCGACTGTTCGATCGAGCTGCAATCGCTGCCCTTCTACGTCGACGAAACCGGTGGTCTCTCGATCTCGCAGCTCACCGCGCGGGCGCGACGGCTCAAGCGCCAGAAGGGCCTCGACCTGATCGTGATCGACTACATCCAGCTGCTGCAGGGCTCGGGCAAACGCGGCACCGACAACCGCGTGCAGGAAATCACCGAGATCACCACCAACCTGAAGGCGCTGGCCAAGGAACTGAACGTTCCGATCATCGCGCTGTCGCAGCTGTCGCGTCAGGTCGAAAACCGCGACGACAAGCGGCCGCAGTTGTCCGACCTGCGTGAATCCGGCTCGATCGAGCAGGACGCCGACGTCGTGATCTTCGTCTATCGCGAGGAATACTACCTCGCCAACAAGGAGCCGCGCGCAGGCACGCCGGAATATGAGAAGTGGCAGATGGACATGGACCTTGCCCACGGCAAGGCCGAAGTCATCATCGGCAAGCAGCGCCATGGTCCGACCGGCACGGTCGATCTGCACTTCGAGGCCAGCGTGACGCGCTTCGGCGACCTCGCACCCGACGGTCAGGTTCCGGATCACGGGCACTGAGATCCGGACTCGGTTGAACGACGCAAGGCACCCGCGTACAACTGAGCCATGAACATCGTGACTGACGCGAAATCGCAGCTGACACCCGAGGCCAGTTTGCTGGCGGCCCACCCGACCGCCAGCGGTATCCTCACCATCGACCTCGATGCCATCATCGCCAATTGGCGCAAGCTCGAGAAGACCGCGGTGCCGGCCGAATGCGCCGCCGTGGTCAAGGCCAACGCCTATGGCTGCGGCGCCGAGCAGGTTTCGCGGGCGCTCGCCAAGGCCGGCTGCAAGACCTTCTTCGTCGCCAGCGTGGAGGAGGCCGCCGCGGTGCGCGCGGCCGCTCCCGAGGCGACGGTGTATTCGCTCGGCGGCTTCTTCCAGAACACCGGCGACGCCTACGCCAGGATCGACTGCAAGCCGGTGATCGGCGATCTCAACGAGCTCGCCGAATGGGACGTGTTCTGCCGCCGCTCCGGCTGGTCCGGCGGCGCCGCCATCCATATCGACACCGGTATGAACCGGCTGGGGCTCACGGTCAGCGAGGCGCAGGGCATCATCCCGCGGATCAATGCCGGCGACCACGGCATCACACTGGTGATGAGCCACCTCGCCTCCGCCGAATTGCTCAACAATCCCGCCAACGCCAAGCAGCTTGCGAGCTTCCGCGAGATCGCGAGCCTGTTCACCGGCGTGCCGGCCTCGCTGGCGAATTCTTCCGGCGTGTTTCTCGGCGCGCAATTCCAGTTCGAGATGGTGCGGCCGGGCTGCGCGCTCTACGGCGTCAATCCGACGCCGGAGGCCGACAACCCGATGCAGCAGGTGGTCGATCTCAAGGCGCGCATCGTGCAGATCCGCAACATCGATCGCGGCGAAACCGTCGGCTATGGCGGCACCTGGACCGCGCGCCGGCCAACCCGGCTTGCGATCGTCTCCGCCGGCTATGCCGACGGCTATTTCCGCGCCGCCAGCGCCAATGACGGCACCCGCGGCGCCGAGGTCGTGGTCGCCGGCAAGCGCTGCCCGATCGCCGGCCGCGTCTCGATGGACCTGATCGCGGTCGATGTCACCGACCTCGACAAGAATGCCGTGCGGCGCGGCCACATGGTGACGCTGATCGGCGAAGGCATCACGGTCGACGAGGTCGCGCATCATTTCGGCACCATCGGCTACGAGGTGCTGACCAGCCTCGGCCGCCGCTTCGTGCGCATCTACAAGGGCGGCGATGCCGTCGCTGCGAGAAGCGATACGGTCGCCGAGACCAGCGAGCCGGCCGCCACGCAAGCGGCGCCGCCGGCCTTGCCGACGGCAGCGCCCGCTGCGCCGCCGCCATTGCCGGCCGCCGAGCCAACGGCGACGTCCACCTGACATGATCAAGGTTCGCGATTGCCGGTGCGCACGAAGATCGCGACCTTCAACATCAACAACGTCAACCGCCGCCTGCCCAACCTGTTGCGCTGGCTCAAGACCGCGAAGCCCGACGTCGTCAGCCTGCAGGAGCTGAAGGCCAGCGACGCCGAGTTTCCCGCGGCTGCGCTCGAGCAGGCCGGCTACGGCGCGGTGTGGCGGGGACAGAAGACCTGGAACGGCGTCGCCATCCTGGCGCGCAAGGCCGAGCCGGTGCTGATCCGCACCGCCCTGCCCGGCGATGCCGGCGATCACGAAGCGCGCTACATCGAGGCCGCAGTGCGCGGCATCGTCGTCACCAGCCTCTATCTGCCGAACGGCAATCCGCAGCCCGGGCCGAAATTCGATTACAAGCTCGCCTGGTTCAAGCGGCTGCGCGCCCATGCCGCCAAGCTGCTCAAAGAGGACGTCGCAGTGGTGCTCGCCGGCGACTACAATGTCGCGCCGACGCCGTTCGACATCTACCCGACGCGCTCCTGGGACAAGGATGCGCTGATTCAGCCGAAGAGCCGCGCCGCCTTCAAGGCGCTGGTCGATCAGGGCTGGTGCGATGCGATCCGCACCCTGCATCCGGACGCGCCGATGTTCACCTTCTGGGACTACAAGCGCCAGCGCTGGCCACGCGATGCAGGCCTCCGGCTCGATCATCTCCTGCTCAGCCCCGCAGTGGCGCCGCGGCTCGTGAAAGCCGGCGTCGATCGCGCCATCCGCGGCGAGGACGGCGCCAGCGATCACGCGCCGGCGTGGGTGGTGCTGAAGTGATCGCGCTCGAACCACAATGACGCTGTCGTCCCTGCGAAAGCAGGCAACTGTTATGTTGAAGGGGCTGTCCGATAGGGCTTTCTGTCGCGCATCATGGCGTTGAGGATGGTGAGCAGCTTTCGAGCAACGGCAATGAGGGCAAGCTTGGCCGGTTTGCCGGCCTGGCGCAGCCTTGCATAGAAGACCTTGAAGGGGTCGGCGCGCCGGACGGCGTTCAGGGCGGCCATATAGAGGGCATCGCGGACGCGCTTGCGCCCGCCGCCGATCTTGCGCTTGCCACGGCAGGTACCGCTGTCGACATTGAAGGGAGCCAGTCCGGCAAGGGCAGCTGCCTGCTTGGGCCCGATGCGGCCGAGTTCCGGCATCTGGGCGATCAGCTGCGTGCATGCGACCGGCCCCACGCCAGGTACCGTGCGCATCAGCTGGGCATCTTCCGAGATCTCGGGCTCGGCCTTGATGAGCGCGCTGATCTCGGCCTCGATCTCGGCGATCTCCTCGTCGAGAAAGTCGATGAAGCGGGAGATGCGGCTGACGATGGCACGGTCAGCGGCTTCGCTGCGACGGTTCTTCTCCTGGCTGCGCGTCAGAACCATTTGATCACGCCGTTTGGCCAGCCATGTGAGGGCTTCGCGAGCTGGCGTGATGACGGCTTCGGTCTCGGGCCGCATGGCGCGGGCAAAGGCGGCGAGCATGCGCGCGTCGATCGGATCGGTCTTGGCGAGCTGTCCACAGGCGCGGGCAAAGTCGCGGGCTCGTGCTGGGTTGATCCGGGCGAAGCGGATGCCGGCCTGGCGCAATGCCTCGCGGAGTTCGCGGTCATAGACCCCGGTCGCCTCAAACACCACCAACGCATCGCATCGCCAACGCGCCACCAGCTCTGTGATGGCATGTGGCGCGTTGGCGATGCGCTCCGGCACTCCGACGGCCTCATCAAAGATATCGAGATGGTGTTTGGAGACGTCGATTCCGACGTAACGAAGGGATATGATCATGGTGCCTGTCCCTGTGATGCGAGGTCTGTTGACGCAGCCTCGTGCAACTGTTCAGGTTTGTAGATGGAACGGGCGGGAGACCGAGCCGGCTCACGGCGTCAAGCGCCAAGGACCCAACGGCTTCCCACCCACCCCATCATGACAGACTCTCCAGACACAGGGACCCATACGCCGCAGCGGGTGTTGAGAACGGGACTCGTCGTCCCAGCATCGTTCAACAAGCAGCATCGGTGGTTATGGGTCCCTGCTTTCGCAGGGACGACACCGAATATGTGGTTCGAGTCATACCTCCGCATTCTCGCGACATAATTTGTCCAGGTCTTGATTTGTCCAAGTCTTGCTGCTCGGCGCACGATGGCGCGTCGATGGTTCGGCGGCGCCCTTGCGCCGTCTCGAACCATGAGGTCACACTGAGCCCCTCTCCCGGGACACGCATTCAGCATGGCTCGGGATCACCTCACCGGAGCGCGCAGGTGGGCTTCCTCTTCGTCCTCATCGTCGGCCTGGTCGCCGGCACCATTTCCGGCATCGTCGGCACCGGCTCGTCGATCATGCTGATGCCGGTGCTGGTCCATCAGTACGGGCCGAAGCAGGCGGTGCCGATCATGGCCGTCGCCGCCGTGATGGCCAATCTGTCGCGCATCCTCGCCTGGTGGCGCGAGGTCGACTGGCGTGCCTGCATCGCCTACTCGATCACGGGCATCCCGGCCGCCGCGCTTGGCGCGCGCACCCTGCTCGCCCTGCCCTCGCATGCAGTCGATATCGCGATCGGCGTATTCCTGATCGCGATGGTGCCGGTGCGGCACTGGCTGGCGCGGCACAGGCTGGAGGCCAATCTCTGGCATCTTGCAATCGGCGGTGCGCTCATCGGCTATCTCACCGGCATCGTGGCCTCGACCGGTCCGCTCAGCGTGCCGCTGTTCCTGTTCTACGGTCTCAGCAAGGGTGCGTTCCTCGCCACCGAGGCGGCAAGCTCGCTCGGGCTCTATGTCAGCAAGTCGGTGACGTTCGAGCGCTTCGGCGCGCTGACGCCGGACATCGCGCTGAAGGGCCTGATCGCCGGCGCCTCGCTGATGGCGGGCGCCTTCATCGCCAAGCGCTTCGTGCTGCAGCTGAAGCCGGAGTCATTCCGCCTGATCATGGACGGTATCATGCTGGCGGCGGGCACGGCGTTGCTGTGGTCTGCAATGACGCAGTAAAATTCCGACATCGGCAGCGTGAGACCGGGCCTTCTGCAAACGGATTTCACCGTGACACCAACATCCTCCCGATGATGTCGTAATTCTACGGGGCTTTGCGCATCGGGTGGCGTGTACCCCGAAAGAGTTTTGTTGAACCCTCGGCTTCCGTTGTTATCCGGATTGCCACCATCCGGCCACTGCGTTTATGACAATCTCATTACTTGCACTTGATCGTTTGCGGAAAAGAACTTTGCTCCAGCAGGCATCACAGGGTTGATCGACGACCCGGATGCGAGTCCCGAGAGTTTCAGGCGACACGAGTTCAGCGACACATGGCGTGCAGATCGGGCACAGAGCTCGGCGCCTGATGTCGCCGATGTCGGCCTGACGAATACGGGATCGCAAGTCGAAGCATTGGGAGTCGCGGGTTGTCAAAGCCCACGACAGGCGGGAAAGGCAGGCGCGCGATGCGCAAGATGATGATCACGACTACGGCGATTGTGACGTTCGCCGTTGCCGGCTCGGCGTTCTGGCCGACGGCAACGCCCGATGTCGCGCAGTTGGGAGACAGCGTTTACGAGACGATCTGGGTCTGGCGCATTCCGGCCTACGCGAACAATCCGTCGTGGCGGGTTCGCTGGAGCTGGAGCGATCCGCTGCGCGCGCAGGCGCGATGCTGCCGGGCTCTGCCGACGAGCCTGATGCCGCGCGAGAATCCGCCGCTGCTGCTGTCGAGGCGGGACATCGACGTTTGACCGCGCGCACAAACGAGAGCAGTTCCCTTGCGCGAAGCGCATTTGATTCAAATTCGCGCTGTAGTTGAACTTACTTTTTATCCTTAACCAGAAACCTGATCTTTGATTTACATCTGCAAGATGCGGTTTACCTTGTCTCTGCGAGCACAGCGGATTCAGGGACAACAACAAGATGCGCCAACCAAGCTTCACCCTGTGGTTGACCGTTGTTCTGGCGACACATGGCTTGAGCGTCGCGGCAGACGATACGAGGCCGGGACAACCGGGTGCCGTTGCCGCTGCTGACCGCGTTGCATGTTCCCTGCAGCCGAAAAGCGAGGAACCGTCCGATCCGTCGTCGACCTCGGCAATTCCCCGCGCCGAAAAATTCGTCGCGCGGGAACATTTCAAGGAGGATATCGCCTCGAGCGCGCCGGTCAGGATTTCCTGGTTGGGCGCGACCTTCGCGCAGCGCTTCACGAACAAGATCGAGGACGATAGCGGCGGCGCATCGTTGCAGACCTTCATCCTGAGCGCAGCCTCGAGCGACAAGGAGATCCTCGCCAAACTGGGTCAGAGTCACGAGAGCAGGCTGGCCGACGTCTGGTGCGCGCTGAGGCGACAGCCCAGCGGCAGCAACGGCCCGCTGGAAGTCAACGCCAAGCCGAACGTGTTTTACGTCCGTGACAGCGCCGGCGAACTTGGTGCTGTCGACGTGCTGTGGGGCGGCGTCGGCTGGGAAATCGGCGCAAGCCCGGTCGGAGACAAGCCGCGCTGGCCGGGCGGAACGCGGGTATTCTCGCGCTGAGCCGGCCCCGCCATCTGGCACTCGGTCTTCGATGGATCGTGCGCGGCGGCCGAACCGTGCTATGCATCATGCGCGATAGCGCGACTCACCTGCTCCATGGCCAAATCCACCCTCTCCTTCGTCTGCCAGAACTGCGGCGCGGCGTATAATCGCTGGCAGGGCAAGTGCGACTCCTGCGGCGAGTGGAACACGCTGGCCGAGGAAGACACCACAGGCTCGGTGCCGGTCTCGATCCGCAGCAAGCGCAAGGGACGGACGTTTGCGCTGGAATCGCTGTCCGGCAAGACCCAGGACGCGCCGCGGCTGTCCTCCGGCATGGCCGAGCTCGACCGCGTCACCGGCGGCGGCTTCGTCCGCGGCTCGGTGCTTTTGGTCGGCGGCGATCCCGGCATCGGAAAATCCACGCTGCTGACCCAGGCGACCAGCATGATGGCGCGTGCCGGCCACCGCGCGGTCTATATCTCCGGCGAGGAGGCGGTCGCCCAGGTGCGGCTGCGCGCCGAACGGCTCGGGCTCGCGGACGCGCCGGTGCAGCTGGCTTCGGAAACGTCGGTCGAGGACATCGTCGCGACGCTGTCGGAAGGCGCGGTGCCGCGCCTGATCGTGATCGACTCGATCCAGACCATGTGGACCGACACGGTGGAATCCGCGCCCGGCACGGTGACCCAGGTCCGCGCCTCGGCGCAGGCCCTCATTCGCTTTGCCAAGAAAACCGGCGCTGCGATCATCCTGGTCGGCCATGTGACAAAGGACGGCCAGATCGCCGGCCCCCGCGTGGTCGAGCACATGGTCGATGCGGTGCTGTCGTTCGAGGGCGAAGGCTCGCAGCAGTTCCGCATCCTGCGCTCGGTGAAGAACCGTTTCGGCGCGACCGACGAGATCGGCGTGTTCGAGATGACCGGCCTCGGCCTGCGCGAGGTCACCAACCCCTCCGAATTGTTCCTCTCCGAGCGCGAGCTCGGCAGTCCCGGCACGGCGGTGTTTGCCGGCATCGAGGGCACCCGTCCGGTGCTGGTCGAATTGCAGGCGCTGGTGGCGCCGACGTCGCTCGGCACGCCGCGCCGTGCCGTCGTCGGCTGGGATCCGAGCCGGCTGTCGATGGTGCTCGCGGTGCTGGAAGCGCATTGCGGCGTCAAATTGTCCGGACATGACGTCTATCTCAATGTCGCCGGCGGCCTGCGCATCCAGGAGCCGGCCGCGGATCTTGCGGCGGCGGCCGCGCTGGTCTCCTCGCTGGTGAATGCGCCGCTGCCGACGGATGCGGTCTATTTCGGCGAGATTTCGCTATCGGGCGCGATCCGCCCGGTGGCGCAGACCCCGGCCCGGCTCAAGGAGGCCCTCAAGCTCGGCTTCGGCCGCGCCATCCTGCCCGAATCGGCCCGCGGCGAGAGCGGCGGCGATTCAGGGCTCACCCTCAACAGCGTCGGCAATCTCACCGCGCTGGTCGCCGAAATTGCGGCACGCGGGACGCCCCGGGGCGGCCGGCGCGACCCGGGCGGCTCCGGAGGCCCTGATACGGCTGAGAAAAATGCCACACCGGCCCGATTCCGTCGCGAGACCAGCTAAAGCGGGCGTGACGTATCAGCCCCCCGCCGCTATACATCCGCCGCGCGGGACAGGCGGCGCTCTGGCCTTGCCGGATGCCCCCAATGCGCCTCAGTTAGGACGGCACCGACTTTGCCGATTCGCGAGAGCCCTTAACAACGTAAGCCCTTAACAGCGTACCGAAACGTACCCAGCGGACCTGACCAGCCGATGCCCATAACGATACTTGATCTCGTCCTGCTCGGCGTGATGCTGATTTCGGGCCTGCTCGCGATGGTGCGCGGCTTCATGCGCGAGATCCTGTCGATCGCGGCCTGGGGCGCCGCCGCGCTGGTCACGCTGTATGCGTTCTCGAAGCTTCTGCCGACCGCCAAGACCTACTTCAACAACGACACGGTCGCAGCGGTGGTCGTGGTCGCCGGCGTCTTCATCGGCACGCTGATCGTGGTCTCGATCGTCACGGTGCGGATCTCGGACATGATCCTGGATTCCCGGATCGGCGCGCTCGACCGCACCCTCGGCTTCCTGTTCGGGCTCGCCCGCGGCCTCCTGATCGTGGTCGTGGCGTTCATGTTCTTCACCTGGCTGGTTCCGGACAAGCAGCGGCCTGATTGGGTGACCGGGGCGAAGTCCCGGGTGGTGCTGCAGGGAACCGGGGATTGGCTGATGTCGCTCTTGCCTGACGACCCCGAGAACACCATCTTAAAGAAGTTCAAGAAGAATAAGCCAGACGACGATTCTGCGGCCGATACCAATGATCAGGCGACGCCGGCGTCGGGTGATGGCTATAGCAAACCTGCGCGTGACAGCTTGAAAAAGCTGATCGAGAAACCCGCGGGCCGATAAACTATTTGGGCCCTTACGAGAGGCGATGAACGAGATGCAGACTCCTTCGGATCATACCGACCAAATGGATCTCGACCTCGGCCCGATCGAACTGCAGGACCCTCTCAGATATCACCCCGATCTCGATGGCGACACGCTCCGCGAGGAATGCGGCGTGTTCGGCATCTTCGGCCATCCCGAGGCCGCCGCGATCACCGCACTCGGCCTGCACGCCCTGCAACACCGCGGCCAGGAAGCTGCCGGCATCGTCTCCTTCGACGGCAGCCGCTTCCACAGTGAACGCCGCCTCGGCCTGGTCGGCGACGCCTTCTCCCGCCGCGAAGTGATCGAGCGCCTGCCCGGCAACGCCGCGGTCGGCCATGTCCGCTACTCCACCACCGGCGGCACCATCCTGCGTAACGTGCAGCCGCTGTTCGCCGAGCTCAGCGCCGGCGGGTTTGCGGTCGGCCACAACGGCAACCTCACCAACGGCCTGACCCTGCGGCGCGAGCTGGTCAAGGGCGGCGCCATGATGCAGTCGACCACCGACACCGAGGTGATCCTGCATCTCGTGGCGCAGTCCAAGCGCACCCGCTTCATCGACCGCTTCATCGAGGCGCTGCGCACCATCGAGGGCGCCTATGCGCTGGTCGCGCTGACCAACAAGAAGCTGGTCGGCGCGCGCGACCCGCTCGGCATCCGCCCGCTGGTGCTCGGCGATCTCGACGGCTGTCCGATCCTGACCTCGGAGACCTGTGCGCTCGACATGATCGGCGCGAAATACGTCCGCGACATCGAGCCCGGCGAGATCATCGTGTTCGACGAGGCCGGCGCGCACAGCCACAAGCCGTTTCCGCCGAAGCCGGCCCGGCCCTGCATCTTCGAATACATCTATTTCGCCCGGCCGGACTCGATCGTCGGCGGCCGCTCGGTCTACGACGTGCGCAAGGCGTTCGGCGCGCAGCTCGCGCGCGAGAGCCATCCCGAGGTCGACGTCGTGGTGCCGGTGCCGGATTCCGGCGTGCCCGCCGCGGTCGGCTACAGCCAGTATTCCGGCGTGCCGTTCGAGCTCGGCATCATCCGCAACCACTATGTCGGGCGCACCTTCATCCAGCCGACCCAGAGCGTGCGCGAGCTCGGCGTACGCATGAAGCATTCGGCCAACCGTGCCGCGATCGAGGGCAAGCGCATCATCCTGATCGACGACAGCCTCGTGCGCGGCACCACCTCGAAGAAGATCGTGCGCATGATGCGCGACGCCGGCGCCCGCGAGGTGCATTTCCGTCTCGCCTCGCCGCCGATCCTCTATCCCGACTATTACGGCATCGACCTGCCGGACCGCGGCGGCCTGCTCGCCGCCACCCATTCGCTCGAGGAGATGCGCGACATCATCGGCGCCGACTCGCTCGCCTTCCTGTCGATCGACGGCATGTACCGCGCGATGGGCTATGAGGGGCGTGATCCGGCAAATCCGAGATTCGCCGACCATTGCTTCACCGGCGCCTATCCGACCCACCTCACCGACCAGAGCGAAACCGAGGCGCCGCCGCGCCAGCTCTCGCTGCTGGCGGAGGCGAGCTGAGGCCACCACTGTCGTCCCTGCGAAAGCAGGGACCCATAACCACCGGCCCTCGTTTTTTCGGGCGGCATCGGTTACGAACACCTTTACACAACACGACCGCCGCGGCGTATGGGTCCCTGCTTTCGCAGGGACGACGACGATAGAGTTACGCTCATGACAAAACCCCTCGCCTCCCGTATCGCCCTCGTGACCGGCGCCTCGCGCGGCATCGGCTACGCGACCGCGGTCGCGCTGGCCAAGGCCGGCGCGCATGTCGTGGCGGTGGCGCGCACGCAAGGCGGGCTGGAAGAGCTCGACGACGAGATCCGCACGGCCGGCGGCAGCGCCACCCTCGTGCCGCTCTCGCTCACCGATTACGACGGCATCGCGCGGCTCGGGCTCGCGCTGCATGAGCGCCACGGCAAGCTCGACATCCTGGTCGGCAATGCCGGCACCGCAGGTCCCTCCTCGCCGCTCGGCCATATCGAGCTGAAGCCGTGGAACGACGTGTTCGCGATCAACGTCACCGCCAACTTCCAGCTGATCCGCTGCATGGACCCGCTGCTGCGCCAGTCCGACGCCGGCCGCGCGGTGTTCGTGACGTCGGGCGTGGCCCACAAGGCCAACGCCTATCTCGGCCCCTATGCGGCCTCGAAGGCCGCGCTGGAGGCACTGGTGCGCTCCTGGGCCAACGAGGCCGCCAACACGGCGCTCCGCGTCAACCTGTTCAGCCCCGGCCCGATCCGCACCCGGATGCGCGCGCAGGTGTTTCCCGGCGAAGACCCGATGACGCTGGACACGCCCGACATGGCCGCCGAATTCATCGTGCCGATGTGTTCGCCTGATTGGACCGAGACCGGCAAGCTCTACGACTACAAGGCGCGCACCCTGCGGACCTTCCAGCCGCCGGCGTGAGCGCGGTTCTCCCTCACGTAGCCCGGATGGAGCGAAGCGTAATCCGGGATAGTCTCTACGCGGAGAAACCGGCCCCGGATTTCGCTTCGCTCCATCCGGGCTACGCACCTCCTTGCGATTGACTCGCTTCCCGCCTCACGATTGACTGCGCTCCCAAGCGGAACAGCCCGCCAAGAAAAATCTCGGGAGGCAACCAATGACGCCGACGTTCAATCGCGCGCGCTCCATTCTGTCCGGATTGTTTCTCTCCGCCTGCATCGCATCATCGGCCCTTCTCACTCTGCACGCGCCCGCCGGGGCCGGCGACGTCCCGACCTTCGCGGTCGACGCGTCCTGGCCAAAGCCGCTGCCGAACAACTGGATCCTCGGCCAGGTCGGCGGCATCACGGTGGATTGGCAGGGCCATATCTGGATGATCCACCGGCCGCGCTCGCTGACCGACGACGAGAAGGGCGCGAGTCTCAATCCGCCACGCTCAAAATGCTGCGTCTCGGCGCCGCCGGTGCTCGAATTCGACGCTGACGGCAATCTGCTGCGGTCCTGGGGCGGCCCGGGTGACGGCTATGAGTGGGTTGGCCGCGAGCACGGCATCGAGGTCGACGAGCGCGGCTTCGTCTGGATCGGCGGCAATGCCGACAATGACAATGCGATCCTCAAGTTCACCCTCGACGGCAAGTTCGTCGCGCAGATCGGCTCGATCGCGCCGAGCAAGGGCAGCAACGACACCACCCAGCTCGGCAAGCCCGCCGAGACCGCGATCGACAAGGAGGCCAACGAGATCTACGTCGCCGACGGTTACGGCAACCGGCGCGTCATCGTGTTCGATGCCACTACCGGCGCCTACAAGCGGCACTGGGGCGCCTATGGCAACAAGCCCGATGACGCCAAGCAGCCGCCCTACGATCCGAAGGCGCAGGTCGCGCAGCAGTTCGGCAATCCGGTGCACTGCGTGAAGATCGCCAATGACGGACTGGTCTATGTCTGCGACCGCATCAACAACCGCATCCAGGTGTTCAGGAAGGACGGCAGCTTCGTGAAGGAGTTCTTCTTCGAGAAGAGCACGCTCGGCAACGGCGCGGTGTGGGACATCGCGCTGTGGTCCGATCCCAAGCAGACCTACCTGCTCTCCGCCGACGGCGAGAACAACGAGATCCGCATCATCAGGCGTGACGACGGCGCGGTGGTCGGCAGCTTCGGCCGCAACGGCCGCAACGCCGGGCAATTCCACTGGGTGCACGCGCTTGCGGTCGACGCCCAGGGCAACGTCTATACCGCCGAGGTCGACACCGGAAAGCGGATCCAGAAATTCAGGCTGACCTCGGACGCACTCAAATAAGCAGCATGCGGGATGACGGTTCGACGCAGTTCATGCGGCTTTATACGGATTGCCGCCTCCCCCGGGAAAGGGTAAGCGGGAACCTGAGCGACCGGCAAAAAGGCTCCGCAAGAGGGCTGCCCGAGCTTTAGACAGTGGAGGGAATTTCATGACAACGACGTTTGCGCGGCGCTGCGCCGCGCTTCTTGCTTGCGCTGCACTCGGCTTCTCAACCTCTGCGTTCGCGCAGGACAAGACCGTCAAGATCGGCGTGCTGAACGATATGTCGAGCCTCTATGCCGACATCGGCGGACCGAACTCGGTGGTCGCGATCAAGATGGCCGTCGAGGATTCCGGCCTGCTCAAGAAGGGCTGGAAGATCGACGTCCTGAGTGGCGACCACCAGAACAAGCCCGACGTCGGCGTCAACATCGCTCGGCAGTGGGTCGACAACGAGAAGGTCGATGCGATCGCCGACACGCCGAACTCCGGCGTGGCGCTTGCGGTCAACAACCTCGCCAAGGAGAAGAACATCGTCCTGCTGAATTCGGGCGCAGCGACCGCCGACCTCACCGGCAAGGCCTGCACGCCGAACACGATTTCATATACCTACGACACCTACATGCTGGCCAACGGCACCGGCAAGGCACTGACGAAGGCCGGCGGCGACACCTGGTTCTTCCTGACGGCCGACTATGCATTCGGCCACGCGCTTGAGCGCGACACCACCGCGGTCGTCAACGGCAATGGCGGCAAGGTGCTCGGAAGCGTCAAGCATCCGATCAACACCGCCGATTTCTCGTCGTTCCTGCTGCAGGCACAATCGTCCAAGGCCAAGGTGGTCGGCCTCGCCAATGCCGGCGGCGACACCACCAATGCGATCAAGCAGGCGGCCGAATTCGGCATCGTTTCCGGCGGCCAAAAGCTCGCGGCGCTACTGCTGTTCATCAACGACGTGCATTCGCTCGGGTTGAAGACCGCGCAAGGCCTGACGTTCACCGAATCCTTCTACTGGGACATGAACGACCAGACCCGCGCCTGGTCGAAGCGGTTCGCCGCTTTGGCCAGCAAGAACGCGATGCCGTCGATGACCCAGGCCGGCAACTACGCGATGGTGCTGCACTATCTCAAGGCGATGGAAGCGCTCGGCGGCAATCCGCATGACGGCGCCAAGGTCGTCGCCAAGATGAAGGAATTGCCGACCGACGACCCGCTGTTCGGCAAGGGCCCGCTGCGCGCCGACGGCCGGCGCCTGATTCCGGCCTATCTGTTCGAGGTGAAGAAGCCCGAAGAGTCCAAATACCCGTGGGACTATTACAAGCTGATCGCCACCATCGCGCCGGAAGACGCCGCGAAGCCGCTTGAGGCCAGCGACTGTCCGCTGGTGAAGAAGTGACCGCGTAGCGGTCATTCCGGGCGCGCAACGCGCGAACCTCAGGGGCGAGTGCGCCCCGGAGAATCTCGAGATTCCGGGTTCGATGCTGCGCATCGCCCCGCAATGACTTTTTGCATCTTCTTACTTCGATCCAACGCCGCCAAGCGATCCATATTCCGCTTGGGCGGCGTTGAGCTTTCGGCAGCGCCGAAAATTCAGCCGCGCTTGTGCGCCGATGCCGGCTTTGTGGCCGGTGCAGGCCGCGGCGATGCCGCGCGTGCCGCCGTCGTCCTGGACAGCTTTGTTGTCTCGGTCGCACCCTGCTCCATCGCGGTCCACTTGCTGTCGTCGAGCAATCGCGCGAACAGGCGGTCGCGCTCCGCCTCGGTCAGCGACAACATGCCGAACAACGAGCTCAGCAGCAGCCCCCGCGCCGCCGCCCAGCGCAGCAGCGCGAGATCGGGATCCCTCGCCTCGGCCTTCATCAGCGCGACCTTCTTGATGTCGACATCGCGCGGCATCGCCATCAATTCGGGATTCTCGTTCATCGCGACGGAATAGAGCGTCTCGTGGTGGATCCGTTCGGCGAGCGGCTTTGCCAGCCCTAGGCTTTCTTCGCCGCCGTCGCGCGCCAGGCGATGGCGAGCGCGAGCAGCAGCAGCGCGCCGGCCAAATAGAACGGCGCGCCGGGCAGCTTCACCGGCACGTTGTCGCCGATGAAATACGCGAAGATCAGCGTGAACAGGAACGGGCCGATCAATTCCGACATGCTCTGCACGCTCGATGTCGCGCCCTGCAGCTGGCCCTGCTGGTCGGCGGCGACGAGCTGCGTCGTCAGCGCCTGCGTCGCAGCGCCCGAGAGGCCCCACAGCGCCATCACGGGAATGCCGATCCAGAACAGCTGGCCGGTCGGCGCGACGCCGAAGATCACGAAGCCCAGGGCGCCGCAGACAAGGCCGAGGAACAGCGCGTTGCGCTCGCCGAGGCGCTGCACGATCGGGCCGATCGCCGCGCCCTGCACGATCATGCCGCAGAGGCCGACCAGCGCCAGCGTCGCACCGACGGCGCCGGTGTCCCAGCCATAGCGATAGGTGGCGTAGAGCACGAACACCGAGGGCAGCACGACATGCGCGAGCTGGCCGAAGAACGTCGCCAGCGACAGGCCGGCGAGCGTCCGGTTCGAGCGCAGAAAATGCAGCGCGCCGATCGGATTGGCGCTCTTCCATTTGAACGGCGCGCGCCGCTCCACGGGCAGCGATTCCGGCAGGATGAGCAGGCCGTAGAGCCCGTTGACGAAGCTCAGACCCGCCGCCGCCCAGAACGGCAGCCGCGGATCGATCTCGCCGAGCAGGCCGCCGAGCGCCGGTCCGAGGATGAAGCCGGCGCCGAACGCGACGCCGATCTTGCCGAACATCGCGGCGCGCTGCTCCGGCGCGGTGACGTCGGCGATATAGGCGAACACGGTCGAGATGCTCGACGAGGTGATGCCCGAGATCGCCCGCCCGATGAACAGCCAGATCAGGTTCGGCGCCAGCGCCATCAGCACATAGTCGGCGGCGAGACCGAAATTCGACAGCAGCACCACCGGCCGGCGGCCGAAGCGATCGGACAGTGCGCCGAGGATCGGCGAGCAGACGAACTGCATCAAGGCCCAGATCGAGCCGAACACGCCGAAGATGCGCGCCGCGTTGGCGGTGTCGTTGTTGACGAAGCCCTCGATCAGCTTGGGCAGGATCGGGATGATGATCCCGATCGCGAGCATGTCGAGCAGCAGGGTGATGAAGATGAAGATCACCGCGCCGCTGCGCGGTTGCGCTTCAGCAACCGTGTCGCTCTCCCCCCCTTCGCTCACGACGGCCGTTTGCGCTTGTGTGCGAACGGATTGGCCTTCTCGCGCAGCGTGATTCTAACAGGCGTGCCCGGCAGATCGAAGGTCTCGCGCAGCGAGTTGATGAGGTAACGCAGATAGGATCGCGGGATCGCGTCGGCGCGCGAGCAGAACAGCACGAAGCTCGGCGGGCGCGCCTTCACCTGCGTGATGTAGTTCAGCTTCAGCCTGCGGCCCGAGACCGCCGGCGGCGGGTTGGCCTGGATCGCCTGCTCGAACCAGCGATTGAGCGCCGAGGTCGGCAAGCGCCGGTTCCAGACCGCATAGGCCTCCTGGATCGCCGTCATCAGGCGGTCGATGCCCTCGCCCATCAGGCCGGAGACGGCGACGATCGGCGCGCCCTTGACCTGCGGCAGCCAGTGGTCGGCATCGGTGCGCAGTTGCGAGATCTGGTTGGGTTTGCGCTCGACGAGGTCCCATTTGTTGACCGCGAGCACGATGGCGCGGCCTTCGCGCTCGATCAGGTCGGCGATGCGCAGGTCCTGCTCCTCGAACTTGTTCTGCGCGTCCATCATCATCACGACGACTTCGGCAAAGCGCACCGCGCGCAACGCGTCGGCGACCGAGAGCTTCTCCAGTTTCTCCTCGATCCGCGAGCGGCGGCGCAGGCCGGCGGTGTCGAACACCCGGAACTGGCGGCCCTGCCAAGTGATCTCGACCGCGATGGAATCGCGCGTGGTGCCGGCCTCGGGACTGGTCAGCAGCCGCTCCTCGCCGAGCAGATGGTTGATCAACGTCGACTTGCCGGCATTCGGCCGGCCGACGATGGCGACGCGGATCGGGCGCTGCGCGGCCTCCTCCTCCGAGATGTCCTCGTCATCCTCGAGCTCGTCGTCTTGCTCCGGTGTCTCCGGCACCAGCGCGCTCAGCGCCTCGTGGAGGTCGCCCATGCCCTCGCCATGCTCGGCCGAGATCTGGACGGGATCGCCGAGCCCGAGCGCGTAGGATTCCATCGCGCCGATCTCGCCATGCTTGCCCTCGGCCTTGTTGGCGACCAGCACCACCGGCTTGTTGGCCTTTCGCGCGAAGTCGGCGAAGGCACGATCGGTCGGCGTCAGGCCGACGCGGGCGTCGATCACGAACATCAGGGCGTCGGCGAGCTCGATCGCAGTTTCGGTCTGCTCCTGCATCCGCGCCGTCAGCGAGCCCTTGGCGCCTTCGTCGAGGCCCGCAGTATCGATGATGGTGAAGTCGAGGTCGTAGAGCTTGGCCTGGCCCTCGCGTCGGTCACGTGTCACGCCGGGCTCGTCGTCGACCAGCGCAAGCTTCTGGCCGACCAGCCGGTTGAACAGCGTCGACTTTCCGACATTGGGCCGGCCGATAATGGCGATGGTAAAAGACATGGATCATCCAGGCGCCGCGTCGCGGCGCGCGTCAATGAATTGAAGCAGGAGCCTAGCGGCTAAATCCGCCGCTCGGTAGCGGTGCGGGGAAGGCGCCGCCGGATTGTTGCGTGGTCTGGGTCTGCTGGGCCGGCGCCGCGGGCTGCGCCTGCTGATCGTCGGCGGGTGGCGCGGTGGTGCGGCGGCGGACGATCTTCTTCGGCTTCGGCTCCGGCGGCAGCGCGGCGGGCGCGCCCTCCTCGGCTGCGGCATCGGGCGCAGCCGCCTGATCTGCGGCCGGCGCTGCCCTGCCCTTGGCGTGCTTCTTGGCGCCCTTCGGCGGCTCCGGCGGCGGGGCCGGCTGGGCGGCGGCTGCCGCGGCGTTCTGCTGATCGAGCTGTTCCTGCTGCGAGCCCTTGTACAATTCCTTCGGCACGCCCTGCTCGAGGCCGGGCACGCCTTCGGGGAATACCGGCTTGCGGTCGCCCTGAAGCTTCTTCTTGGTATCGAGGAAGTCGAGCAGGTCGCTCGGATCGAAATTGGACATGCCGCCACCGCCGCAACCCGCCAGCACGCTGCAAAGCGCTGTCAGTACTGCGGCTGCGATCAGGCGTTGCGAGCGGCGCATGGTCGATCTCTCACTCAAACTCGGGTTTTGTCTGGGCATGATCCGATCGGAAAACCGGTTCCCACTTTTCCGGATCATGCCTCAAGTCAGCTTTTCGCGACCGGCGGCAACAAGGCCTGCAGCGCCTCGGCGCGCGAGCGCATGCTCGGCGGCGTCTCGCCGTCATTGGCAATCTGGTCGAGCCACTGCCGCGCGGCGGTGGCATCGTTGGCGCGCCAGGCCGACAGCGCCAGCAGCTCGCGCGCGGAATGGCGGAACGTCGAGTCCTTCGCCGTTGCCGTCGCCTCCAGCCGTTGCAGCATGTTCGGATAGGTGGTGGTCTCCATCAGGATCTGCGCGGCGCGGATCCGCGCCAGGTCCTGCTCGGGACCGCCGACGCTGCGGTCGGCTGCGATCTCGTCGTAGAGCTTCGCGGCAGCCGGCTGATCGCGGGTCGCGACCTCTGCGGCCATGCGCAGCCGCGCCAGGTTGCGGTAACCCGACGGCGCCTTGGTGATGAGGGCGGCAAAGGCGGCCTCGGCCTCGGCGTGCTTGTTTTGATCGGACAGTTCGACGGCGCGGTCGAACGCCGCGCCGGCCTCGGCGGCCTTCCTGGCCTCGAGATACTGGTAGCCGCGCCAGCCACCGACGCCCGCAACGATCAAGATCGCCAGGGCGATGATAAAGAGCGAGTACTTGTCCCACAGCTTCTTGAGCTGATCGCGACGGACTTCCTCGTCGACTTCGTCAAATAATTCAGACACTTAAGGCTATCCCATCCCCTCGGGACCGCTGCCATCGGTGGGGCCCAGCCCCTACCCGATCCCCACATCGCGGCGGCGTTACCCTAATGGTGTGGCGGAGGCAAGGCAAAGCGAGGCGGATCAAAGCGTTAACGGGGGACGTTTGCAGCGGCATACGACAGCGGCCGGCTCCCTCTCCCGCTTGCGGGGGAGGGTTGGGCTGGGGAGTCTCCACGAGTCGGATCAATGAAAGTGTCCCTGTGCGAAGAGAGCCCCTACCCGGATCGCATCCGACGATGCGATCCGACCTAAGAGCGAGCTACGCTCGTCTCGACCCCGCAAGCGGGGAGGTGCACCGCACCGAGTTCGTGGATGCTACGTCGACGCCCGCTGCGCCCCTGCTGATAGGCTCTCGCGCAGCTGCCGCTTGATCACCTTGCCGTTGGCGTTGCGCGGCAGCGGCACTGATGTCAGCGCCATGGTCTCCGGCACCTTGTAGTCGGAGAGCCGCCCGGCGCACCAGGCGCGCAGGCTCTCCGCATTCACGTCGGTGCGGGTCACGATCACGGCGTGCACGCGCTCGCCGAGCACCGGGCACGGTTTGGCGATGATCGCGCTCTCGACCACGGCGGGATGGCCGGCCAGGACGGACTCGACCTCGGCGGAATAGATCTTCAGTCCGCCGCGGTTGATCATGTCCTTCTGGCGGTCGAACACGCGGACGAAGTTCGCCGCGTCGATCGAACCGAGATCACCGGAATGCCAGAAGCCGGCCGTAAAACTCTCGGCGGTCGCGTTCGGATTGTTCCAGTAGCCCTTGATGACCGAGGCGCTGCGGATCCAGAGCTCGCCGATCTCGCCGCGTGGCAGTTCGCGGCCGTCGGCGCCCATCACGACGATCTCGGCGCCGGGGCACGGCAGGCCGACGCTGTCGATATGGGCGGCGGTCAGTTCGCCCGGCATCAGCGTCGAGGGCGACGTGGTCTCGGTCGCGCCGTAGCAATTCGCAAGCTTCAGCCCGGGAATCTTGGCGTCGAGTTTTTCGATGGTTGCGACCGGCATCGGCGCGCCGCCGAAGCCGCCGATCCGCCAGCTCGACAGGTCGTAGCTGTCGAAATCCGGCTGCATCAGGCAGAGATTGTACATCGCCGGCACCATCACCGTGTAGGTGACGCGCTCGCGCGCCGCGACCTTCAGATATTCCGAGGCCTTGAACTCCGGCATGATGATCAGTGCGCCGGCGCAGCGCGCCATCGTCGTGATGTTGGCGACCGCGCCGGTGACATGCGCGAGCGGCACCGCGGCGATCGAGCGATCGGCCCTGGTCAGCTTCAGGCACGAGGCGAACACCATCGAGGAGTGGATGATGTTGCAATGCGCGAGCATGGCGCCCTTCGGCCGGCCCGTGGTGCCCGAGGTGTAGAGGATCATCGCGGTGTCCTCTTCCCTCACCTGTGCCGGTGCCTGGGCCGGAGCGTTGTCGGCGAGGCCAGCGAATTGCGACGCGCCGCCGTCGCTGACGGAAATGCGATGCTTGAGACCGGGAATGTCGGCGGCATCGGGGATGCGATCCGCGAGCGTGGCTTCATGGACCAGAAGCGTCGCGCCGCAATCGTTCAGCACATAGGCGATCTCGGGCTTCTGCTGGCGCGTCGAGAGCAGCACCGTGACCAGCCCGGCATGCGCGGCGGCGAACATCATCAGCACGAATTCGATGCGGTTGCCGAGCAGGATCGCGACGCGGTCGCCGGGCGCAAGGCCGAGTTTTGCAAAGCCCGCCGCGACCTTGGCCGATTTCTCCGCGACCTCGCGCCAGCTCAGCCGCGTCGCGCCGCAGACCAGCGCCTCGCCGTCGCCGTTCTGCGCAACGGCGTCCGCGATCATCGCCCACAGGCTGCCGGGCCGTTCCGGAAAAGCCGGCACGACGCGGTCGCCGAAGCGCGGCTCGAGCCGCATCGGCGGAATTGCGTGCTGCGACCAGTCCATGTCTGCCCCGTCAGCTCTTCTTCATGCCGTAGACGTGCTCCGGCCCCGGGAAGGCGCGGCTCTTCACGTCGCGCGCATAGCCAGCGACCGCCTCCTCGATCGCGGGGCCGAGATTGCCGTAGCGGCGTACGAATTTCGGCGCGCGCGACGACAGGCCGAGCATGTCCTCCAGCACCAGCACCTGGCCGTCGCAGGCCGCGCTGGCGCCGATACCGATGGTGGGAACGGCGATCGCTTGCGTGATCTTGCGCGCCAGCGGCTCGGCGACCGCCTCGACCACGATCGAGAACGCGCCCGCCTCCGCGATAGCCCTGGCGTCGTTCTCGATCGGCGCCCAGTTCTCCTCCTCGCGCCCCTGCGCGCGGAACGAGCCGAGCGTGTTGATCGATTGCGGCGTCAGCCCGATATGACCCATCACCGGAATGCCGCGCTCGGACAGGAACGCCACCGTCTCGGCCATCCGCACGCCGCCCTCGAGCTTGACCGCGCCGCACAGCGTCTCCTTCATGATCCGCACCGCCGACCGGAACGCCTGCTCCTTCGACTCTTCATAGGAGCCGAATGGCATGTCGACCACGACCAGCGCAGCTTGCGAGCCGCGCATCACCGCGCGGCCCTGTAGGATCATCATGTTGAGCGTGACCGGCACCGTGGTCTCGAATCCATGCATCACGTTGCCGAGGGAGTCGCCGACCAGGATGGCGTCGCAATGCTTGTCGAGCAGCGCCGCGGTGTGCGCATGGTACGACGTCAGCATCACGATCGGCTCGCCGTTCTTGCGGGCGCGGAGATCGGGCGCGGTCTTGCGCTTGATGGCGGATTGAACAGACATAGTCAGGCTCCCATGACAGGCACGCCGATCACGACCGGGTGGAACGCAAACGCCAGCGCCAGATAGACGATGACACCGACCGCAATCGCGATCAGGTCGTTGGTTGGGCCCCCCACCGGAATCGGCGGCGCGCCGGCATCCGCGCGGCGCTTCAGCGAGATGCGGTCATAGACCGCCCAACCGAGAAACGAGCCGAACAGGATGATCGAGCCGAGATCGCCATTGGCGAGCAGATGCGCGAACGCCCACAGCTTGACGCCGGCGAGCATCGGATGCTTCAGCGTGGTGTAGATGCGGCCGCGGAGATAGGAGGCGACGACCAGGATGACGGCGGGCAGCATCAGCGCCACCGCGATGTGCTTGAACGCTGTCGGCGGCGTCCAGACGTCGATCCATCCGGTCGCGCGATAATGCGCAAAGCCCCAGATGATCAGCACGAGCCCGGCCGCGGAGGCGAGCGAATAGGCGATCTTGTAGACGCCCTCGCCCATCGCCTTGATCAGGCCGGCGCGCATCTCGCGCAGGCTGGACAGCACATGGACGCCGAGGAACAGCACGAGACCCAGGATCATGACGAGCAGTCCCACGATGTTCCTCCCCTGATCGATCAATGCCCTCGCGTATCACCTTCGCCGGGCGGGTGGCAATGCGTCAGCCACGCGCTCCGTCATTCCGGGATGACCCGCAGGGCCGGGCCCGGAATCTCGAGGTAAAGCGCGCCCCGGAACGACGTGTCTCACGGCTTGTCGGCCGATTTGGCCAGCTCGCGGTTGTCGACATAGCGGATCATGATCGGCCGGCCGGCCAGCGCCCCGCCCAATCCGCCGGTGAATTTCAGCGGCAGGCAGGCATCCAGCGAGGCATTGATCGCATTGAGGTAGGTGGTGCGGGTGTCGGCCGGGATGCCGCGCGTCGAAAATGTCAGGCGCGGCGCGCCGATCATCTCGCCGGTCCGCTTGAAGCTGAAGCGCACCGACATCTGCATGCCCTCGCGCGCGTCGTCCGGCGGTGGCGGCGCCCAGCAGGCGCGCAGCGCGGCGAAGAGATCGCCGATGGTATCGAGATCATGATCCGGCTTGCGGTACTTCTCGGCCTGATCCTGCGGTGGCACGGTCAGGATCGTGAGCTGGAGATTTTCGCCGTACGGATAATCGATCTCGGGCAGGCATGGCCCGTGGTTGAACACGCTGCAATAGGATGGGATGCAGGGCCCGCTGTCGAGCACGCTGCAGGGCGTGTGCGCGAACGGCACCGGGTTGGTCTGATGCCGCTGCCGCGCGGAGGCAGCGCCCGCGAGCGCAAAGGCCAGCACGGCAAAAGCGAGGCAGATGACGACGCGTCGGAGCATGCAGGCGAACCCGGATTGCGCTCCGGGGAAAATGGTGCCGCAGCCGGACCGCGGCAAGCGGGGCCGCGTTCACGTCCTCGCGCTTTTATCGCCATCACCGCACTGTCTGTCATCGCCCCGCTCGACCGGGCGATCCCGTATTCGAGAGACCGCTGTGATTGACCGCTAAGGCCGCGGCGTACCGGGTCCCCGGGTCCAGCCGGGGGACGACACCGAGTCTGCGGAGGCTACGCCTTCTTCTTCACGTCCTTGACGTTGGAGAAGGTGATGCCCTCGGCGCGCTCACGGGTGTAGCCGAGATAGAACTCGTTCTTGGCCATGAACACGGGATCACCGTCGACGTCGTCGGCGATGCCGGAATTGTTGGCGGCGATGAACGCGTCGAGCTGCTTGCGGTCGTCGGACGAGATCCAGCGCGCCAGCGAGAATTCAGAGATCTCGAACTCGACCGGCAGCGAATATTCCGCATCGAGCCGCGCCTTCAGCACGTCGAGCTGCAGCGGGCCGACCACGCCGACCAGCGCCGGCGCGCCGTCGCGCGGGCGGAACACCTGCACGACGCCCTCCTCCGACATCTGCTGCAAGGCTTCCTTCAGCTTCTTCGCCTTCATCGCATCGGTCAGCCGGACGCGGCGGACGATTTCCGGCGCGAAGCTCGGCACGCCGACAAAGGTCAGATCCTCGCCCTCGGTCAGGGTGTCGCCGATCCGCAGCGTGCCGTGGTTCGGAATGCCGACGACGTCGCCGGCAAAGGCCTCGTCGGCGACCGAGCGGTCCTGCGCGAAGAAGAACTGCGGGCTCGACAGGCTCATGTTCTTGCCGGTGCGCACCAGCTTGGCCTTCATACCGCGGCTGAGCTTGCCCGAGCACAGCCGGGCGAAGGCGATGCGGTCGCGGTGGTTCGGATCCATGTTGGCCTGGATCTTGAACACGAATGCGCTCATGCGCGGCTCCGATGCCTCGACCTTGCGCAAATCCGAGTCCTGCGCGCGCGGCGCCGGCGCGAACTTGCCGAGGCCTTCCAGCAGATCGCCGACACCGAAATTGCGCAGCGCGCTGCCGAAATAGACCGGCGTCAGATGGCCTTCGCGGAACGCCGCGAGCTCGAACGGCTTGCAGGCTTCCGAGGCCAGCGCGAGCTCGTCCTTGACCTCGGCGACGTCGAGATTGGGGTTGCGCTTGCCGAGATCGGCGATGTCGATCTGCTCGGTGGCGCCGGTCTTGGCGCCGCCGCCCTCCAGCAGCCGCACGCCGCCATTGACGACGTCATAGGTGCCGAGGAAGTCGCGGCCGCGGCCGACCGGCCAGGTCATCGGCGTGGTGTCGAGCGCCAGCGTCTTCTCGATCTCGTCCAGAAGCTCGAAGGTGTCGCGGCTCTCGCGGTCCATCTTGTTGATGAAGGTGATGATCGGGATGTCGCGCAGCCGGCACACCTCGAACAGCTTTCGGGTGCGCGCCTCGATGCCTTTCGCGGCGTCGATCACCATGACCGCGGAATCGACCGCGGTCAGCGTGCGGTAGGTATCTTCCGAAAAGTCCTCGTGGCCCGGCGTGTCCAGCAGGTTGAACACGAGGTCGTTGAACTCGAAGGTCATCACCGAAGTGACGACCGAGATGCCGCGCTCGCGCTCGATCTTCATCCAGTCCGAGCGCGTGTTGCGCCGCTCGCCCTTGGCCTTGACCTGGCCCGCGAGATTGATGGCGCCGCCGAACAGCAGCAGCTTTTCCGTCAGCGTGGTCTTGCCGGCGTCCGGGTGCGAGATGATCGCGAAGGTGCGCCGTCGCGCCACTTCCTCTGAAAGCGGCGAGCGGGACGGCGATTCGGCTGAAACTGAAATGTCGGACATGGCGGGGCATTTGGCAGGGAAAACGGGCGCAATCAAGGGCGTTTTGTCGCAATGCGGAACGGCCGCACCGTCCCCATATAGGCACCGGAAGGACGACCTTCTCCTCACCATACCATTCGCGGGGACGACCCTGCCTTTTCTGGAGGGTTCGTGATGGCTTGGACCATTCTGTTCACCGCTGGCCTGCTCGAGATCGGCTGGGCGATCGGGCTGAAATATACAGAAGGTTTCTCGCGGCTGGTGCCGTCGGTGCTGACGCTGGCGGCGATGGCCGGCAGCGTGATCCTGCTTGGCCTCGCGCTCAAGACGCTGCCGATTGGAACCGCCTATGCAGTCTGGACCGGGATCGGCGCGGTCGGCACCGCGGCGCTCGGCATCATCCTGCTCGGCGAACCCGCGACCGCGATGCGGCTGGCCAGCATCGGGCTGATCGTGTCCGGCATCGTCGGGCTGAAGCTGGTCGGCTGATGACTTCCTTGGGGCGCGTTTTCTTAACACGAACCGGCTTCCGCTTCGCTCGAAAACGCTACCTCAGAATCTGCACCGCCCAATAGCTCGCGGCTGCGACCGCGGCCGACGCCGGGATCGTGATCACCCAGGCGTAGACGATCGAGCTCGCTACATTCCAGCGCACGGCGGAGAGCCGCCGTGCCGCGCCGACGCCGACGATGGCGCCGGTGATGGTGTGTGTGGTCGATACGGGAACCCCGAGATAGGTCGCCATGAACAGCGTCGCGGCGCCGCCGGTTTCGGCGCAAAAACCCTGCATCGGCGTCAGCTTGGTGATCCGCAGCCCCATGGTGCGGACGATCCGCCAGCCGCCCATCAAGGTGCCCAGCGCCATCGCGCTCTGGCAGGCCAGCACCACCCAGAACGGAATCTCGAAGGTGTCGCCGAGATGGCCCTGCGAATAGAGCAGCACGGCGATGATGCCCATGGTCTTCTGCGCGTCGTTGCCGCCATGGCCGAGCGAATAGAGCGACGCCGAGGCGAATTGCAGGATGCGGAAGGCGCGATCGACCGCGAACGGCGTCGAGCGCACCGAGAGCCAGGACACGATCGCGACCAGCACCAGCGCCAGCAGGAAGCCGACCAGCGGCGACAGCACGATCGCGAGCAACGTCTTGGAGAGCCCGCTCCACACCGCCGCCGAAATGCCCGCCTTCGCCATGCCGGCGCCGACCAGGCCGCCGATCAGCGCGTGCGAGCTCGACGACGGAATGCCCAGCGCCCAGGTGATCACGTTCCAGACGATCGCGCCGACCAGCGCGGCGAAGATCACGGTCGCATCCACCACCGACGGCTCGATGATCCCGGTGCCGATGGTATTGGCAACGTGCAGGCCGAACACCAGGAACGCGACGAAGTTGAAGAACGCCGCCCAGAACACCGCATATTGCGGCCGCAGCACGCGGGTCGAGACGATGGTCGCGATCGAGTTCGCGGCGTCGTGCAGGCCGTTCAGGAAGTCGAACAGCAGCGCGACCGCGATCAGGATGGTCAGAATCGGAAGACCCAGCGTGGCGTCCACGTGAACGACTCCGCTACACTTGCTCGATCACGATCGAGTTGATCTCGTTGGCGACGTCGTCGAAGCGGTCAGCCACTTTCTCGAGATGATCGTAGATCTCCGCGCCGACGATGTAGTCCATCGTGTTGGCGTCGCGGTGCTTCAGGAACAGCTCCTTGAGCCCGATATCCTGGAGATCGTCGACCCGGCCCTCGAGCTTGGTCAGCTCCTCGGTGATCTGGGTCAGCATCGAGACGTTGTGGCCGATCGACTGCAACAGGGGCAGCGCGCGGCCGACCAGATTGGCACATTCGACGATCAGGCCGCCCATCTCGCGCATCGGCGGCTCGAACTCGCGCACCTCGAACAGCATGACCGCCTTTGCGGTCGCCTGCATCTGGTCGACCGCGTCGTCCATCGAGGTGATCAGGTTCTTGATATCGCCGCGATCGAACGGGGTGATGAAGGTGCGGCGAACCGCGGTCAGGACCTCGCGGGTGACGCTATCGGCGTCGTTCTCGAACTGATTGACGCGCTGGCAAAAGACGGGTGTCTCCTCCCCGCCCTTCAGCATGTCCTGCAACGCCAATGCGCACTGCACCGAGGTCCGGGCGTGGCGGGCGAACAGGTCGAAAAAGCGCTCTTCCTTGGGCAGGAAAGCGCGAAACCACCGCAGCATGTCTCAGTTCCATCGTTCCGGGGCAGCCCTTTTAGCGGCTGTCACAGAACTGTCATAGAGCATCTGGCGGGGAAAGCATCGGGATCGACCGCCCAAACGGGCGGTCGTCCACCGCTATGTCGGCCGAAAATCGCCGAGACCTGCCCTACAGCGACCGCCGCAACAGGTGGGCCAGCTCGCCGACCAGGCCGCGCCGGAACAGCAGCACGCAGGCCACGAAGATCACGCCCTGGATCACCGTCACCCACTGGCCGAAACCGGCGAGATATTGCTGCATGGCGATGATCACGAAGGCGCCGACCACCGGGCCGAAGATGGTGCCGAGACCGCCGACCAGCGTCATCAGCACGATTTCACCGGACATCGACCAGTGCACGTCGGTGAGCGAGGCATTCTGCGCCACGAACACCTTCAGCGAGCCGGCAAAGCCCGCCAGCGTGCCCGACAGGATGAAGGCGAGCAGCTTGTACTGGTCGGTCTTGTAGCCGAGCGATATCGCCCGCGGCTCGTTCTCGCGGATCGACTTCAGCACCTCGCCGAACGGCGAGTTGATGGTGCGGTAGATCAGCAGGAAGCCGGCGAGGAAGCCGACCAGCACGACGTAATAGAGCACCATCGGCTTCGACAGGTCGAAGATCCCGAGCAGGTGGCCCTGCGGGATGCCCTGGATGCCGTCCTCACCATGGGTGAACGGCGCCTGCAGGTAGATGAAGTAGAGCAGCTGCGACAGCGCCAGCGTGATCATCGAGAAATAGATGCCCTGCCGCTTGATCGAGATGTAGCCGGTGGCGAGGCCGAGCAAGGCCGCGGCCGCGGTGCCGACCAGGATGCCGAGTTCGGGCGACAGTCCCCACACCTTCAGCGCGTGCGCCGAGACGTAACCGGCGGTGCCGAGGAACATCGCGTGGCCGAACGACAGCAGGCCGCCATAGCCGATCAGGAGGTTGAAGGCGCAGGCGAGCAGCGCGAAGCACAGCGCCTGCATGACGAAGAACGGATAGATCCCCGTCCACGGCACGATCGCCAGCAGCAGCGCCATCGCAGCGAATACGATCATCTCGTCGCGCATCGCGCGCGGCGTGATCGGAAGTGTATCGTCGGTCAATGCTGACATATCAAGCCGCCCGTCCCGTCAGTCCCGTTGGCTTCACCAGCAACACCACCACCATCAGGACAAACACCACGGTGTTGGAGGCCTCGGGATAAAAATACTTGGTCAGTCCCTCGATCACGCCGAGCGCGAAGCCGGTGATGATCGATCCCATGATCGAGCCCATGCCGCCGATCACGACCACCGCGAACACCACGATGATGAGATCGGCGCCCATCAGCGGGCGGACCTGGTTGATCGGCGCCGACAGCACGCCGGCGAGCGCGGCAAGACCGACGCCGAGCCCGTAGGTCAGCGTGATCATGCGCGGCACGTTGATGCCGAACGCGCGCACCAGCGTCGGATTCTCGGTCGCGGCGCGCAGATAGGCGCCGAGCTGCGTCTTCTCGATCAGGAACCAGGTCGCAAGGCACACCACGAGCGAGAAGACGACGACCCAGCCGCGATAGACGGGTAAGAACATGAAGCCGAGATTGACGCCGCCCTTGAGCTGATCCGGGATCGAGTAAGGCAGGCCCGAGGAGCCGAAATAGTTCTGGAACACGCCCTGCACGATCAGCGCGATGCCGAAGGTCAGCAGCAGTCCGTAGAGATGGTCGAGGCCGGTCAGCCATTGCAGCATGGTCCGCTCCAGGATCATGCCGAAGATGCCGACCACGACGGGTGCGATGATCAGCGCCCACCAGTAATTGATGCCGCCCAGGTTGAGCAGGAAATACGCCACGAAGGCGCCCATCATGTAGAGCGCGCCATGCGCGAAATTGATGATGTTGAGCATGCCGAAGATGACGGCGAGCCCCAGACTGAGCAGCGCGTAGAACGAGCCGTTGATCAGTCCCACCAGAAGCTGTGCGTAGAGAGCCTGCATCGAATGAGCTTTCGCTGGATAGATGAAGCCCGCCGGCCACGCCCATGGCCGGCGGGCATGATCGTCACTTCTTCAGAAGCGGGCAGGTGCTCTTGTCGAGCGGCGTGAAGGCCTGGTTGCCCGGCACGGTGCCGACCAGCTTGTAGAAGTCCCACGGTCCCTTGGACTCCGAGGGCTTCTTCACTTCGAACAGATAGGCGTCGTGGGTGACGCGGCCATTGGCCTCGACCTCGCCCTTGCCGAACAGCGGATCGTCGGTCGGGATCGTCTTCATCTTCGCGACCACCTTGGCACCGTCATGCGGATTGCCGCCGAGCGCTTCCAGCGCCTTGAAGTAATGCGTGAGGCCCGCATAGACGCCGGCCTGCACCATGGTCGGGGGCGCGCTGTTCTTCATCCGCTCCGAGAAGCGCTTGGAGAAGGCGCGGGTCTTGTCGTTGAGGTCCCAGTAGAACGTCTCGGTGAAGTTGAGGCCCTGCGCGGTCTCGAGCCCGATCGCCTTGACGTCGGTGAGGAACAGCAGCAGCGCCGCGAGCTTCTGGCCGCCCTTGACGATGCCGAACTCGGCCGCCTGCTTGATCGAGTTGGTGGTGTCGCCTCCGGCATTGGCAAGGCCGATGATCTTGGCCTTGGAGGCCTGCGCCTGCAGCAGGAAGGAGGAGAAGTCAGCGGTGTTGAGCGGATGCTTGACGCCGCCGACCACCTTGCCGCCATTGGCGGTGACGACGGCCGTGGTGTCGCGCTCGAGCGCCGCGCCGAACGCGTAATCGGCGGTCAGGAAGAACCAGGTGTCCCCGCCCGCCTTCACCAGCGCCTGGCCGGTGGCGTGGGCGAGCATGTAGGTGTCGTAGGTCCAGTGCACGGTATTCGGCGAGCACTGCGCGTTGGTGAGATCCGAAGTGGCGGCGCCCGAATTGATGTAGACGCCGTTCTTTTCCTTCACGACGTTGTTGACCGCGAGCGCGACGCCGGAATTCGGCACGTCGGCGATGGTGTCGACCTTGTCGACGTCGAACCACTGGCGGGCGATAGTGGTGCCGATATCCGGCTTGTTCTGGTGGTCGCCGGAGATCACGTCGATGGTCCAGCCCTTCGCCTTCAGGCCGGAATCCTCGACCGCCATCTGCGCCGCCAGCACCGAGCCGGGACCGGCGAGGTCGGCGTAAAGGCCGGACTGATCGGACAACACGCCGATCTTGACCGTCTTGTCGAGCTTTTCCTGGGCGGAGGCGACGCTTGCAGCCGAGAGCACCATCGCGGTGCCGAGCAGGAGCGCGGAAACCTTGTTCTTCATGTCGTATTCCCTCGTCTTAAATTTTCTGGTTCTGGCGATATCAGACGCCGAGATAGGTATGGAGCTTGTCCATGTTGGCCGACAGCTCGGAATTGGCGAAGCCGTCGATCACCTTGCCGTGCTCGACAATGTAGTAGCGGTCCGCGACGGTCGAGGCGAAACGGAAATTCTGTTCGACCAACAGGATGGTGAAACCCTGCGACTTCAGGCGCGCAATGGTGTGCCCGATCTGCTGAATGATGACCGGCGCCAACCCTTCGGTCGGCTCGTCCAGCATCAGGAAGCGCGCGCCGGTCCGCAGGATGCGCGCGATCGCCAGCATCTGCTGCTCGCCGCCCGAGAGCTTGGTGCCCTGGCTGGTGAGGCGCTCCTTCAGGTTGGGAAACAGCGTGAAGATCTGGTCGAGCGACAGGCCGCCCGGGCGCACCACCGGCGGCAGCAGCAGGTTCTCGCGCACGTCGAGGCTGGCGAAAATGCCGCGCTCCTCGGGACAGAATGCGATGCCGAGCCGCGCGATCCTGTCCGAGGTGGCGCGGATGATTTCCTGATTGTCGAAGCGGATCGAGCCGGAGCGCTTGCCGATGACGCCCATCACCGACTTCAACGTGGTGGTCTTGCCGGCGCCGTTGCGGCCGAGCAGCGTCACCACCTCGCCGGCCTTCACGTTGAAATTGATGCCGTGAAGGATGTGGGATTCGCCGTACCAGGCCTGCAAATCCTTGACCGTCAGCACGTCGGCGCCGGCCGCAGCCACGGGCTTCTCCGCCAGTTTTGCCTCAGCCATGACCCGCTCCCAGATAGGCTTCCTTCACGCGCTCGTCCTTGGAGAGGTCGGCGTAGTTGCCCTCCGCCAGCACCTGCCCGCGCGTCAGCACGGTGATGATGTCGGAGAGATTGGCCACCACCGAGAGGTTATGTTCGACCATCAGGATGGTGTATTTCGCGGAGATCCGCTTGATCAGCGCCGCGATCTTGTCGATGTCCTCGTGGCCCATGCCGGCCATCGGCTCGTCGAGCAGCATCATCTCGGGGTCGAGCGCGAGCGTCGTTGCAATTTCAAGTGCGCGCTTGCGGCCGTACGGCATCTCGACCGCCGGCGTGTTGGCGAATTCGCTCAAGCCGACGTCGTTCAGGAGTTCGCGGGCGCGCGGATTGAAGCGGTCGAGCACGCTTTTCGAACGCCAGAAATCGAACGACGAACCGTGTTGCCGCTGCAGCGCCACGCGAACGTTCTCGAGCGCGGTCAGATGCGGAAATACCGCCGAAATCTGAAACGAACGGACCAGCCCGAGCCGCGCAACGTCGGCCGGCGGCATCGCGGTGATGTCGTGGCCCTTGTAGCGAATCTGGCCTGCCGACGGCTTCAGGAATTTGGTCAGCAGATTGAAACAGGTCGTCTTGCCGGCGCCGTTCGGCCCGATCAACGCATGGATACTGCCCCGACGCACTTTCAACGCGACGTCGCGAACGGCGAAGAAACCCGCGAATTCCTTGGTCAATCCGCTGGTTTCGAGGATGAACTCATCGGCCAAATAGATTCCCCCATCCGCCATCGCTGCGAAGCCCCTCGCCCGCGTGGCCAGCTTTTTTCGTGTCCGACAGGCGTCCGATCCGTCTTGGAAACCGTCCGGGGCCCGTCGCCTCCGGGCCGGAATATGCCGTCATCTGCGGCAGTTACGCAAGGTGCAAAGCTGTGCAGTGCGGCATCCGCGTGACCGGTTCCGGTTGATCCTTAGTCGAATGGCATTTCGGCGCGCTTTGCGCCTCGGGAAAGCGGTCGTTAACGGTGTTTTGCTCCGGACTCCCGCTTTCATAGAATATTTGCGCCTCTCGCCGAAGCTCCGGGCCATTGCATGATGAATGGCTAGAGCCTTGCATTTCGAGCGCGCCAGTTCTTCGGTCGTCAAGTCGATCCCGCAACGTGATTTCCCCGGCACGTGGCTGCGACTTTATGCCCGCAGCCAAACCATCCCGCACATCGATGAACTTGTCCCCGGCCGCATCCCGTTCGGGGATGTGCTCGAACTCGGCTAGCCGATGCAATTCAGAAGCGCCGATCCATCGGTGGTCAAATCGATCACGCAGCGTGTGCTGCTGAACGCCTGGCTGCGCGCGCTGCGCATGCCGGACGCGGTTCCCCTGGTGTGCGACTTCCATACCGAGGGCAGCGCCGACGAGCGCGCCGACATGATGAGCTTTGACGTGATCGGCAGCGGCGAGGCCGCGCGTTTCCTGATCACGCAGGAAGGCGCGAGGTTGACCACGGCCTATGGCAACGAGCACGTCGAACCGCGACAGCGCACCAACCGTTATCTCGATGACGCGATCGGCCCGGAGCGCTACGCCGGCGTCATCCTGTCCTATCGCGCCTGCCTGGCGCGCAAGCGCCCGACCTACACCGTTGCGGAGGTCACCGACGCCGACGGCAAGGAGGTCTCCTATGAACGGCTGCTCTTGCCGTTCGGACGCGGCGATACCGTCGAACACATCGTCGGCTCCTACAAGGCGATCAGCATCGAGGGCCGCTTTCGGCTGCACAATCTGATGGGCGTGGCTGCGAAGTCGGCCCCTGTGGTCACGGAGCGGGCCGTGATCGACCGCAGGTTCGTGCCCGCAGATCGTCCGGCGAGCCATGATTCAGTCGAGCTGATCTAGACGCGTTGCTTCACGCGAAGCGCTCATCCCATCGCTGGAAGCGCCTCAGCCCTTCTTGCGCGCCTTTGCCGGCACTTCCTTGGCATAGATGTCCGGCTTGAAGCCGACGACGCGCTTGCCCCCGAGATCGAGCACCGGGCGCTTGATCATCGACGGCTGCTCGGCCATCAGCGCCAGCGCCTTGCGTTCGTTCAACCCTTCCTTGTCGGCATCGGGCAGCTTCTTGAAGGTCGTGCCGGCGCGGTTGAGCAGCGCTTCCCAGCCGACCTCCTCGCTCCACTGCTTGAGCTTGTCCTTGGCGATCCCGGCGGTCTTGTAGTCGTGGAAGTCGTAGGCGACGCCGTGATCGTCGAGCCAGGCCCGCGCCTTCTTCATGGTGTCGCAGTTCTTGATGCCGTAGATGGTGATGGTCAAAGCCGTTCCCCGCATGCGATTGCGGCGGGGAAACTAGCGCCGCTGTCACCGCAACGCCAGATCAGACCGCACGAGGATGTGAAGAAGGCGTAGTGCCCATACTCGGTGTCGTCCCCCGGCTCGACCGGGGACGCAGTACGCCGCGGCATCTCCGAATCTCACAGCCGCCTCTGGAATACTGGATCGCCCGGTCCATGTGCGCGATTGCACACAGGCCGGGCGATGACAGCGGGGTTATGGCGAGAAAAAGCAGTCTCCACACCGATAATGCCGGCGCTCAATGCGCATAGCGCGTGAAGACGAAATCGTGATCGCTGGCGTGCGCCTCGTGGCAGGCGAAACAGGTCTCGTGCTGCGCGGCATCGACCGGCTTGCCGTCGATGAAGCGACCAAAACCCCAGCCGCCGGTCGCGGCATATCTGGCGGCGTCCTTGACCATGACCTGGACCGTGGTCGCAGGCCCCGTGATGAAGGCGCCGTCGAGGCCCGCAACCGGCTTGCGCTTCCAGGCCAGCTTGACCAGCACGGTGCCGTCGGGGAAACGCGCGGCGCCGTCCTGATAGGCCTTCACGGCGGTCGCGTTGCCGAGCACGCTGCGCAACTCGTCGAGCCCGGTCTCCTCGCCGACCGCGATCAGCTTCCAGTCGCGATAGCCGCCTGGAATTTTCACGCCGAAGATCGGCGACGCCGGTGCCGCGTCATCGGCATGCCCGACGGCGAACGGCAATGACGCGCTGATGCAGGCTGCCGCGATCGCGGCAGCTGCCCATTTCACAACCTGTCTCATGATCCCTGATCCGCGCTCTCGATTCTTGTTTGACGCGTTTTCTTCACGCGAACCGGTATCCACTTCGCTCGAAAACGCTCTAGACCTTGCTGACGTCGATGATGGCCTGGGTGAAGGCCTCCGGCGCTTCCTGCGGCAGATTGTGGCCGATGCCGCCGGGCAGCTGGCGATGCTCGTAATGCCCGGAGAACTTCTTGGCGTAGGCCGCGGGCTCCGGATGCGGCGCGCCGTTGGCATCGCCCTCCATCGTGATGGTCGGGATCGCGATGACCGGCGCCTGGGCCAGCGTCTTCTCGAACGCATCGTACTTCGCCTCGCCCTCGGCGAGCCCGAGCCGCCAGCGATAATTGTGGATCACGATATCGACATGATCAGGGTTTTCGAACGCGGCCGCGCTGCGGTCGTAGGTGGCGTCGTCGAACTTCCACTGCGGCGACGCCAGCTGCCAGATCAGCTTGTTGAAATCGTGCCGGTTCTTGGCATAGCCCTCACGGCCGCGCTCGGTCGCGAAATAGAACTGGTACCACCATTGCAGCTCGGCCTTCGGCGGCAGCGGCATCTTGCCAGCGGCCTGGCTGCCGATCAGGTAGCCGCTCACCGAGACCATGGCCTTGCAGCGCTCGGGCCAGAGCACCGCCATGATGTTGGCGGTGCGCGCGCCCCAATCATAGCCGCCGAGCACAGCCTTCTCGATCTTCAGCGCGTCCATCAGCGCGATGATGTCGGCTGAGACCGCGACCGGCTGGCCGCTGCGCATGGTGTCGCCGGAGAGGAAGCGCGTGGTGCCATAGCCGCGCAGATGCGGCACGATCACGCGGTAGCCGGCCTCGGCCAGCGCCGGCGCGACGTCGGCATAGCTGTGGATGTCGTAGGGCCAGCCGTGCAGCAGGATCACCGCGGGACCGGACGCAGGCCCCATCTCGACATAGCCGGTATCGAGCACGCCGGCATTGATCTGCTTGACGGGACCGATCGAGGTGTGGGCGCCGGCCTTGATCGCGGGCAGTGCCGGCTTGGACTGGGCCTGAGCCGAACCGATGAAGCCGAGCCTGGAAGCGGCAAGGATCCCGCCGGCGATGCCGAGGAAGCGGCGGCGTTGCTGATTGATGGATTGGGACATGGCGATCTCCTGCGTCTGGTGTCGGGATGGACTATTGCAGAGACCGCCCCCGTCCGCTTTCAGAGGACGTGGACTTGTCCTTCAGACCGTCGTGATTTTGGCTCCGGGCCGCCTGTGCTAGAGCGTTTTCAAGCGAAGTGGACACCGGTTCGCGTGAAGAAAACGCGTCAAAATAAGAATCTAGAGCTCCGTTCCGATTCCATCGAAACGGAAAAGGCTCTAGGTTCCGCCCCGCATTCAGCCGCCGGCCGCCGGACTATCGAATTTGACTTACCATTTCAACGACTTGACCCTCGATTCCGAGCGCCGCGAACTGCGCCGTGGCGATGCCCTGCTAGCCGTCGAGCCGCAGGTCTTCGACCTCATCGAGTTCCTGATCCGCGCCCGTGATCGGGTGGTCAGCCGCGATGAGGTGCTGGCCGCCGTCTGGCACGGCCGGATCGTCTCGGAAGCGACGCTGAGCAGCCGGATCAACGCCGCGCGGACCGCGATCGGCGACAATGGCGAGGAGCAGCGGCTGATCCGCACCCTGCCCCGCAAGGGTCTCCGCTTTGTCGGCGATGTCAGGGAGGACACCGCGCACGATCGTCCGGTTGCAGACAGTGCCGGCCCGCCGCGGCCGAGCGAGGGCCCGTCGATCGCGGTGCTGCCCTTCACCAATATGAGCGGCGATCCCGAGCAGGATTATTTCGCCGACGGCATCGCCGAGGACATCACCACCGCGCTCGCGCGTTGCAGCCGTCTCACCGTGATCGCGCGCAACTCCGCCTTCACCTACAAGGGCAAGGCGGTCGACATCCGCCAGGTCGGGCGCGATCTCGGCGTCGGCTATGTGCTCGAGGGCAGCGTCCGCCGCGGCGGCGATCGGCTGCGCATCACCGGACAGCTGATCGACGCCACTTCCGGCGCGCATCTGTGGGCCGACCGCTTCGACGGCGCGGCCACCGACGTGTTCGACCTGCAGGACCGCATCACCGAGAACGTGGTCGGCGCCATCGAGCCGACCTTGCTCGTCGCGGAGGCCGAGCGGGTACGCGCCGCGCCGCCGGACAGGCTCGACGCCTACGACCTGCTGCTGCGCGCCTACAGCCTGCGTTACGAGTTCACGCCCGAGAGCATGGAAGCGGCGCTCGACTGCCTCGACCAGGCGCTGGCGCTCGACCCGTCCTACGCGCCGGCGCTGGCGGCCTCCGCCTATTGTCATGCGATGCGCCATGTCCAGGGCTGGCTGAAGCCGAACGATGCTTACCGCGAACGCGCGGTCGCGCAGGCCTGGCGCGCGGTCGAGCTCGCGCCTGGTGATCCGCAGGTGTTGTGGATGGCGGCGTTCGCGATCTGGAACATGGCCGACGAGATCGAGCCCGCGCGCGACCTGTTCGAGCGCTCGCTGGCAATCAACCCGAACTCGGCGATGGCGCTGGTGCTCGGCGGCTGGATCGAGGCGATGCGCGGCAATCAGCAAGCCGGCCGTGCCATGATCGAGCGCGCGCAACGGTTGAACCCGCGCGACCCGCGCGGCTGGTTCGCCGCCGCGGCGCTGGCGATCTGCGCGGTGCTCGACCGGAATTTCCCTGAGGCGGTGATGTGGGCCGACAAGGCGCTGGCGCAGAACCGCCGCTTCGCGGTGGCGCTGCGCGTGCTGATCGTCGCGCTGGTGAAGACCGGCGACAACGCACGCGCGGCCCAGATCGCGCGCGAGCTGCTCAAGGTGGACCCGGAGTTCACGATCTCCGGATTCCTGTCGCGGATTCCGTTTCCGGTGGAGGAGATGTCCGCAACCTATCGTGAGACGCTCAAGGCGGCCGGCGTCCCGGACTGACGCCGCCCGGAGGGCGCGACGACCATTCACCCGTGGTACGCCGCGCGACCTGCCTGGCAGCTTCGGCGTGATGGTCAGCGTCGACGGGGGCGGTCGGGCCCGAAAGCAGACGCATTATGCTGACGTTGGGTTCTGCCAGTTTGACCCAAAGCGGACGTCTTCTCCCGATGATTGACGGCTCACCACCCGGTCAACACCTCACGCTCATGTGTCCAGAGAACGCAGACACCTCTATTGAATTACGATCGTAATTTAATATTATGATCGTAATGGCATCGAGCTGAACCGCTGTTGAGCGGCTGCGGAATGCCGCAACAGGCTCTTTGCGAGGACTTCATGGACGACACCAGCACCGTTTCAGGTCGTAGCGAACCACGAGAATTAGTGGATCCTTCGTCGCTGGGACTAGCAGCGGCTGCAGCAGCCATTCGTGAAGGCCATATCACATCCGAAGCGTACACAGCGGCGCTGCTGCTTCGCGCCCGGACGCTTGCCGAACTCAACAGCTTCATCACCATCGACGAGGCGGCCGTGTTGGCGGCCGCAAGAGATGCGGACAAGGCACGGGCTGCCGGATCGGCGGCTCCGCTACTCGGTGTCCCGCTCGGGGTGAAAGACAGTTATCTGACGAAAGGGCTGCCTACGAGCCTAGGTCTCGATAGCCTTGCTCGCTTCGTGCCGCGCGAGGATGCGGACGCTGTCCGCGCCATCAAGGGTGCGGGTGCCTTGGTCTTCGGGAAGAACAACCTCGTCGAGATGTCTTACGGCTTGACCGGTCACAACGCACGTTACGGCCAAGTGAGGAATCCGCACGCAAGAGATCGCGTTGCGGGCGGCTCCTCAAGCGGCTCCGCCGCGTCTGTCGCCGCAGGCCTCGTTCCCGCGTCGTTGGGCGGTGATACCGTCGGGTCGATCCGGGTGCCCGCATCCTTCTGTGGGGTCGTGGGATTCAAGCCAACGACCGGACGTTGGCCGCGCAACGGCGTTGCTCCGATCTCCCATACGCTCGACACGACGGGTGCATTCGCCCGAAGCGTCGAGGACTGCATCTTGTTGGATCAGGTCGTGACGGGTGAACAAACTGCCGAGTCCTCCGACGACGGCAACGATCTGAAAGGAGCTCGACTGGCCTTCGCGCCCCGGCAATTCCTCGATCTGGTGGACTCGGAGGTCGAGATCCGGTTCCGCGAGGCGGTTCGGCAGCTACGGGACGCCGGCGCCGAGGTTATTGAGGTCGACCTTGGTGACGATTTCAACGCTCTCATCCAAGCTGCGACATGGGGCATCTTCGCTCACGAGACGATGGGCGCGATTTCGGATTTCCTTCGTCGTCACGACATTCCGATCACGTTCGAGGCGATCTACGACGGGCTTAAGCCCCAACTTCGGCAAGCATGGGGGCACATCGTCCTGCCCGGCGGCGCAGGCGCTGTCTCAGCAAAGGCCTATCAGACTGCGCTCAACGTGAGCCGGCCTGAAATCCAGCGCCGTCTCGACAGGGCGTTCGTCACTGACGGAGCGCAGGTCATTCTGCAACCAACCACACCATGCCCCGCGCCCCTGATCGAAGAACAGGCGACCGTCCGTGTTGCGGGACAGGACGTCAGCTACCTCGCCTTGGCGAACCACACCGTGTCGGCGAGCAGCGTGGGGCTGCCGGGTATCAGTCTTCCCGTCGGCCGCTCTCGCGCTGGGCTACCGCTTGGCCTTGAACTTGACGCTTCGATAGGTAGCGACCAGACGCTTTTGGTCCTTGCCCACAAGATCGAAGGCGTTTTGGGCGCCAAGGCGACCGCAATCTAGCGTCGTGCCCTATGGTAGCTGCGCGTCATTAGTGGAGTTGGGAGGAGATGCGTTTCGAGAAAGGTCACAAGTTGTCGACAAGACGGCACATTGTCGATGTGGCATCGAAGTGCATGCGCCGGCACGGCATCTCCGCGACAGGGGTTGCGGCGATTATGGGCGAGGCCGGCCTGACCAAAGGGGCTTTCTCTCCGCACTTCCAGTCGAAGGAGGTGCTTGTTCGCGAGGCGCTGGCTTTGGCACTGGGCGGTCAGCAGCATCGCCTTGATGAAGATCGGCTCAATGGCCTCGACCTTGAAGGCGCGGTTCGTGGATACCTGAACCGCGCTCACCTCGAAACCCCTGCGGACGGTTGCCCCTCCGCGGCGTTGCTTCCCGAAATCGCGCGCCAGCCCCTGTCCATCAGGCAAGACTACGAGAAGGCACTGCGAAGGTACGTTGCGACTTTGGCCGCGCTACTTTCCGGCACAGATTCTGTAGAAAAACACCGGCGCGCGACGGCCATCTTCGGGCTCATGGTGGGCACCCTGCAGTTTGCGCGGGCCGTGCCCGACGCTAACGAAGCGCAGAAGATCTTGGATGGCGGCGTTGAGGCTGCATTGCAGTTGGCGCGAACTCCATCACCTTAACGTCGGAAAGAACGTCGAGACTCAGTTCGGGCACTACAATCCCGGTGATCTCGCCGCCCAGGCCTTGGTGGCCTGGCAGCTTTCCATCGCTCGGAGGTAGGCGGGGCGTGCCGTCGTGCGGGCGAGATAGTCCCGCTCGGTCGGACCGGGGACGTAGTTGCCGGTTCGCAGGCCGAGCAGGAGGGCGTAGCTCACCGAGATATCGGCAGCAGTGAATCGGTCGCCGGCGAGATAGGGGCAGTCCGCGAGGCGGCGGATAACCAACCCCAGCCGGCCCTCGAAGGTCTCGATAGCCCAGCAGGTAACCCGGGCATCTCGCTCGGCTGCGGGCGCCAGTTGGCGACCGACGATGACGGCGTTCATCGGCCCGGCGAGCCCGGCCTCGCCCAAATGGAGAAATTGCAGATAGGAAGCGAAGGCGGGATCATCAGGGGCGACGGCAAGCGCGCCTGAGCCGTGGCGCGCGAGCAGGTACTCGAGGATCGCGATCGATTCGACCATGATCGTCTCGCCGTCCTGCAGTACGGGAATGAAGCCGGCAGGGTTGATGGCGAGGAAATCGCGATCCTTCTCGGCTGCGAGCAGATCGACCGGGCGCAGCCGATAAGCCAATCCCAGTTCCTCGAGCAGCCAAACGACGCGGAAGCCGCGACCTTCGCCATAGACGGTGAGCATGGTTGAGCGCTCCTGGATCGGGCTGGATGTACGAACTCGCAGAGGTAAGCCGGTCGCGCAACAGTCTGGCGATGGCGCATGATGCACTCAAGGCTTGGCGCATATTCGTCATCCTGCGGTGCAGGCCCATCCCACTTCACGGGTCGACGACCTCAGCTGCGGCCGCGAACAAGGTGCCTTCCCTCTCCCGCCTGCGACGTGGAAGCGTCAGTTGCAGAGGCCCGCAAATGCCATCTGCGACAGCATTGGGACGATGGATGCGCAATTTCGGAATATTAGAAGAATATCCCTGAGTTGCCCGACGTGTCAAGTTGCTTGATCGAACGCCGGCTGCCGCCGGCTCCTTTGCATGGGGTTGTTTTCGATATTTTGGCAGCGCCGCCCTGCGGCGGCCCCCTGACTTCACATTGCTCTAGCCCTTCCCGCCCGGTTCCAGCGCTTCGCCAAGCTCGAGCGGATGCGCCATGGTCTCGTGCAGCGCCTGCTTGTCGAGCTCGCCTTCCGACAGACTGATCACGACGCAGGCGACGCCGTTGCCGATCAGGTTGGTCAGCGCGCGGCACTCGCTCATGAACTTGTCGATGCCGACCAGGATCGCGATCGACTGGATCGGAATATCTGGCACGATCGACAGCGTCGCTGCGAGCGTGATGAAGCCGGCGCCGGTGACGCCGGAAGCGCCCTTCGAGGTGATCATGGCGATGCCCAGAATGCCGAGCTCCTGCCAGATCGTCAGATGCGTGTTGGTGGCCTGTGCCAGGAACAGCGTCGCCAGCGTCATGTAGATGTTGGTGCCGTCGAGATTGAAGCTGTAGCCGGTCGGCACCACGAGGCCGACCACCGAGCGCGAGGCGCCGAGATGCTCCATCTTCTGGATCATCTGCGGCAGCACCGTCTCCGACGACGACGTGCCCAGCACGATCAGGAGCTCGTCCTTGATATAGGCGATGAAGCGGATGATCGAGAAGCCGGCGAGCCGTGCGATGGCGCCCAGCACGATCAGCACGAACAGGATGCTGGTGAGATAGAAGGTCGCGATCAGCGCCGCCAGATTCAGCAGCGAGCCGAGGCCGTAGGCGCCGACCGTGAAGGCCATCGCGCCGAATGCGCCGAGCGGCGCGACGCGGACGATGATCCGGATGATGCCGAAGAACATCTTCGCGGCCGTGTCGATCGCGGACGCAATCGGCTCGCCGGCCTTGCCCATGAGAGCGATGGCGAAGCCCGAGAGAATCGAGATCAGCAGCACCTGCAACAGGTCGCCGCGCGCGACCGCGCCGAGATAGCTGTCCGGAATGATCGCCATCAGATGGGCCACGATGCCCTGCTCCTTGGCCTGCGTGACGTAGTTGGAGACCGATTTCGGATCGATCGTGGAAGGATCGATATTGAAGCCATGGCCGGGCTGCAGCAGCTCGCCGACCAGAAGACCGACCGCAAGCGCCACCGTCGACACCGCCTCGAAATAGATCAGCGTCTTCAACCCGACCCGGCCGACGCGCTTGAGGTCGCCCATCGAGGAGATGCCGTGCACCACGGTGCAGAAGATGACTGGCGCGATCATCATCTTGATCAGGGCGATGAAGCCGTCGCCCAGCGGCTTCAATTCCTTGCCGAGATTCGGATAGAAATATCCGATCAGGACACCTGCCACGATCGCGATCAGCACCTGAACGTAGAGGATCTTGTACCAGGGCTGATGATGGGGACGGGCAACGGGCTTGATCGCGGCTGTGGTCATGAGGTGCCCCGGCTAGGATGAGCTCGACTGGTGATGCCATCTTGGCGGAGCCGCGCGCAAGCGACAATACCGATTCGCGCCGTCGCGAGCGCACACGAATCTGTCATAGACTGCGGCCGGCTCGCATCGGGAGGCTGAGAATGGAATTCGCGGCATTGTTTCTCGCCATCACCATCGCCATGCTGGTGGCCTGGCGTGGCCCGCGTTCCGTCACGATCGGCCTGTTCGCGGTGATCCTGATCGCCTGCGTCGCGACCTTGCTGCACCACGCCACCGACCGTCTCACCTTGTCGTTCTGAGGCCGGCCATGAACGACACGCAGGCCGTCACCCTCAATGCCGTCGCGCTCTATGGGCTGGCGCTGGTACTGGCCGCCGCCTTTGCCGCGCAGCTGCTGCTCCACGAACTGCCCTGCCCGCTCTGCCTGTTGCAGCGCATCCCGTTCGCCCTGCTGGCGATCGGGCCGATCCTCAATATCCGCTTCGGGCCGCGGCCGAGCCATTATGCGTTGTCGCTGCTGACGGCCGTGCTCGGCGCCACGGTCTCGACCCGGCAGGTGCTGCTGCACATCCTCCCCGGCGATGCCGGTTACGGTTCGGCGCTGCTCGGCTATCACTATTATACGTGGGCGCTGATCGGCTTCATCGCCGCGATCGTGCTGCTCGCGGCGATGCTGCTGTTCGACCGCCAGTTCGAGCACCGCGCGGCGCCGGACAGCTCACCCGGCAGGTTCGCGCAAGGCGCGGTGTGGCTGGTGGTCGGGCTGACGGCACTGAATGTGCTCTCCACCCCGCTCGAGTGTGGCTTTGCCGCCTGTGCCGACAATCCGGTCGTCTATGAGCTGCTGACGTCGGTGCGTTAGGGACGCTTCGGAATATTCAATCCGCGCTCCACCGCCGGCCGCTTGAGACCGCGCTCCAGCCAGGCGGCGACCTGCGTGAACTGGTCGAATTCGACGAGCCCGCGCGCGCCGTAGAAGCCGATCAGGTTGCGCACCCAGCCGAGCATCGAGATGTCGGCGATGCTGTAGTCATCGTCCATGAACCACTGCCGTCCGGCGAGATGCGTCTCCATCACGCCGAGCAGGCGCCTGGACTCGGCGACGTAGCGCTGCAGCGGCCGCTTGTCCTCGTAATCCTTGCCGGCGAATTTGTGGAAGAACCCGACCTGGCCGAACATCGGTCCGATGCCGCCCATCTGGAAATACACCCACTGGACGGCCTGGTAGCGGCGCGCGACGTCCACCGGCAACAGCTTGCCGGTCTTGTCGGCGAGATATTGCAGGATGGCGCCGGATTCGAACAATGGCAGCGGCTTGCCGCCCGGACCGTTGGGATCGAGGATCGCCGGGATCTTGCCGTTCGGGTTGAGCGACAGGAACTCCGGCGTCTTCTGGTCTTCCTTGTTGAAGTCGACGAGATGAACCTCGTAGGGCAGCCCGATCTCCTCCAGCATGATCGAGACCTTCACGCCGTTCGGCGTCGGCAGCGAATAGAGCTGCAGGCGGTCCGGATGCTGGGCGGGCCAGCGTTTTGTGATGGAAAAGGCGGACAAGTCGGTCATGTCGACATTCTTTGCAGGGTTGTTGTTGGATGGCTAATGTACGGAGCTCAGTGGAAGCCGCAAGGTCTGCAACCGGCCATGAACGATCAACAGACAGGCGCAACAACAGGCACAACGCTCGGCCTCTCCGACGATGAACTCGCAACGCAACCGACCGTGTTCGCGGCCGATGCGCTCGCCGGTCGGGTGGTCGTGGTATCCGGCGGCGCCGGCGGCATCGGCCGCGCCATCGCATGGCTGTTCGCCCGGCTCGGCGCGCATGTCGTGGTCGCCGGCCGCAATGCCGACAGGCTCGACGCACTGGTCGATCATCTCGGCCATCGCGGGCTCAAGGCGTCCGCGCATGTCGCCGACATCAAGGATCCGGATGCAGTCAACGCGATGTTCGAGGCGCTGTGGACCGAGCATGGCCGTGTCGATCATCTCGTCAACAGCGCCGGCGGCCAGTTCCCGCAACCCGCGATCGACGTCTCGATCAAGGGCTGGAATGCGGTCATCAACACCAACCTCAACGGCACCTGGTACATGATGCAGGCCGCGGCGCAGCGCTGGCGCGACCGCAAGCATCCCGGCAGCATCGTCAATATCGTCGTGGTCACGACGCACGGCCTCTACGGCATTGCGCACTCGATCGCGGCACGCTCCGGTGTGATCGGCCTGTCGCGCGCGCTCGCGGTCGAATGGGCGCCGCTGAACATCCGCATCAACTGCATCGCGCCCGGCGCGATCGAGACCGAGGGCTGGAACGTTTACAGCGAAGCGGCGCGCGCGACCTATCCGCGCTCCAATCCGATGATGCGCCCGGGCACGCCCTGGGACATTGCGGAGGCAGCCGTCTACCTCGCCGCGCCCTCCGGCAAGTTCATCACCGGCGAGACGCTGACCGTCGACGGCGGCGGCCAGCATTGGGGCGAGACGTGGACGACCGGCAAGCCCGACTATTTCAGAGGCGGCGAATAGCGCACGTATGCCGGTCGCCTGACGCGCTTCGGTCACTTGCCGTCGTCGAAGCTGACGATGACGGCGGCGTTCGCGATCAGGATCGGGTCGTTGCCGAGATCGGACGGAATCTCGAGCCCGCCCGCGATCGCCTTCACGGTCTTGGTGCCATAGGGCAATTCCTTCGCGACCGCTGCGGTATCGACGTCCTCGGGATTCGGCACGGCGATCGTGACGTCGACGAACATGTCGTTGGCGGTCTTGCCGAGCATGCGGAAGAAGCCGAGGCTGGAGTGGCGGATGGCATCCGAGACGGCCCGCTTGGCGGCCTTGGTGGCGTCGCGGCCGTGGACGTCGACGCCCATGCCCATTTCGGTAATACAGCGCACGCGTGTCATGAAGGTTCCTGTTGTCGTTGGCGTGAGAGACCTTCACTCCTTCGGCTCCTGCGGGCGCGGCGTCAAGCCGGGTCCGTCGCCTCGCTTACGCTGTCGTGATCGCCGCGCGCCAGCATCCATGCCGCGAGGCCGGCAAGGATCGCCGCGGCCACCACCATGACGCAGGCCGCGCCCCAGCCCGATGCCGAGACCACGGCGCCGACCGCGATCGGACCGGTGACCTGGCCGAAATTGCTGCCCGTCATCAACAGGCCCATCATCACCGGCACCATCGCCGCCGATCGCGCCGCAGCGGGTGCGGTTGCAAGCAACGTCGCCGGGATCAGACCGCCGATCGCGGAGAACAGCAGGCACAGCCAGAATGCGCCCCACCCGCCGAGCGCCGGCAGGAAGATGCCGAGCGCGGACGCGCCCATCGCGAATGCCGCCACGGCGATCAGCAGGTTGCGGCTGACGCCGCGCGCAAGCAGATAACCGGCGGCGAGATTGCCGACGACGTTGCCGGCCGCCGCCAACGCACTGAGCGCGCCGGCGCCTTGGCTGGACACGCCGAGCCGCTCGGTCAGCAGGATCGGCAGGAAGCTGAACAATGCAAAGAACATCAGGCTGTAGAGCGCAAACAGCACCATCAGAAGCGCCGGGGTGCGTCGCCGCGCCAGCGCGGTACCTTCCTGCATCAGACCGCTCCGCGTCGGGCCTGTCCGCGATGCCACTTCAGGCACAACGACGCCGGCGAGCACGAATAGCAGGGCGACAAAGGCAGCACTGGCCCACCAGATCGTGCGCCAGCCATCGAAGATCGGGCCGGCGACCAGCGCAAGCGCGATCCCGAACGGCATCACGCAGCTCCACACCGCCATGGTGACATCGCGTGCGCTGACATCGACGACACGATCGAGCAATGCAGGAGCCGCGACCATCACCAGCAGGAAGCCGAGCCCCTCCAGCAGACGCGATGCCAATAGCACAGCGAGCTGTGGCGCGAGCGCGCCCGAGGCCGCCCCCAGCGTGATGGCTGCGAGGCCGCACAGCAGCACCCTGCGCGCGCCAACCGCGGCAATCACCACGCCCGCCGGGACGCTGCCGACAAGCCCCAGGACCGCAAAGATGCCGACGATCGTTCCGACCGCGGCAAGGTCGATGCCGAGGCTCTGTTGCAGCATCGATGCGGCGATCGGAACCTTGCCGACCTGCAGCGCCGCGCCAATACCGCAACCGATCACGACGGCGACCGTCGCCCATCGCTTCGCCTCGCTCTGCTGCATCACGGCCGTCTCGATCGTCATGCGTCCACTCCGCCCCTGGCTCACGACACACAGATAGCGTTTCACGACCATCGACAGGAGTGATATGTTTTGCATCCGATTGATCGATTTCATAGATCATGCTCGATAACCTCACGCTCGATCAGATTCGCACCTTTGTCGCCATCGCCGAGAGCGGCAGCTTTCGCGCCGCCGCGGCCAAGCTGGCGCGGGTGCAATCCGCGGTCAGCCATGCCATCGCCAACCTCGAGGCCGAGCTCGGCCTCACGCTGTTCGACCGCTCCAGCCATCGCCCGGCGCTGACGGCCGAGGGCAAGGCGCTGCTGGGCAACGCGCGCGACCTGCTGCTTCGTGTCGACGCGATGCGGGCGCGGGCGCGCGGCCTGGGCGACGGGGTGGAATCGGAACTCTCGCTCGTCGTCGATACGCTGTTTCCGATCGCCGCGGTCGGCGCGGCGCTGACGGAAATGCGGGCGGCCTATCCGTCCGTCAGCGTGCGGCTCGCGGTCGAACCGATGGGCGGTCCGATCACCGGCTTGACCGAACGGCGCAGCGCGCTCGCGGTCACGGTCGGCGAGGATTTTCGCGATCCCCGCCTCGCGCTCGATGCGATCTGCGCGGTGCAGATTGTCGCCGTCGCCTCCGCAAGCCATCCACTCGGCCGCCGCGGCCGCAAGAGTGTGGCTGATCTCGCCGATCATCTGCAGATCGTGCTGTCGGATCCGACCCCACTGTCGGAAGGCCGCAGCTTCGGCGTGCTCTCGCCGCAGATTTGCAGAGTCAGCAATCAGGACACCAAGCACGCCATGATCCTGGCCGGGCTCGGCTGGGGCCGGCTGCCGCTCTGGCAGGTGGCGCGCGACCTGAAGGAGCGCCGCCTTGTGCGGGTCGAAACCGGCGCGCTCGGCCGCAACGCCGCGCTTGCGATGGAGGCCTATCTCGCCCACCGGCTCGATGAACCGCTGGGACCTGCGGCACGTGCATTTGCCGATGCATTGACCCGGATCGCTGCGGGCATGCATACGCCGAAGACCAGGGCGAAGACGGCGCAGAAACACTGAGCCGCAACGATCGCTTCCCCGGCCCTGCGGCGGCCGTCCGCAAGCGCCTCAGTCCTCGATCTCGCCGCTGCGGATCGCGAGCCGGATGGCTTGCGCTGTCGTGGCGACGCCGAGCCGAAGCCGCGCGCGCCGCAAATGGTTCTCGACCGTGCGTTCGGACAGGCCGAGCGATGCCGCGATGTCGGCCTGGCGCCGTCCGGCGGAGATCCAGCGCAACACCTCGCGTTCCCGCGGCGACAGGCTCGACGCACCGTTCGGCTCGTGCGCTTCCATCAGTCCGCGAGCGGCGCGGAAGGCCGCGGCGCCGATCATCGTCAGCGCCGCACGGGTCCGCGGCGACGCATCGATCCGCGTCCCGGCGAAGCTCATCGCGCCTTCAAGGCCGGTGCGCCCGAACACCGGAACCTGCAGTCCATGGAAACCGGGCCCGCGCGGCGTGCGCACCACGCGGTACTTCTCACCGCGCGCCGACATCACCTTGGTCCAGAAAAACGCCTCGTCCACGCTGAGGAAATTGCGCGTCACCGGGCAATGCCGGACATAGGTTTCGGCATCGACGGTCACGCCTGTGCCGAACCAGTCGCCTTCGACCCAGTAGATCCGGTCAACCAGATCCTCACGTGCCGGCGATGCCGAGAACATCACGAACCGATCGTAGCCGAGCGGCACGCTCGCAGACCGCACCGCCGCCTGGATCGCGGGCAAGCTCTCGCTGCCCTCGATCGCAACCACGGCTTCGATGTAGCGGTCCATGCGGTGCCATCGTGTCTTGCGGAAGGCCGCTCGCGCGCGGCCCGGCGCGTTGAGGATTTTCCCTCAAGCGAGGTCCGCCTGCAAGGCGCGCACCGGCCGGCGCGGCGGGGTTCGCCGCGCCCGCAGGTTGAGCCGCCGATCGCTCAGCGCCCGCCCAGCGTATCGAGCAGGGCCTTTGCGGCGGCCTTGCCGACATTGTTGGCGGCGAACGGGCTGTCACCGGTGATCAGCTTGCGATCCTGATGGGTCTTGCCGGTGATGTCCTTGTTCAGGATCTCGACGCCGAGCGCCTGCAACTGTTCGCCGAAAGCCCATGTGAGCGCGCCCGGCATGTAGCCGATATCGGGCGTGGTCCGATCGATGGCGTCGGGAAATGCACAGATCTTGTAGCCCTTGAAGGGATAGTCGCCCTTGGCTTCGCCGACCGCGGACGCCAGCAGCGCCGCCGGGCCATGACAGAGCGAGATGATGTGCTTGTCGTTGTCGAGCGCCCATTTCAGGGCGGCCTTCACGTCGGTGCTTTCAGGCAAGCCGATCAGTGCACCATGGCCGCCCGGGATGAACACCGCGATATAGTCGGACTCCTTGCCGAGCTTGTTTTCGATCACGTCGGAGAGCTTCAGCGGCTGCTTCAGCCTGGCGAGATATTTCTGGTAGATGCTCTTGACCGCATCGTCCTCCTTCGGAAACGCCCAGAGCTCGAATTTGACCGGATTGCCCGACACGGTCGCGATGTCGAATTCGAAGCCCGCCTTGTCGAGGTGATACATCGGCAACAAGGTCTCGACGGGATGGTTGCCGGTCGAGAACATCGTGCCGTTCTGCAACAGCAGATAGCGCTCGTCCGCGGCGATCATCAGAATTTTCCAGCGGCCACCCCTGTAGGCGTTGGGATAGTCCGCGCCGGAGAGATCCGACCTGGCCGAGGTAAACTGCCCAAGTGAATAAGGCGACGGAAAGAAAGCATTGTTCTCCGCCGGATCGGCTACGGGACGCTTGTCCTGGGATTGCTCGGACATCGAGATATCCTCTTTCATCGTGTTGCGATCCGGCAAAGGTAAGCACGAGATCGGCGACGAGGAATGAGGGATTTCCCTCAACCCGCTTTACCGAGCATCCCTATCCCTGTTTCTGCAACGCGGTGATGTGCAGGCGGCGGCGGATCTCCATGCCCTGGCGGCGATAGAGCGCGATCGCCGGGACGTTGCTGGTGAAGACGTGCAGGAATGGAACTTCGCCGCGCGCCACGATGTGGCGGGCGACCGCCGACAGCAGCGCCTGCGCATAGCCGCGGCCGCGATGCTCGGGATGCACGCAGACGGCGGTCATCTCGGTGTAGTTCCCCGGCTTCATCCGCTCGCCGGTCATCGCGACCAGCTCGCCGCCAACGCGGATGCCGAAAAAACTGCCGAGCTCATGCGTCCGCGCACTGAACGGTCCGGGCTTTGTCAGCTCCGTCAACGCCATCATCGCAAGAACGTCGGCAGCGCCGAGCGTGACGATCTCGACGCCGGGCACAGAATGGTCAGCGGGCACACCGATCATCTGCTCGCCGGTCTCGGCCAGCAGTACCTTGAACTCCGGCGGCACTTGGACAGGATCAGGCGTGAACAGCACCGCGATCAGGTCCCGACAGCAGCGCGCCGAGCGCGGCAAAGCTCTTCGGCGAGATGTCGACCATGTCGGCGAAGGGTGCGATCGCGACCGGAAAGCGGCGGGCGTCGGCGCCGCCTTCCGCCAGCTCGCGTTGTCTCGTGGTCAGCGCGCTCCAGATTGGGCGATCGAGTGGATGAATCGGCGGGGCTTCGGACATGCGGCGCTTCGCTCCTGATTTTCCTCGAACAGAGCAAGAAGCCCCGGCAAAATCCAGCATGGCATGGTGTGGTTGCGGCTCACAATCACGCCAGCAGGTGAACCCCCGCTACGCCACCTTCAGGCAGAGCTCGGTGCCACCCTTGAGCGGCAGCGTGATCGAGACGAAGCCGTTGTTGGGATCGCGCACGAACTCCAGGAAATCCGCCTCGGCATTGTCGTTCATGACATAGCCGCCGACGCGAAGCTGCGGCGCGACGATCTCGATCACCTGGCGCGCCAGCGTCGGCCCCTTGTCGCCCGGCCAGCCGTCGATCAGGATGAAGTCGACGGGACCGCCGAGATCGCGCAGCGTCTTGCGCGCATCGCCCTCGCGGATGTCGGCGAAATCGGCAAGGCCGGCCTCCGCGAGATTGCGCTTCGCCGCTGCGACCTTGGCCGGCACGATCTCCGATCCGATCACGGTGCCGCCGCCATTGTCGCGCATCGCGGCGGCGAAATAGAGCGTCGACATTCCGACGGAGGTCGCGAACTCGGCGACGCGCTGGGCGCGCAGGCCGCGGCACAACAGATAGATCAGCTCGCCCTGCTCCGGGTGGATCGAGAATCCCTGCTCGGCATAGTCGTGCGGGTCGCGGCTGCCGCTCCGCATCGGGGTGCCGCGCACCGGCGCCCGGCGGGTGGCCTGCAGGCGGTCGATGACGGCCGTGACGCGCGCATCACGGATCGCGCTGTGCGGTTCGGCGTTGTACATGAAGGGTCTCCTTTGCGACTGCGTCATTGCTGCAGGATCTCAGCGGCCGCGCGGTCGAGGATCTTTGCGATCCGCCGCGCCTCGGCGGCATCGCAGCCGCGCTTCTGGCGCAGTGCGCTCTTCAGCGCGTGACGGGCGCGGTGCACCTCGTCGGACGCTTCGCCATCGAGATCGCTCACGCCGGCGAAGGCTTCGCGCACCTCCTCCATGCGGCGGCCGATCCGCGACAGCGCCTCGAGAATGGTATCCGCAGTCGTGCGGTTCTCGCCGAGATGCGCCCTGCCCTGCTCGGTGATGCTGTAGAGCTTGCGCACCGCGTCCTGGGTGACGCTGGCATGGCCGATCTCCTCGAGGAATGTCAGCGCCGGATAGATCACGCCCGGGCTCGGGCTGTAGAAGCCGTCCGACCGCTCCTCGATCCGCTTGATCAGCTCATAGCCGTGCGCCGGCTGCTCGCCGAGCAGCGCCAGGATCACGAGTTGCAGGTCCTGCGACGAGAGCCGCCGCGATCCCGGAAAATCGCCACCGCCACCCCGCCCGAAGAAGCCATGGCCGCCGCGGCCAAAGCGATGGCCGCCTCGGCCATGCCGCCCCATCGTGAAGAACCCAAACCGGAAGCCGTCATCGTCCCGGTCATGAAACATCGATTTTCTCATTGCTCATTCTTTACTAAAGACATGTCTTACGATATACCTACAGACAGAACGACGGCAACCCACGTTTTCGTGAGACGTCGGGATGAAGCGGCGGCTGGTGCCGACTAAGGGCTGGCCGGGCTCAGTCCAGGGCTTGTGGACCTTCATGCGGCTGGCCTAAGCCTTTGAACGCCTTCCAGCCCTCCGACTCATGCGCCCCAAGACCTTCGAAGCTCATTGCCTGCGCCTGCCCGCCGCCACCAAGGTGGTGCAATGGGAAGGCACGTCGGTGTTCAAGGTCGGCGGCAAGATGTTCGCGCTGGCCGGCGGCTACATCGAGAGCACCGGCGGCTTCATGTTCAAGACCTCGAACATGGCCTACGAGTTGCTGATCGAGCAGGGCCTGGCGCGGCCGGCGCCGTATCTGGCGCGCGCCAAATGGGTGCAGTTGATGGCGAACGATTCCCTGCCCGATGCCGAGCTCAAGGCCTATCTCGACCAGGCGCATGCGCTGATTGTCGGAAAGCTCACGCGGAAATCGCGCAAGGCGCTCGGTCTCGACTGATCGGCCAAGCTGCGACGCTATTCAGCCGTCAAACGGCTTGTCGGAATCGCCCGACAGCAATCTCGGAAACAGCTCCTTGAAGGCGAACTTGTCTTCGCCCTTAGCGCGATGGAAGCGCAGCACGACGTCGAACCGGCTGGCGTCCCATTTGGTGGGCGGCTTGCCCCTGCTAACTGGTATCAACGGAAGGACGTCGGCGATGATTGCCTTGTGCTCCCAGCACAGCAGCACAACGCCATTCAGCGCCAGCAGCGCCTTGATCAGCGCCGGTTCATGACCTTTGCCGAAATCTTCGTTGGGCGTCGCGCCAAGACGCGCCGCCAGCGCCGAGATCGTCTCGGCTGGACGGCTGCTCGGGCCGCGGTTGGGCGTGGTGCCGGGCGTCGCGGCATAGATCGCGTCAGGTTTGGCATAGTCGCCCTTGGCGAGGTCGGTGCCAAACAATGCAGCCCAAGCGCCGGCGCGCTGCCAGCCCCGAAGGACCAGCGACTCGGTATCGGGCACACCGTCCGCGGTGAAGCCGGGCCCCGGCCAGGCATCATCAGGCTTTTCGGCGTGACGGATGATGAAGAGCGTGAGCGCGTCCATGGCGGCCTCGCGGGAGAACATGTGTGGCGGGAAACGGCGGCGCCGTCGATCCTATCCCTGATGAAGCGTCGGCGTCATGAACGGCGTCACAATTTGCGAAAACTCGCGCGGTACTGCGCCGGCGACACACCGAGCCGCTCGGTGAAGACGATGCGCATCCGGTCGGCCGAGCCGAAGCCGCAATCGAACGCAACCGCCTTCAGCGGGCGGTCCGAGCCCTCGAGCAGCCGGCGCGCGGCGTCGACCCGCGCCCGCTCGACGAATTCGTGCGGCGTAATACCGGTCTTCTGCGCAAAGGCGCGGCCGAAATTGCGCACGCTCATGCCGACGGCCTCCGCCAGCGACTGCAGCGTGTGGCGCTCGCCGACATGCTGCATGACATGCGCCTGCGCGCGCGCAATCGGCGAATCCTCGTCGACCGGCGCGGTCAGATAGGGACTGAATTGCGACTGCCCGCCCTGGCGCTGCGCCACCACGACCAGCCTCTTGGCCACCGCGACCGCAACCTGCGGCCCGTGCCGCTCGGCGACCAGCGCGAGCCCGAGATCGATCCCCGCGGTCACGCCGGCCGAGGTCATCAGATGTCCGTCGCGAATGTAGATGCGGTCGAAGATCACCTCGGCCGCGGGAAACCGCGCCGCCAGCCGCTGCGCATTCTGCCAATGCGTCGTCACCTTGTGGCCGTCGAGCAGCCCGGCATGGCCGAGCGCGAAGGCGCCGGTGCAGATCGAACCATAGAGCTTGGCGCGCGCGGGCGCCCCGCGCAGCCACTGTGTCAGTTCGGGATCCTGCGCGGCGTCGGGCAGTGCCGGCCCGCCGGCGACGAGCAGGATATCGAACCTCTCCTGTGCCTCGGCGAAGCTGAGGTCGGCCGATATCTTCATGCCGTTCGATGCGCGCAGCGGTTCGCAGCCGGCCCCGACCAGCACGGTCTCATAGCCATCGCCCGCCGGCACAAAGCCGTTCGTCTCCGCGAACACATCGACGGGACCCGCGACATCAAGCGCCTGCACCCCTTCGTGTATCGCGATCGCGACTCTCTGAACCGCCATACCTTCTCCCTGCCCGCTGGCGCGAAACGACGTCTGGTTGGCCCGATCCGGCGGCGCGCGATCGTTGCGGGATCGGGTCAAAACGGACGACAAACACCCCACGGATCGCGCCATCCGGCGATCCCTACACACCGCAGAGACAAGCGCCGGGCTCGCGTGTTCGCACGCCACGGCGTCGTCTTGCCATATCGAGGAGCGTCTTGAAATGACCGAGATCATCGCCGGCATCCGCGTACCCGACAGCGCGATGGCCCGCGCCGCCACCCAGCTGGTGCGCGATACCGAGGACGACCTGCTCTACAATCACAGCCGCCGCGTGTTCTTCTGGGGCGCGCTGACCGGCAACCGCCGCAAGCTGAAATTCGACCCCGAGCTGCTCTATATCGGTGCCATGTTTCACGACATGGGCCTCACCGCTGCTCATGCGAGCCCCGATCTGCGCTTCGAGGTCGACGGCGCCAACGCCGCGCGCGACTTCCTCAAGGGCTATGGCGTTCCGGAGCGCGACATCGAGGATGTCTGGACCTCAATCGCCCTGCACACCACGCCCGGTGTCCCCGAGCATATGCGTCCGACCATTGCGCTGGTCACCGCCGGCGTCGAGATGGACGTGCTCGGCATCGCCTATGACGATTTCCCGCACGAGCACCGCGACCATGTCTGCGCGCACCATCCGCGCGAGGCGAACTTCAAGGAGAATATCATCGATCATTTCGCCGCCGGCACCATCAGGAAGCCGCTGACGACCTTCGGCAACGTCAAGGCCGACGTGCTGGCGCTGAAGGACATGAACTACACCAGGATGAACTTCTGCTCGATCATCCTCGGCTCGAAATGGCCGACATGACGCGACGTCAATGGCGGTTGGCGAGACCGTGGTCGGGCCCGGGATCCCGACCGGCGGCCGCGTGGGAGAGCCGGCTCATATAGTGCGCCCAACCCTTGTCATGGCTCTCGCACTGCGCGGCGTTCGGCAGGCCGCTATGGGTCATGCGGAGCAGCGTGCCGTTGTCCCGCTCCATCAGGTCGATCTCGATCAGGCTCGATCCCGGCGGCACCTCCTCGCTGCCCTCCCAGCCGAAGCTGTAGGCGAGACGGTGCACCGGCACGACCTCGCGGAACGCACCGCGCGCGGCGCGGCTGCCATCGCTGCCGAGCCCCTTGAGGAAGTAGAGGCCCCCGGGATGCGTCTCGGTCGCGGCTTCCAGCCCCATCCAGCTCACGATCTTCTGCGGGTCGGTCAGGAAGGCGAACACGGTTGCAGCCGGGGCCGCGATCTGGATCTCGCGTTGAACGATGAAGGCTTCAGTCATCGATCCATGCTCCATTGACAGTCGGTGCTGAGGGATAATTCGTGACAAGGGCGGTGCGTCAACCCCATGATGGCGTGATGCAATTGTCCTCGACGTTGAGCTGGCTGGTCGACGCCGCCGCCGAGACCGCGGGCGCCAACCGGTTGTTGGCAGACCTCGGTAGCCACCTTATCACGGATGGCCTGCCGCTGGCCGGGGGCGCCCTGACGCTCGAGGTTCCGCACCCCCTGATTGCAAGACGAACCTGGCTGTGGCGTGCCGACAATGGCGAGGTCATCGAAGCGCTCGGATTCGCGCCGGAACAACCCTTTGCGATGCCCGATATGGTGGGATCCGGCGACGCCGGCCGGCGCTGGCTCGGAACCCTCGCGCCCGGCCCGATCCACGAGGGCACGATTGGAACGCGGCCGGATGGCCCGACCATCGGATGGATCGGGACACGCGCTTTCACACCTGCCGAGGCGGATCAATTGCGCGCGGCGGCGCGGTTCATGGCCGCGCCGCTCGCCGCGCTCGCGGCACGCGCGACACTGACGGCGGCGCTGGAGGCGTATCTCGGCCGGCGCAGCGCAGCGCGCGTGCTGGCATCGCCATTGCGACGCAATACCGGCGAAACCATCCGGGCGGCGCTGCTGTTTGCCGACCTCCGCGGCTTCACCGCCCTGTCGGAAAGTCATCCGCCTGCCGAGGTGATCGCGGCACTCGATGCCTGGTTCGACCGCATCGCGGGCGCCATCCACGCCTTCGGCGGCGAGGTGCTGAAATTCATCGGCGACGGCCTGCTCGCGATCTTTCCGGTCACGACCAGCGCGCACAGCGCATCCGAGGCGGCATTGCGCGCGGTGTCGGCGGCGCGCGTCGGCATGGCGCATCTCGACGTAGAGCGACGCAAGCAGGGCTTGCCGCCGCTGCCATTCGGCGCGGCGCTGCATCTCGGCGAGGTGCACTGGGGCAATATCGGCGCCGCCGACCGCCTCGACTTCACCGCGATCGGCGCCGCGGTCAATCTGGTGAGCCGGCTCGAAGGGCTCTGCAAGCCGCTGGAGCAGACCGTGCTGGTTTCGGGCGCCCTCGCCGCCGAGACCGAGACGCCGCTGGTCGCGCTCGGCAGTCATGAATTGCGCGGCATCGCGCGGCCATGCGCGGTCTTCACTTTGCCGGAGACGTGAGCCGGTCATTTGAACAGGCGCAGCCATGGCGCCAGATGAAATGCGCTCATCAGCGCGTACATCGGGACCATGCCCTGCAATGACAGCGGTCCCTGCATCGCGCCGCAGATCATGTCGGCCGGCGCCATCGCGGCAATCAGCGCCATCACGGCGAAGGTCGGCGCCGCTGCCAGCGACAGAAAGCGCGCCACGATGGGCCCGCGTCCACTGAGCCGCCCCCTCACCCAATCTTCTCGTGTTTCAATACCGGTCATCGTTCGATCTCTCGGGAGATGATCCATGTCGTCATGTGCTAGGTTAGGATCGGGCCGCGGAGGGTGAGAGTGACAAGTGTGTCGGGATTCGAATGGACTCGCTGATCATAGCTGCAGCGCGCGCGCTCGCGGCGGGTGATCCCCTCGGCGCACTGAAACGGGTGGCCCTGCGCGACGATGCGCCGGCGCTGGCGCTGCGCGGCATCGCGATGGCCCGGCTCGGCGATTTCGCCCGCGCCAAGGAGCTGTTGCGGCGCGCAGGTCGCGCCTTCGGCCCGCGCGAAGCGGTCGCGCGGGCACGCTGCGTGGTGGCGGAGGCCGAGATCGCGCTGGTATCGCGCGACCTTTCCTTTCCCGGGAAGAGCCTCGCCGCGGCGCGCGCAACGCTCGCGGCTCGAGGCGATGCACTCAATGCCGCCCATGCCGGCTATCTCGAAATCCGCCGCCTGCTGCTGATCGGGAGCCTCGATGCGGCCGAGCGCATGCTTGATGGCCTCGACCCGGCGCCGTTCCCGCCGGCGCTGCGGGCCGGCCATGAACTGGTCGTCGCCGGAATCGCGATGCGGCGGCTGCGGACCAAGCCGGCACGCGAAGCGCTGGCCCGCGCGAGGGAAGCCGCACGCCGCGCCGGCATCGCCGAGCTCGCGGCCGAGGTCGAGGGCACCGCGCGCCTGCTCGCCACGCCCGCGGCGCGTCTGATCGCGCGCGGCAGCGAGCGGCCGCTGCTGCTCGAGGAGGTCGAGGCCCTGATGGCATCGAGGGCCCTCGTCGTCGATGCCTGCCGCTACGTCGTGCGCGATATCGGCACGACGGTCTCGCTGACGCGACGGCCGGTGCTGTTCGCGCTCGCCCGCGCGCTGGGCGAGGCGTGGCCGCAGGACGTGTCGCGCGGCACGCTGATCGCGCGGGCGTTTCGCGGCAAGCACGCCGATGAATCACACCGTGCGCGGCTACGCGTCGAGATCGGACGGCTGCGCCGCGCGCTGCGGCCGCTCGCCGACCTCAGCGCCACGCCTGACGGCTTTGTGCTGGAGCCGCATGGCCGGCGTGAGGTGACAGTTCTGGCGCTGCCGGTCGAGGAGGAGCACGCCGCGGTGCTGGCCTTCCTCGCCGACGGCGAGGCCTGGTCGAGCTCGGCGCTGTCGGTCGCGCTGGGGGCGAGCCAGCGCACCGTGCAGCGTGCGCTCGACGCGCTGGCCGCCACCGGCAAGGTGCAGTCGGTCGGCCGTGCCCGCGCCCGGCGGTGGATGACGCCGCCGGTACCGGGATTCACGACGACCTTGTTACTCCCTGCCCCGCTGCCGAACGGCTAGCATCGGGGCGCAATTGGAGCGTTTTCGAGCCAAGCGGATATCGCTTCGTGTGAAGAAAACGCGTCAAAGAGGAAATTTGGAGATTCGGTTCTGATTCAATCAGAACCGAAGCTCCAGGCGACAGGAGCGCAGCATGAAAAAGGCCACGGCCGAGATCATCCGGGAATACGGCCCCTTCGACGGCGTCGAGAACGTCGGCGGCGTCAGCTTCGACGGCGAGCAGGTCTGGTTCGCGGCCGGCGATCGCCTGGTCGCCTTCGATCCCGACAGCGGCAACACCACCCGCACCCTCGATATCGCGGCCCATGCCGGCACCGCCTTCGACGGTAAGCACCTTTACCAGATCGCCGAGGACCGCATTCTGAAGATCGAGCCGAACAGCGGGCGCGTGGTGTCCACCATCCCGTCACCCGGCGGCGGCCGCGATTCGGGCCTTGCCTGGGCGGAGGGCTCGCTGTGGGTCGGCCAGTATCGCGATCGCACCATCGTTCAGATCGATCCGGAAACCGGCAAGGTGTTGCGCACCATCGAAAGCAACCGGTTCGTCACCGGCGTCTCCTGGGTCGATGGCGAACTCTGGCACGGCACCTGGGAAGGCGATGAAAGCGACGTGCGACGCATCGACCCGCAGACCGGCGACGTCATCGAACGGTTGGAGATGCCGCAGGGCGTGTTCGTCTCCGGGCTGGAGTCCGACGGCAAAGACCGCTTCTTCTGCGGCAGCGGCTCCGCCAACAACAAGGTGCGTGCCATCCGGCGACCGAAGCGCAGCCGCGCGTGAAGCGAATCGCTTCACGCGCGCGCCGGTCTCACGCCGGCGCAGGCACTGCGGTGGGCCGCGCAGCCGGCATCGGGCGGAAAGTCATCATGATCAGGAACGCGCCGATGCCGACCGCCCAGGAGCCGACATAAAGCCACGTGTAGCTCGCAAAGGTGTCGTAGATCAGGCCGCCGGCCAACGGCCCGGTCGCCATGCCGAGGCTGCCGGCCATCGCCGTGCCGCCGATCACGGTGCCCATCATCCGCAGCGGAAAATTCTCGCGTATCAGCACGGAATACAGCGGCATGGTGCCGGCATAGATGAAGCCGAAGATCGCCGCCACCGCGTAGAATGCGGCAAGCTCGCGCACGAAGACGTAGCCGAGCGCGCCGAACGCCTGCGCCAGCAGGCCAAGCACCAGCACGCGCTTGGCGCCGAAACGGTCGCCGAGCAGACCGAAGGCGATGCGGCCGCCCATGCCGGCGAGCCCTTCGACGCTGTAGATCGTCACCGCGGCGACCATCGGAATGCCGCAGATGACCGCGTAACTCACGGTATGGATGATCGGGCCCGAATGGGTGGCGCAGCAGAAGAAATTGGTCGCGATCAGGATGATGAATTGCGGCGAGCGCAGCGCCTGCGCCAGCGACATCGGCGGCTCGCCGTTCTCCGAGACCGCCTCCGTGTGGTCGCCCTGCAGCGCCGGCGGGCGGCGCACCAGGAACGAGACCGGGATCATGATCGCGCCGACCACGCCCGAGACGATCAGCATCGCGGTGCGCCAGTCGTGGTGGGAGATCAGCCAGGCTGCGAGCGGCGACATCGTCATCGGCGCCATGCCCATGCCGGCCGACACCAGCGAGACGGCGAGGCTTCGATGGGTGTCGAACCAGCCGGTGACGCAGGCCATCATCGGGGCGAAGATCGCCGCCGTTGCCGCGCCGACCAGCGCGCCGAACACGAACTGAAAGGCCAGCAGCGATGTCACCTGGCTGGCCAGCGCGAGGCTCGCTGCCAGCACGACCGATCCGGTCAGCACCACCGGCAGCGGCCCGAAATGGTCGGACAGCGTGCCCCAGATCATGCTGGTGAAGGCCATCGCGAGGAAGCCGATCGTCATCGCGCTGGAAATGCCGGTCACCGACCAGCCGGTCTCGTGCGCCATGGGCTGGAGGAACACCGGCAGCGAAAACATGCCGCCGATCGCGACGCAGCCGAGCAGGCCGCCGGCCGCGACGATCACCCAGCGATAGGTCGAATTGGTCATTCCGGAACTCCGATGCAGTTCGTTCTGGCTGGAAGACGAACGGGCCGGACTGGAACCGACAACCGACGCGCGCGCCAGCTCACTTTTTTGCGAGCATGGTGGCCTCGAGCGCCGCTACCCTCCTGGTCAGCGGCCAGCCAGACTGCACCCCGGCTCCGGCGCGATCTCGCCGAGTGCCCGGACCTGCACGAGGTCCGAACCCTGCGTCCTGGCAATGAACATGCTCATCGCCGCGTGATGATCCTGACCGAGCGCGACAGGGCCGGTCGGCGACGGAATGGCGAGGCCCGCCATCGCGTCGATGATCGCCTCCTTGTCGAGCTTGCCGGCCTTCTCGGCCGCCGCCTTGAGCGCGATCAGCGTGTTGTAATGCGTCATCACATAGTTCGACACCGCGACACCCGGCTCCGCGGCGGCGCGGGCCTTCGCGACGAACGCCTTGATGGCAGGATCCTCGCTCGCCGCGACCGCCGGCACCACGGTCACCATGTTCTGGCCCTTGCCGCGGAAGATGCCGAGGTCGACTTCCGACAATCCGAGGAACGCGACGGTGATGTCCTTCAACAGCCCGGCCTCGTCGGCCTGCCGGATGAAATCCATCCCGTCGCCCTTCAACGCGAACAGCAGCACCTTGGCCTTGCTCGCCGCGATCTCCCTGATCAGCGGTGAGAAGTCGGTCTCGGTCCCCAGCGTGTATTTCGTCGCGACCACCTTGCCGCCGAGCTTCTCGATCAGGGGCTGTGCGATGCCGAACATCTGATGCGGCCAGACCCGGTCGGCACCGAGCAGAAAGTAGGTGTTGCCGAACGTCCGGGTCATGTAGGGCAGCAGCTGGCCGAGCTCCTGGTTCGGCAACGCGCCGAACGAAAACAGATAGCGGCTGCATTTGCCGCCCTCGTAATTGGTGGCGTAGAGCAGCGGCGTCTTCGAGCTCTCGGCAATCGGCACCAGCGCATTCAGATTACGCGAGGTGATCGGACCGACCACGGCCAGCACGCCCTGCTTCTCGACCAACGAGCGCATCGCCTCAGCGGCCGCCTCCGGCCGCGTCTTGTCGTCGGCATAGATCACCTCGAGCGGCCGGCCGAGAATGCCGCCGGCCGCGTTGATGTCCCTGGCGGCGAGATCGAGCCCAAGTTTCGCCTGCTGACCGTAGAGCTCGACCCCGCCGGAAAACGGCAGCACCGCGCCGACCCGGATCGGTTCGGCGGGTTCAGCAGCGCGCGAAGGCTGGAGCAGCGCGCCGCAGGCCAACAGCGCGAACGTCATGCAGATGATCGAGCGTGATGCCATGTGCGTCATTCCTTCGAGCAGGACCATGCTTGCTCGATAGTATCCGTGCGGGATTGCAGAATTCGTCAAACGCGCCGTGCTTGCGTCACAATCGAGGCTATGCTCACCGCGCCCGTCGAGACATCTCCGGGCCACCTTCCCGAAGGCTTCTGGCTAGGCAACCCGTATCCGCGGAATGCCGACTCGCGCCTTGCCCTGACCAATGAAAGGACACCTCTTGCAAAACCGCTTCGTCCTGATCTCCGGCTGCTCCGGCGGCGGAAAATCGACGCTGCTTGCTGAACTAGCCGCTCGCGGCTATCCGGTCGTCGAGGAGCCCGGCCGCCGCATCGTCACCGATGAGCTCGCATCCGGCGGCAACGCCCTGCCCTGGGTCGATCCGGCGCCCTTCCTGCGGCGCGCCATCGACGTCGCGGTAAACGATATGACGGCGGCCCGCGCTCACTCCGGATGGGTGTTCTTCGATCGCGGCGTCGTCGACGCGGCGTCGGCACTACAGGCGTTGACGGGCGAGCCGGTGCTGGGCCCGATCTGCTCGGCACATCGCTACCACCGGCGCGTGTTCGTGACGCCGCCGTGGCCCGAAATCTACGTCACCGATTCCGAGCGTCGGCACGGCTTCGAGGCAGCGACGGCGGAGTATCAGCGGCTGATGGAGACGCTTCCCATGCTCGGCTACGATGTCATCAACCTGCCGAAGCTATCGCCATCCGCTCGCGCCGATTTCGTGCTGACGACGCTCGGCGGCGGCGGCATCCCGACGGCTTGATCAAACCGTCACTCCGCGGCCTCGCGCTGCGGCACGCCCTGCTCGACGTCGAGCTGCAAGATGTCGTTGAAGCGATTGAAGGCGCCGCACAGCGCGATCCGCCAGGTCATTTCGACGATCTGCGCTTCCGAGAAGTGTTCGCGCAGGCGTGCGAAAATCTCGTCGCGGGTCTTGTTCCAGTTGTTGGTGACGGCGATCGCATATTCGACCACGAGCTTGTCGAGCGCATCGAGCTCGGGATGATCCCGATACTCGAGCAGCCGCTCGGCGCCCGCCTCCGAGACACCCTGGATCGCGAGCTTCGGCGCATGGTGCGACACGCAATAGTCGCACTTGTTGAGCAGCGACACCGTCACCAGCGCGAGCTCGAGATGCCGCTTCGAGACCACCGCCTCGTCGGCGAGATCGACCAGCAGCGACCACATGTGCTTGAAGATCGGCGGGCGCTGCGCCATGACCCCGGCCTGGTTCTCGAACGCGCCATAGGTGGTCACTTGTCCCACAGCGGCTTGAGCTCTCCCGGCAGGTCGTTCTTGGTCTTGATTGATACGCGTGACATGGATTGCCTCGGATCGGAATTGAACCAACGCAGGCTGCCCCGCTTCGCCTGATATCGCAAGCCGCAGGGCGGCATGCCAAGTATCGCGACAGGTCGGCGCCGGCGAGGACACGCGCCGCAGGCACGACGATTGTCACCTCAGAATGACGTCCCGCCTCCGAACCGGAACTCCTGCACGATGTCGTATTTGCCCTTCGTGATCGGCACGGCGTAATCGAAGCGCAGCGGGCCGAACGGCGAGGCCCAGATCAGGCCGACACCAACCGAGGTTCGCACCACGTTCCCATCGTCGTATTGGAGGCCGCATTTGCAAGCAGCCGTATTCACCTCGCCGGTCGCGGCCCACGACGTCGGGCCTTCATAACCCCAGAGCGAGCCGGCGTCCGCATAGACGGCCCCCTTCAAGCCAACCTCGGAGGGCAGGAACCAGAACGGCATCTGCAGCTCCATCGACGCCCCCCAATATTTGGTGCCGCCGAGCGCATCCCCGACCGCACCCAAGCTCGCATAGCTGATGTCGCGCGGCCCGATGCCGTTGGTGGCAAAGCCGCGCACGAGGTTCGGCCCCATCTGGAAATGGTCCAGCATGCGCAGATCGTTGTCGCCGACCTTGGTGAGCAGGCCGCCCTGCAGGTGGATCAGTCCGATCAGGTCGGACACCAGCGGCGTATAGTATTTCGCGTCGACCGCGCTCTTCAGATATGTCACGTCGCCGCCGACGCCGGCAAAATCCTGCTTGAAGTCGATCAGCAGGCCGTCGGTCGGGTTCTTGTTGTTGTCGAGGATGTTGTAGGTCAGCGTGTAGCCGATCTGCGAGGTCCAGGTCGCCCCTGCGGCAAGCTCCTTGCGCACCGGCAAAGTGGATTCGCCGTCGCCGTAGCAGCCATACCCATAGAGCCCTGACGAGACCGAGTTGGTGGGATCGACGCCGCCGAGCACACTCTGGATGTAGGCGGGTGTCGGATTGAATGCGAGCGATGGGTTGGACGGATTGTTGTTGCAGTTCGCATAGGCGCTATCGAGCGAGATTTCCTGCTGATAGAGCGAATATCGCAGCTGGAGGGTCAGGTCCTCGCGCAAGGCCAGGCCCAGCCGCGGCGAGAACCCGATCGTCTTCACGCCATAGGTCGTGTAGTCCGTCGGCAGCTGCTCCTTGTAATACGCATCGAGCCCGAGCGCGACGCGATAGTCGAGTAAATACGGCTCGACAAAGGACATCGACAGGCCGCGCGAGTACTGGCCGTAGCTGACCGTTGCCTTGGCGAGCAGGCCACGGCCGAGCAGATTTCGCTCGGAGATGCTGACCTCGGCAAGCGCGCCGTCCGTTGTGGAATAACCGCCCGAGACGGAGAAGTCGCCGGTCGACTTTTCCTCCAGATCGACAACCAACACCACGCGATCGCTCGTTGAGCCGGGCTCGGTGGTGATCTTGACGGTCTTGAAGTAGTCGAGATTCTTCAGCCGCCGCTCGGCGCGATCGACCAGCGCACGGTTATACGCATCGCCCTCGGAGAGATCGAACTCGCGCCGGATCACGTAGTCTCGGGTGCGGCCGTTGCCGCGAATGTCGATCCGCTCGATATAGGTGCGCGGCCCCTCCTCCACGCGAAACACGATCCCCACCGTGTGGGCCTCGAAATTCCGGGCGCCGTCCGGACGGACCACCGCGAAGGCGTAGCCGCGGCGCGACGCTTCGATCTGCATGTCCTCGACCGACTTCTCGACCGCCTCGACATTGTAGAGCGAGCCTTCGCCGACGCGCGACAATGAACGCAGCGTCGTCGGATCGAAGCCCGCTATACTCGAGCGGAAACTGACCGTCGCAACGCGGTACTGCTGCCCCTCATCGATCTTGAACGTCACCTGAAAGCCCTTGCGCTCCGGATCATACTCGGCGAGTGCAGCTACGACCTGGACGTCCGCGTAGCCGTGCTTCAGGTAGAAGCGGCGGATCAGGTCACGGTCGGCCTCGACCCGATCCGGGTCGTAGATATCGGCATTGCCGAGAAAGCTCAGGAAGTTCGTCTCATGGGTCTTGATCACGTCCTTCAGGCGCGCCGCCGAGAAACTGTTGTTGCCCATGAACTCGATGGTCTTGATGCCGGTCTTCGCTCCCTCGTCGACGGTGAAGACGAGATCGACGCGGTTGTTCGAGCGCTCGATGATTTCCGGCGTGACGTGCACGTCGTAGCGGCCTGAGTGCCGATAGATCTCGGCGATCCGCAGTGCATCCGACTGCACCATCGGCCGCGACAGGGTACCCCGCGGCTTGGACTGCATTTCGGCAGAGAGCTGCTCGTCCTTGATCTTCTTGTTGCCCTCGAACGCGACGCGGTCGATCACCGGATTCTCGATCACCGAAACGACGATCCGGCCGCTCGCGTGATTGATCTTGACGTCCTGGAACAGCCCGGTCCCGACCAGCTCCTTGAGGGCGTCGTCGACGGCAGCCTGATCGAGACGGCCGCCGGGCCCGGGCCTGAAATAGGAGCGGATGGTCTCCGCCTCTACCCTCCGGTTGCCTTCGACCGTGATCGCATCAACCGATTGGGCCGCCACAGGAGCCAACAATGGCCATATCACCGGCGTCCCCGGGATCGAAAAGCCCGACAGCACGATCGCCGCGACATAGCCCCGCCACGTCTTCATTCCACACCTCGCGAACAAGAACCCCGTTGTGACGGGATGGTGATGGCTGCGGTGTGGCTGCAGGATTGCGGGACTATTTCCAGTGGTTTGGGACTGTTAGCGCGACGCGACGCGGCCGGCATCGCGAATTGTTTCGGGCTGCGCGCGACGCTTACAGTTCAGAAACACTATGCTTACGAAAAGGCGCAATGCCGCCCACAAGCGACGCGTATGCTGGTCAATTGGTGGCTGAGCGCGCTGGAACGCGCGCCAATGACGTCATGATGAGGACCCAGTCGCGGATCATGCTTGCAAACACTCCGAAGATCCTGATCGTCGAGGACGATCTGCAGACTAGAGACTTGATTGCCCGCTACCTGCGCGACAAATCCTGCCTGGTGGCCACCGTCTCGAACGGCAGGGAAATGGATCGTTACCTTGCCGGGCATTCGCTCGATCTCGTCGTGCTCGATCTGATGCTGCCCGGAGAGGATGGACTGACCCTATGTCGACGCCTGCGCGGCGATTCGACGATTCCGATCATCATGCTCACGGCGAAAGGCGAGGACCTCGACCGGATCCTCGGGCTCGAGATGGGCGCGGATGACTATCTCGCCAAACCGTTCAATCCGCGCGAGTTGCTGGCGCGGATCAACGCCGTGCTGCGCCGTCAGGCGCAAGCCGGCCTTGCCGGGCGCTCGGGCCAGAGCGCTGCGCGCCTGCGCTTCCAGGACTGGACCATCGATCTGCGCCTGCGCGAACTGCGCGATCCCGACGGCGCCCAGGTCCCGTTGACGAGCGCGGAGTTCGACCTGCTGCAGGTGTTCTGCGAGCGGCCCGGCCGGATCCTGACGCGGGACGGCCTCTTGACCATGACGCGCAGCCGGCCGGCCAGTCCGTTCGGGCGCAGCATCGACGTGCTGGTCAGCCGGCTTCGCCGCAAGCTCGATACGAGCGAAGGATCGTCGGTGATCCGGACGGTTCGCACCGGCGGCTACATCTTCACGCCGCATGTGGAGGACGCATGAGCTGGACCCGCAGGATTGCCGCGCTTTTCAGCTTCCACCGGATCAGTGGCCAGATCGCCGCGCTGATCCTGCTGTCGCTGGTGCTCATCCATGCGCTGATCGGGCTTTATTTCGTCAGCCAGAAGCCGAGATCGTTTGCGGACAGGCCGGTCCATCAGTTCCAGCTGGTTGCCAGGCTTCTGGCCGAGGCCCCCGCGGCCGATCGCGCAACGCTGTTGCGCGCGGCCGATCGCGCCTTTCCCCGTCTGCACCTCACATTGCGCGACGCAGGTCCGGGCTCGTCTGACGGTGCTTCGTCCGAAGCACCTGGCGTCGACGACGTCGATGAATTTTCCTCGAAGACCGCGCCGGCGGCGGTTCGGTTGCCGGACGGAGCCCTGTTCGAAGCGACGATCGGCCCGACGAAAATGCCGCCGTTCTTCGGCGGGTTCTGGGTCAGCACGTTCCTGTTCCTGTTCGTCAGCGTCACGCTGCTCGGCGTGTGGGCCGGCAGCGCGCTCAGCGCGCCGCTCTCCGCTTTTGCCCGCGCCGCCGAGAATTTCAGCATCAGCCAGGCGGCCGCGCCGCTGCCGGAGACCGGTCCGGAGGAAATCCGCGCCGCGGCGGTCGCGCTCAATCGCATGCGCGAACGCATCACGACGCTGATGAATGACCGCACGCGCATGCTCGCCGCCATCAGTCACGACCTGCGCACGCCGATCACCCGGCTGCGGCTCAGGTCCGAATATATCGAAAACGATGCCCAGCGCGCGGAGACGCTGCACGACCTCGATCAGATGCAGGCGATGCTGGAATCCGTGCTGTCATTCCTCAGCGGCGGCGGCGCGGCGAAGCCGACGCTCGTGAACGTCGCCGCCCTGCTGCAGACGATCTGCGAGCAATTTTCCGATTGCGGTCATGTCGTGCGTTACCAAGGCCCGATCAGGGCTTCGCTCCTGATCCGCCCCAGCGAGATCAGCCGCACCGTGACCAACCTGGTTGAGAACGCCCTGCGGTTCGGTAGCGAAGTCGATATCCGGCTGACCGCGTCAACTGATCAGGCCATCATCGACGTCTCGGACGACGGTCCGGGGATTCCGGAGCATCGCCGGGCCGAAATGCTGAAGCCATTCGTCCGGGGCGACGAGGCCCGCACCATGGACGAGAAAAGCGGGTTCGGACTTGGCCTTTCGATCGCTCAGGCCATGGTGTGCGGGCATGGCGGCGAGCTGTCGCTGCACGACAACGCGCCGCACGGCCTTCTTGTCCGCATCAAATTGCCAGGGCCCGTGCACCTCGGATCGGATCGGAGCGGGGCGAGCGCGTCTCGTCCCCCAGTTCCTGAGCTCGTTGGCTAGAGGAGCTTCAGGATCGGGTTCAGAATCGCTCGCCCTGCCGCCCGGCCGCTTTTGATCGGACCCGGACTGCTTCAGTTCGTCCGGCGTGACGCGGCAGTCGCCGTTCTTCGAATCGCAGGATGAACTCGGCTTGTCGACGAACTCCCCGCGCGTAACCTTGCCGTCCCGGTCCTCGTCGAAATAGCCGAAGTCGGCATCGGCGAGCGCGCTGCCGGCGCGGCGAACCGCTTCGAACTCGGCGGGCGTGAGTCGCCCGTCGTGATTGCGGTCGGCGCGATCGAACAGCCGGCCGAGATAGGCCTTCCATTCGTCGCAGGTGTAGACGCCGTCGTGATTGTCGTCCCAGATCTCGGCCGCGCTCGCCGGTGAGCGGTCTCCGCTAGATTGCGGATGCGGCTCTTGATCAGATGAAGCCGGCTGCGCCGCCGCGAATGGAAATGGCGCGGAAAGCCCGCTCATCACCGCAATCATCCCGCAGATGGACAGCAACTGTCTGCGCAAATCGATCTCTCCTCCGCGTCATCCCGAAGCGGCGCGGAGTCGTCGGTCGCGCCGTGGCGAAAATGCGGAAGGGCGTGGCGCGGATACAGCGCGTTACAATTTGGCCCGCGGGATCAGCCCTTCTTTGGATCGGCGCGTGTGTTACGCAGCAGATTATCGCGCAGCCTCGCAACGGTCTTCTGCACGACGGGAAATTCATCCCCGAGCCCGGTGGCCTCGACCAGGGACACATTGATGTCCTTGTCGAGCAGGCGTCGGCCGGCCGGCGTCAGGCTCACGCGAACCTGCCGCTCATCGGCGGGATCGCGCATGCGGCTGATATAGCCGCTCTGCTCCAGCTTCTTGAGGATCGGCGTCAGCGTGTTGGATTCCAGAAACAGCTTTTCGCCGAGCGCGCTGACGGTCTGCTCGTCCGCCTCCGACAGCGCCACCATGGCGATGTACTGGGTGTAGGTCAGGCCGATCGCGTCCAGGATCGGCTTGTAGGCGCGGCCGAAGGCCAGATTGGCCGAATAGACCGCAAAGCACAGAAAATTCGAGAGTTTTCGGCCCTTGGTCTCGGCCTTGGAGGAGCGGGTCACGGACGTCTCCGGAGTTTGTGATGTCGCGGTGCATATAAATCGCATCCGATTAAATCGGAAGTGCTTGACACGATCAAGCCCAGGGCCTATTTCGACGCGTACACGATTAGATCGGATACGATATATATTCATCCCAAAGGAGCTCGCCATGACCGCCAATGCAAAGGTTCTCGTCACCGGAAAGACCCACGTCACCGCCGGCCCGAACGGCGCCGCCCGCTCGCGCGACGGCTTCCTCGACGTCAAGCTGCCGCAGCCGCACCCCGCCGCGGAAAACTTGTTCGCGGCCGCCTGGTCGGCCTGCTACATCGGCGCGATCCAGCTCGCCGCCGGTCAGCGCAAGGTCAAGCTCGCGAGCGAGCCCGAGGTCGACGCCGAGATCGATCTGAACCAGGCCGGCAGCGCCTTCTTCCTGAGCGCCCGCCTCAGCGTCCACGTCCCCGGCGTCGAGCGCGAGGTCGCGCGGGAGCTGATCGAAGCCGCGCACGGCATCTGCCCCTACTCCAAGGCGGTTCACGGCAACATCGCCGTCACGACCACCCTCGTCTGAAACGAGCACATGACGATCTCCGACGCGGGCCGGGCGCTTGCCGGCTCGCGATCGGACAAGGTCAGCAAGCAGATCCTGGAGTTCAAGATGACCAGCAAGCTGATGAAAGCAACGCGCCTCCTCGCAAGGACGGCCTTGTTCACCGCAAGCCTCCTGACAATTCCGAGCGCACAGGCACAGCAGCCGGCCGGCTTCGCGCGAACCGACCTGCAGCGCCACGACCTCAGCGCGTCCGGGCGTGAAGCCGTGCAGGTGCGTGTCGACATCGCGCCGGGCAAGGCATTCGGCCGCCATACGCATCCGGGCGAAGAAATCATCTATGTGCTCACCGGCACGCTCGAATACGACGTCGACGGCAAGCCGCCGGCGAGGCTGAGGGCCGGCGACGTGCTGTTCATTCCCGCCGGCACGGTCCATGCGGCGAGGAATGTCGGCGACGTCACCGCCAGCGAGCTTGCGACCTACATCGTCGAGAAGGACAAGCCGCTGCTGACCCTCGTGAAGTGACCGATCCCGCCTGCCCGCCCCTGCGCCTGGGCAGGCACGGCGACATCGTGTTCACTTCGTGCCGTGAGCCTCGGCCTGCCGCACCGGTCGCGCGTTGAAGATCAGGAAGCTGAGCGCGGCCATGATCCACACCCCGATGCCGCCATAGAGCATCACCCAGCCGAAGCCGCTCGCCAGTGCCTGATGCACGACCGGGCCGGTCAGCTCCGGCGCGGATGCGACGTCGCCGGCCGCGATCCGCTCGGCGATGGTACGAACTTGCGCGCCATCCAGCGCCGGCAGCACCGCCTTCAGATGCGCCAGCACGCCGCTCGCCAGGATAAAGCCCATCAGCGCGATGTTGACCGACAGCGAAACCATCCGCGCGCTCATGTCGATGCCCGAGGCCATGCCGGCGCGGTCGCTCGAGACCGAGCCGGTCGTCGTATTGGTGACCGGCGTGTTGGTGATGCCAAGACCAATTCCGGCGAGCAGGCAGCCCGGCAGCATCGTCAACCAGTCCGGCTGCGCGGCGGCGCTGCCGAACTTCATCAGCATGAATCCGGCGCCGATGGTGAACAGCCCCACCGGAATGATCAGGCCCGGTTGATAGCGCAGCGACAGTCGCTCGGCGAACGGCGGCATCACCAGCGTCGGCAGCGTGTAGGCAAGCAGCGCAAGACCCGCGGACACGCTGTCATAGCCGAGGCCGGCATGAAACCAGATCGGCAGGTAGATCATGAACGGCCAGTAGCTGAGGTTCATCGCCGCCGAGCCGACGATCGAACCGGAGAACGCCGGGATCCGGAACACCGAGAAGTCGAACATCGGCCGCCGGCTGATCTTCTCGGCAACCAGGAACGCGATGAAGCTCCCGGCAGAGACGCCGAGGATCGCAAGCCCCTTCGGACTGACGAAGCCGAGATCCGGCCCTTGCGTGATGTAGAAGGCGAGGCAGAACACGGCGAGCGACATCGTCACGATACCGGCGACGTCGAGGCTGCGCGCCTTCGGATCCTTCGATTCATGCACGCCGCCGATCGTGAGCACGAACGCCACGGCCGCGAACAGCACGTGGACGAGGAACACCCACTCCCAGCTCAGCACCGCGACGACGGCGCCGCCGATGATCGGGCCGAAGCCGAGACCGATGCCGAAGATGACGCCCCACCAGCCCCAGGCGACGGCGCGCACCCGGCCGCCCTGGAACTCGTGCGAGAGCACGGCGATCTGACAGATCAAGAGCGCGCCGCCGCTCAGGCCCTGCAGGAACCGGGCGAGGATCAGCATTTCGACGCTCGAGGCAACGCCGCAGATCAGCGAGGTGATGCCGAACGCGGCGATCGCGACCAGGAAGATGCGCTTGCGACCGTAGCGGTCCGCCACCGTCCCGATCGCCATCAGCACCGTGGTGACCGCGATCGTGTAGGCATTCATGATCCATTGCAGCGCCTTGAAGTCGGCATGCAGCACCCGCTCCAGCGTCGGCAGGATCGCGGGGATGCTGGAAATCTCCAATCCGAACATCAGACAGGCAAGGCATACGGCGGACAACACGACAGTGCCGCGGCGGCTCAGTTCAGGTGACATGATCAGGCCTTTTGTTGTGGCAAGCCGACGGAGTACCGCACGCTGTTGCCAGGGTGCTGGCAGCAGCGTCGGTCGATCGACTCACGATGTATTGAGGCAGCAGCGGCAGGAATCGGGTGGCCGCAGCGCTTCACAGCCAAAGCTAGTCATGGCTTGAGCATTGGTGAATTGGATGACTAGATATTTCAGAGACAACAAATCCGGATGACTGACATGACCACGCTCGACGTCGACGCCGTGAAGACATTCGTGACCATCGCCGATCTCAAGAGCTTTACGCGCGCCGCCGAAACACTCGGCACCACGCAGGGCGCGATCAGCGTCAAGCTGAAGCGGCTGGAACGCCAGCTCGGCCACAGGCTGATCGAACGGACACCGCGCCTGGTGCGCCTGTCGGCGCAGGGCGCGGCTTTCCTCGCCCCCGCGCAGGAACTGCTGGCCGCGCATGATCGCGCCGTCGCGGCGTTGTCGCCGGTGCGCCCGCGTCGCTTCTCGCTCGGCATCGCCACCCATGTCGGAGGCGCGGAGGTCCCGACCTTGCTGGCGCGGCTGCACGCGCACGACCCGGCGCTCACCATCGAAGTCCGGCTCGAGGACTCCCGCGACCTGCTCGATGCCTTCGACCGCGGCGAGATCGACGCCGCCATCATCCGCCGCGAGGACGACCGCCGCGACGGCGAGATGCTGGCGACGGATCACTACGGCTGGTTCGCCATGCCGGACTTCGTCCATCGCGCGGGCGAGCCGCTGCGGCTCGCCGCCTCCTCGCCGTCCTGCGGCGTGCTCAACATCGCGACGCGCGCGCTGGCGGCGGCGGGCATCCCGTGGACGGAAAGCTTCCTTGGCTGCGGGTCCTTTGCCGTCGCCGATGCGGTCGCCGCAGGCCTCGCGACTTCGGTGTTCTCCCGCCGGCTCGCCCCGGCCGGGACGATCGAGGTCAGCCGGCGGCTCGGCCTGCCTGCGCTACCGCCGTCCGAGATCATGCTGCTGTCAGCGCTGTCAGATGCAAAATCACGCGCTGTCCTGAAGACGATCGTTGGCGCCTTTCGCGAGCATCATCGGATGCCTGCGAGCCGCGCGGCAGAGGAAATCCATACCGTCACGGAAGTTGTCGGCTCCTGAGTGATCTGCGCGCCGGCCGACTACCGGCGCGCGCTTCCGGCGCGCTTTCCCTCGAACAGCGCGCGCTCCAAGGTGAGCGCCCCGGCGAGAAAATCGAGCGTCGCGCGGATGCGCGCGGTGCGCTTGAGATCGTCATGGGTCAATAGCCACAGTGCCGAGCGCGGCTCCGCGAGTGCTTTCGGCGTCAGGCGGCGCAGCGCGGGCGCGAGATCGCCGACATAGCAAGGCAGCAGGGCAAGCCCCAGTCCCGCTGCCGCAGCATCGCGCAGCGCCGGAAGCGCGTCGACCCGGCACGTGGTCCGCGCCGAACGCACGTTCTCGCGCATCCAGCCGGCGATGACGGTCCCCGCCAACGCATCGTCGAGCCCGATCCAGTCGTGCACAGACAGATCTCTGTCACTGCGGCGGGCGAGATAGGCGCGCGATCCGTAGACCGCATGGGCAATATCGGCAATGCGCCGCCCGACCAGCAGTTCGGATGGCGCCGGTGTCGGGCGGATCGCGATCTCCGCCTCGCGGCGCGTCAGGTTCGCCATCGTATTCGAGATGGTGATCTCCGGCTGGATCTCCGGATGCGCGGCGCGCATCGCCGGCAGATGCCGCATCAGCACCGCACCGAGCGTGTCCGTCGTCGTGATCCGCACCGGCCCCGACGGCCTGAGGTCCCGTCCCGCCAGCTTGCGCTCGAGGGCAAGCACTTCGTCCTCGAGCCGGGCCGCCGACGCCGCCGCGATGTCGCCGGCCGGTGTCGGCGCGTAACCGTCGCGGAAACGCTCGAACAGCCGCGTTCCGATCGCGTCCTCGATCGCGCCAAGGCGGCGAAACACGGTGGAATGCGTGACGCCGAGCCGGCGCGCCGCCCCCGAGAGGCTGCCTTCCCGCGCGATCGCAAGGACAAGCTCGAGGTCATTCCAGTCGATGGCGTTGTGCATTTTTGCAAACTCACTTCGCATGTTTGAATAATATCTTATCACAAAAGGACAGGCCATCTTCCCGGACATTCGACCGACGAACGCCCCGCGTACGGCCCGCCGTCGATTGCCGAGAGGAGCTGGCACGTGACAAGCGAGACCACCGAGACGCTGCAATTGCACGCCGCGCGGCCGGCGACGGTCGACCCGCGGCGATGGCTGGCGCTGCCGGTGCTGCTCACCGGCGCCTTCCTGCCGATCCTCGACTTCAACGTCGTCAACCTCGCACTCCCCGCCATCAGCGACAATCTCGGCGCCAGCCCAAGCGAGGTGCAGTTCGTGATCTCGGCCTATGCAGCGACCTACGCCGTGTTCCTGATCACCGGCGGGCGGCTCGGTGACCTGCTGGGACGGCGGCGTATGTTCCTGACCGGCGTCGCCGGCTTCACGATCGCCTCCGTATTGTGCGGCATCGCATGGTCACCGGCCGTGCTGGTCGCCGGACGGATCCTGCAGGGCCTCACCGCCACCGTGATGGCGCCGCAGGTGCTCGCCTCGATCCGCGTGCTGTTTCCGGCGGCCGAACAGGGCCGCGCGCTCGGCTTCTATGGCGCGACCTTCGGCCTTGCCAATATCTGCGGCCAGCTGCTGGGCGGCGTGCTCGTGTCGGCGCATCCGTTCGGACTGGCCTGGCAGGCGATCTTCCTGATCAACGTGCCGATCGGCCTCGCCGCCTTCGTCGGCGGCCTGCTGTACCTCGCCGACTCGCGCGCTGCGCACGCGCAGCGGCTCGACGTCGGCGGCGTCATCCTGCTGTCGCTCACGCTCGGCCTTCTGGTCTATCCGCTGATCGAGGGCCGGGAATCCGGCTGGCCCATCTGGATCGTCGCGATGCTGCTGGCCTCTCCGCTGATGCTCGCCGGCTTCGTCCGCTTCGAGGCGCGCCTCGAAGCCCGCGGCGGCGACCCGCTGGTCGCGCTGCATCTGCTGCGCAACAGCGATTTCGTGATCGGGCTGGTGATGGCGCTTGCCTTCTACATGCTGTCGTCGTTCTACTTGACCTTCGCGGTGTACCTGCAAAGTGGCCTGCACCAATCTCCGCTGCAAGCCGGCCTTGCCACCCTGCCCTTTGCCGCCGGCTTCTTCGTCAGCTCGCTGGTGTCGTCGCTGGTCATGCAATGGCTCGGCCCGCGCACGCTGACGCTGGGCTTTGCGCTCCAGGTCATCGGCTTCGGTGTCGTGATGCTGTCGGTCGGCGGCGCGCTTCCGCAAAGCTTGGAATTCGGCCTGATCTGCGGTGGGCTCGGCTTCGGCACCGTGATGCCCTCGGTGATCAAGGCCGTGATCGGCAGCATCGATCCGCGCCATGCCGGGCTGGCATCGGGCATGATGATCTCGACCTTCCAGATCGGCGCGGCACTCGGCGTCGCGGTTATCGGCGGCGTCTTCTACAGCCTGCTCGGGCCGCATCCGCGGGCCGACGATTACGCGCACGCCTTCACGATCGCGCTCGGCTGCAACGTCGCGCTGCTGGCGCTCGGCGGCTGGCTATCGCTGTGGCTGCCGCTCGAGCCGGCGGCGGGTTGAGATCGACACCGCCGACACGGCTATCGCTTGGCGGCCACGAGCGGCGGCGGAAACAGCAGCTTGAGCAGGATCGCGGCAAGCAGCGTCACCAGGGCGAGACCGGTGGAGAGATAGAGCGCGCTCGCATCGCCGAACCGGTCGATCACGATTGCATAGATCAGCGGCGCCGCCGCCGGCAGGATGAAGCTCGGGACAATGAGCCGGCCGACCAGCGTGCCATAGCTGCGGTGATCGAACAGGATGAGCGGCAGCGTTCCCCTGGTGATGGTCAGTATGCCGTTGCAGGCACCATAGAGTAGCGCGAACGCGATCCCCATCTCCCGCGCCGATCCACTGAACAGGCCGGCGATGAAGGAGAGCGGCATGATCAGGCAGGCCATCAGGTTGAGCGCGAGCGGATCGAGCGGTCCGCCGAACAGGACTTCGCAGAGACGCGCGGCGGATTGCCCGATCCCCCGCAGCGTTGCGATCCAGACTGCAACGGTTACGGTGAGCCCAAGGCCGGTGAGCACCGCGATCATGTGCGCGGACATGCCGGCGTTCAAAAAGTTCGCCCCGGTCATGATCACGGCATAGAGCCCGCTCGCCGCTGCAAACTGCCGCCGCCCCACCACGCGCGGTTGCCTCGATGCCGCCGCAGCAGAGCCCGGCACGCCGGCAAATCGCTGGTTCGGAATCATCAGATGCAGCGGAATCGTGAGTAGCGCAATGCCGGCATAGGTCAGCACCGCGATGCGCCAGCCGAAATGGTCCGAGAGCGTGTGGCCGAGCGGCCAGAACACGGTGGCGGCCAAGCCACCAAGCAAGGTGATCCCGGACATCGCGCGGCGCGCCTCCGGCCCGCCGATCCGGGCCAGCGCCGCGAAGGCGGCATCGTACAGCGTCAGCCGCATGCCGAGGCCGAGAACGATCCAGGATGCGAAATAGCTACCGATCTGGTGCGAGACCGCAAGACCGGCGCAGCCGAGCGCGTTGATCACGGCGCCCGCCACCATGACCTGCCGGCCGCCACTTCTGTCCACCCACCTGCCCGCAAGGGGTGACGTCACCCCCATCACCAGCAGCGCCGCGGCAAATCCGCCGTAGACAATGTCGCGGCTCCAGCCCAGGTCCGCGGCGATCTGTTCGCCGAAGCCGCCGATCAGATAGTAGGTCGCGCCCCATGATATCAGTTGCGCCAGCCCGAGCGCGACCACGACGCGGCGTGCGATCACCGGAACGCTTCCTTGTCTGAGGGAAGCGTGGAAGCGCCCGGCCCCAGCGGCCGCTGCATCAGCACGGTGTCGACCCATTGCCCGAGCTTGAAGCCGACCGACCTCAGCGTCCCGACCATCTCGAAGCCCATGCGACGGTGCAGCGCGATCGATCCGGCGTTGCCGCTGTTACCGATCACGGCGATCATTTGCCGCCAGGGTCCCGCCTCCGACCGTTCGATCAGCGCCCGCAGCAGCGTCGCGCCGACGCGACGGCCGCGCAGGGCTTCCGACACGTAGACCGAGTCTTCAATGGTGTTGCGATAGGCCGGCCGCGGCCGGTACGCTGTCGCGTAGGAGTAGCCGGCCACTCGTCCGTCGATATCGGCCACGAGATACGGCAGCCCCGCGGCCAGCACGGCGGCACGGCGCCCGAGCATCTCGTCGAGTGTCGGCGGCACTTCCTCGAAGGTCGCCAGCCCGTTGAGCACGTGGTGCGCGTAGATGCGCTGCACCTCCGCCATGTCGACCTCTGTGGCGTCGCGGATCACGGTGTCTTCGTTGTCGCTCATCCTTCCCTCGTGTTGCGGCATCATGGCTGTGCTTCGACGGCGCGTCGGTGCGTGCTGCAGGCACCACGGGCTCATCTCGACATCGCTGCGCGACAGTCCGATATCCGCCAGCAGGCGGTCGTCGAGCTCGCGCAGCGCCTGCCGGCGGCGGATGCGCGAATGCGGCGAGACCGCAAGATAGCGCCCCAACTCGACGATGACACCGCCAATGGACTTGAGGCCGGACAATGCCTGCTCCCGGTCTGCCGAAGCCGTCGCTTGCCGGACTATGCGCCGCGGCGTTATATAAGTGAAGCTTTGACGACTTATGCGCGGCATAAGAGATACTTTGATGAAGAACCTCAACCTGGATTATCTCGAAAGCTTCGCTGTCGTGATCGACTGCGGCAGTTTCTCGGCGGCGGCCGAGCGGCTGCAACTCACGCAGCCCGCGGTGAGCCTGCAGGTGCGCCAGCTCGAGCGCAGCCTGAATGCGACCTTGATCGAGCGGGTCGGACGACGGGCGAGACCGACGGCCGCCGGCGTCGCGCTGCTCTCGCACGCGCATCAGATCAATGCGGCGGTGGCATCGGCGGTCGACGCCGTCACACAGCAGACAACTGGAACGGCAGGCCGCGTGCGGCTCGGCACCGGTGCGACCGCCTGCATCTTCCTGTTGCCGCCGATCCTGAAGGAGTTGCGCGCCGCGCTGCCCTCGCTCGAGATCACGGTCACGACCGGCAACACCGCAGAGATTGCAAGAGCGGTCGAGGACAACACCATCGACATCGCGCTTGTCACGCTGCCGGTATCGGGGCGCAGCTTCGAGATCACGCCGGTCGTGAACGACGAGTTCATGCTGATCGCGCCCCACGACATGAAACTTCCGGCGCGGATCACGCCGGAGGTGCTGGCGACCAGGCCGGTGCTGCTGTTCGAGCCGGGCGGCAACACCAGACGCACCGCGGACGAGTGGCTGGCCCGCGGCGGCGTGTCGTTGAAGCCGTTGATGTCGCTCGGCAGCGTCGAGGCGATCAAGGAGATGGTGCGCGCCGGGCTAGGCTGCGCGGTGCTGCCCGGCATGGCCGTTCCCGCCAGCACCAAGCAGCGCGACCTGATCGTCCGGTCGCTGTCACCAAAGCTCTACCGCCGGCTAGCGGTGGTGATCCGCCGCGACAAGCGCCTCGATCGCGGGCTGCGGCAGACCTTGTCGGCGCTGAAGGCACTCTCGGCCAGGGACAATGGCCGCTAGAGCGTCGAGCGAAGTGGACGCCGGTCCGCGTCGGGAAAGCAGCCAAGACGAGAAGCGAGAGCTTCGGTTCTGATCCAAAACCGAAGCCCTTGGAAGCACGCCGCGCGTTCTCCCCTGCTCTACCCCCTTACGTCGCCTTGCGCTCCTGCTCCGCGATCTTTCGGAACGCGGCCTCGCCGGCATCGGTCACCGCCGCCCATTTTGCGTTCGGCGTGGCCTCGGCCTCGTAATTGTCGTGCCAGTTCCACCATTTGTAGGTCGGGCCCTGCGGATAACCCTTCGGCGAGTCCTCCCAGAGCTCCTGGCGGCCGAGCGGCGTGATGTCGAGATAGCTCCAAACCGTACCCATCGATTCGTCGCCGCGGCTGTTGACGAAATAGGTGCGGAAGATCCGCTCGCCGTCGCGGATGAACACGTTGTGGCCGTGCCACTCGGCGACGCCGAAGTCGGCGTCAAAACTGTCGGTGATCGTGTACCACGGCATGTCCCACTCCATCCGCGCCTTCAGCCGCGCAATGTCGGCCTGCGGCGCGCGCGAGGCGTAAGCGAGCGTGGTGTCGCGCTGATTCAGATGGGAGAGATGACTGACCTGGTCGGCGCCGAGCGAACAGCCGCGGCAGCCGTGATCCGGCCAGCCGAACACGCCGGGCTCGAAGAAGGCGCGGTAGACGATCAGCTGCCGGCGGCCCTCGAACAGGTCGAGCAGGCTCGCCTTGCCGTTCGGTCCTTCGAAGACATACGGCTTCTCGACCGCCATCCAGGGCATTCGCCGCCGCTCCGCCGCAAGCGCGTCGCGTGCCCGCACCTCGGCCTTTTCCTTCACCAGCATCTCCAGGCGCGCCGCCTCCCACGCCTCGCGCGACACCACCGGCGGTGTCTGCATCGCCGCCAGTCCGCCGCGATCGTTTTCAGCTGATTTATTCATGATGGTCTCTCCATCTCCGATTTGGACGAACTCCGGGACTCCAGCGCGGTTCCATCGCCGCCCGCCGTTCGCCGTTGGTCATGCCCCAATCTGGCGCCGCGGCAGCAGCGAGTGGGAGTGACAAGTGTGTCGGGATTTTCACGCATGCGATCCGGGTCGCAACCTGTCTTTGCGATATGCTTGCACTTTGCAATTACCTGTGCGAGCCTCTGGCCCTATGAAACAGACCGCGCCTGCGTCCGACGATGGGCTGAAGCTCAGTGCCTGGCTGCCCTACCGCCTGTTCCTGGTCGCGGCGCAGGTCGCCCGACCGCTCGAGCGCTTCTACGCCGAGACGTTCGGATTGAGTCAGGCCGGCTGGCGCATCCTCGCCGTCATCGCCGAGCGCGACGCGGCCAACGCCTCCGAGATCGGCCGCGCCTGCGCCCTCGACCCGTTTGCGGTCAGTCGCGGCATCGGCCAGCTCGCAGATCTCGGCTTCGCGGTGCGGCGGCCCGGCAAGTCCGACCGGCGCTTCGCCGCCGTCAGCATCACCCGCAGCGGCCGGGCCGCATTCAACCGGATCGCCACACTCGGCAGCGCGATCGAGGCGCGGTTGCTGGCGCGGCTGTCAGAGACCGAACGCGTCACGCTCGCTTCCGCCCTCACCCGGCTTGAGGGAGAAAGCGCGCGGATCGATGCAGAGGGCTGGCGCGCACTGCGTGATGACGCCGGCGCGCCATGACCGCCCTGCTGTTCGCGGTGACCGCGCTGCTCTGGGGCGGCGGCGCGCTGGCAACGGCGATGCAGGCCGGCGTGACGCCCGCGCCGTGGTCGGTCGCGCTGCGCATGGTGCTCGCGGGCGTCATCCTGCTCGGCTACGGCCGGATGCGCGGCGTGCCGCTTGCGATCCCGCGCAAGGATCGACCGGCGGTCGCGTTGCAGGGCCTGCTGTTCTTCGCCATCGCCTTCATCGCGTTCTATGAGGCGACCGCACGCATGCCGAGCGGGCTTGCGGCACTCGTGCTGTCGACATCGTCGCTGTTCGCGGCCGTGATCGCGCGCGCCGCACTCGGTGTGCCGATCTCTTCCGGATTCGTGTGGGGCGCGCTATGCGGCATCCTCGGCCTCGCAATCGTCTTCCTGCCCGGCGCCGCCGCGCAGGGAGCCGCGCCGCTTGCGGGTTTTGCCTGGGCGCTCACTGCGGCCATCGCGACCGGCGCCGGGACAACGGTCGGCGCGCGCAACCAGCGCGCCGGGCTGCCCGTCGTCTCGGTGCTCGGCTGGGGTGCGTTCGTCGGCGCGGCGGCGAGCGCGCTGTGGGCCGTCGCGACCGGCACGCCGTTTGCCGCCGACATGTCGCTCTCCTACGTGGCGAGCTTCCTCTATCTTGCGATTGCCGCGTCCTGCATCACCTTCATGCTCTATTTCGAGCTGGTGCGCCGGCTCGGTCCCGGCCGCGCGGCCTATACGCTCGCGCTGGTGCCGCTCGTCGCGCTCATGCTGTCCGCGCTGTTCGAGCACCTTGCGCTGGGCTGGCCCGTGCTTGCCGGCGCCGCCGCGATCCTTGCCGGCAACGTGCTGGTGCTGGCGCGGGCTTGAATCCTGTTTGATCTCGCTCTTGATAGTCACGATGATCCGATCTCCCCACTTGCGACAGCGCGCAGGATGATCGCGCGTGCCTGCCGGCCTTCCGGCGTCGGCATGGCCGGATAATTGTGCGGCTGGCCTTCACGCAAGTGCAGCTCGACCGGCACGCCCGCCCCGCGCGCCTTTGCGGCCAGATCGATGCTGTCGGCATAGAGCAGGTCGCACGTCCCCGAGAACACGATCATCGGCGCGAGGCCGTGAAAGTCGCCGTTCAGCGGGCTGACAAAGGGATGGGCGATATCGAGAGCGCCGGCGTAAAGGCGTCCTGCCTCCCGAATGCCCGGGATGTCCTGGATCGGATCGCGCGCGGCCGCCATCACCTGCTCTGGTCGATCGACCGCGGCGTTGACGCCCGGCGAGATCAACACCAGTCCGTCCGGCTGCCGGTGGCCGCGATCGCGCAGCCATTGCGCCGCGGCCAGCGCAAGCCCGGCGCCCGCCGAGTTGCCGACCACCGTGAGCTTCGCGGATCCGGTCTCGTCCAATAGCCGGCGCAGCAACTCGCCGGTCGCAGGCACGACATCCCGTGCAGTGGCGCGCGGAGCCAGCGGATAGATCGGAACGACGCAGCGGACGCCTGCCTTGCGATTCGGGTCGCCGATAAAACGCCAATGCGCGCGGACGATCTCGTGGATATAGTCGCCGCCATGCAGGAACATCACGTAGTTGCCGTCGTCAGGGCTCGCAGAGGGCGCCGTGCGGTAGACCGGCCAGCCGGCAACGTGCGTCAACACCACGTCAACGCCACGGCCCAGCCCGTCGGGCTCGTGGGAGGCCGGCCGCTGCTCGATCGGAAAGAGCCGCAGCAGGCGGTTGATGCATTGGCTCTGCCAGCTCGGCTTGTCATCATTGGAGGTCCATCCCTCAACCGCGAAGCCCATGCCATGTTCAGGTCCTATCTCGAAAGTCACCGCGACGAGATCCGCGCCATCGATCCCGCCCTCGCGGCGTTCATGTGCGTGACGTCGATCGAGGCGCTGGCGCATACCGCGGTCCTGCATCGCCCCGAGAAGCTCTCGGACAAGGAGGTCAGAACGCTGGTCGACGAGACCACACGCCTGATCGTCGGCTATCTGCAATAGCCGCCCCCGCCGCGGCAGATGAAAATATCGCGCCGGCATGTCACATTCGCCGTTCCTCGTTCGTCATGATGTCGTCAACCAACACAGGGAACCGACCATGACTGTCAGACTTGATCCCCTCGCCGCCGCCCCTAAGATCATGAAGATCTGGTTCGACGCGTCGGCCGCGATCGCCTCCAGCCTCGAGCCGAAGCTCGCCGAACTCGTGAAAATCCGTGCCTCGCAGATCAACGGCTGCGCCAATTGCATCAATTTGCACACGACGTTCGCCCGCGATGAGGGTGAGACCGAGCAGCGCATCTACCTGCTGTCGGCCTGGCGCGAAGCGCCCTGCTACACCGATCGCGAGCGCGCGGCGCTCGGCTGGACCGAGGCCCTGACGCGGATCTGCGAGCAGCATACCCATGTCGCGGCCTACGAGACGCTGAAGGCGCATTTCACGCCGGAGGAGCAGGTCAAGGTGACCCTGCTGATCAACATCATCAACGGCTGGAACCGGATCGCGGTCGGCTTTGGCGGCTTCGTCGATCCGCAAGTGATCAAGGCCAGGATGGCCGCCGCGTGACCGCGGAAATCGCACGAGACGACGCAGCGGCCGACTTCGCGCCACTGCGTCCCGGGCTGATGCGCGTCGCCTATCGCATGGCACCTGCACCAGGCGGCAAGGCTCCATTCGGTCCGGATCGCCGGCCGATTGACGCGGCGACAATATCTGACTAAAGTCAGACATATGCTCGATCCCGTTTCCCGCGTCCGCCGCTTCAACCGTGCCGTGACCTCTGCGGTCGGCGCGCTCGACACCTCGTTCCTGGGGCGCGGCCGGCCGCTCGGCGCGGCGCGGGTGCTGAACGCGATCGGGCATGGCCGCGCCGATGTCGGCGAGATCAGGGATTATCTCGGGCTCGATTCCGGGCTGATGAGCCGCCTACTGCGCAGCCTCGAGGACGAGGGACTGATCGAGACCACGGCGCATGCCGACGATGCTCGCCGCCGCATCGCCCGACTGACGACAGTGGGCAAGCGCGAGTTCAACGCCTATGAGGCGATCTCCAACCGGCAGGCCAAGGACCTTCTCGCCCACCACAGCCAACGCGAGGCGCTGCTCGCAGCGATGGACCTGATCGCCTCGGCGCTCGGCCGCGACGGCACCGCCCTCGACGAGATGGATCCGCGCAGCGACGAGGCGCGCTATTGCCTCGGCGAATATTACGCCGAGCTCGCGCGGCGCTTTGAGAAAGGCTTTGACGTCAGGCTGTCGCGCGACCCCGAGGCCAAGGACATGGTGCGGCCGCGCGGCACGTTCATCGTGGCGATGTCGGACGGGCTGCCGATCGGCTGCGTCGGGCTGAAGGGCAGCAGCAGCGGGTTCGCCGAGATCAAGCGGCTCTGGGTCGCACCTGACGCGCGCGGCCTCGGCCTCGGCCGCCGCCTGATGAACGCGGCTGAACGCGCCGCGCGCGAGCTCGGCATCACGGTGTTGCGGCTCGACACCAACAGCGCGCTGCCGGAAGCCGGCCAGCTCTATCGCAGGACGGGCTGGACCGAGATCCCGCGCTTCAACGACGACCCCTACCCCGATCTGTTCTTCGAAAAGCATCTCTGAACGGCGCGCCGCACGCGGCGCCCGCATCGGCATGTTGTCCGGCGCGATGCACTGGCCTAAGACTCGGGCATGACCATTCGCCGCATCGTGCGCTATCCCGATCCGCGCCTTGCGCTGCCCGCCGAGCCGGTGACCATGTTCGACGACGCGCTGCGCGAACTGGCGCAGGACCTGCTCGAGACGATGCATGCGGCGCCGGGCATCGGCATCACCGCGCCGCATATCGGCGTGTCCCTGCGCGTCGTGGTGCTCGAGCTCGATGCCCGCGAGGGCGCGCGGACCTATGTCAATCCAGAGATCATCCGGACCTCGCCCGAGATGATCCTGCACAAGGAGGGCAGCGTCTCGATGCCCGGGGTCAATGACGAGGTCGAGCGCCATGCGCGGGTCCGCATCCGCTATCAGGATCTCGACGGCAACATGCAGACCGAGGAATCCGACGGCCTGCGCGCCGTGTGCCATCAGCACGAGATCGATCAGCTCGACGGCATGTTCTGGATCAGGCGGTTGTCCCGCATCAAGCGGGAGCGCCTGATCAAGCGATATGAGAAGCTGTCGCGGGCCTAACCCGACTTCACCCTCCCGCCATCAGATCCTTCGCCAGCGCCATGTAGGCCGGCAGCGTCACGGGATCGTTCGCGGCATTCCCTGCCGCAGGGTGCGAGGCGTAGCGCGCGATCACCATCTCGGCCTTCGGATCGATATAGAGGCCCTGGCCATAAACGCCGCGTGCCATGAAGGCGCCATGCGCATTGTGCGTCACCCACCATTGATTGCGGTAGGAGGCGCCAGGCAGTGTGGTGTAGCCGGCCGGCTTGAATTTCGCGGGATCGCCGCCGCGCGCGATGTCCTCGACCACTTGAGACGGCACGATCTGGCGGCCGTTGAAGCGGCCGTGGTTGCGGATCGTCTCGCCGAAGCGGGCAAGATCGCGCAGCGTCGTCGACAATCCGCCGCCGCCGCTTTCGGTGCCGATGCGGTCGACGTGATAATGCGCATCCTCCTCGGCGCCCATCGGCGCCCAGATCCGCTCAGAAAGCAGGTCCGACAAGGTCATGCCGCTGGCACGGCGGCAGATCCAGGCCAGCACGTCGGTGTTGACGGTCTTGTAGGCGAACGTCTTGCCGTGCTCGCCCTGCTTCTGCTGCGCGCAGAGGAAATCGAAGATATTGGTCGCGCCCTCATAGCCCGGCTCGATCGGCGCCATGCCGTTGGCGCGCCGCAGCCCCCACACGTCGGAATTCTTGTCGGTATAGACCTCGGTGTATTTGAGGCCGGTGGTCATATCCATCGCCTCGTGCACGCGGGCATCGCCGAACGCGCTTGCCTTCAGCTCCGGCACGTAATCGGTGATCGGCGCCAGCGGATCGATCTTGCCCTCGGCGATCAGGATGCCGGCGAGCGTGCCGGTGAACGATTTCGTCACCGACATCGCGATGTGCGGCTTGTGCGGCCTCAAGGCGCCGAAATAGCGCTCGTAGATCAGCTTGCCCCGGTGCAGCACGGCAACGCCGTCGGCATAGGTTTCCTCGAGCATGCGCGCGAAGGTCATCGGACGGCTGTCCATCGTCACCGATGCCGACGCGCCGATATCATGGTCTTCGCGCGGCAGCACTGACGCCGGCCCAGCCCCGCGCCAGACATTCACGGTCGGCACCAGCTGGCGGATGTTGCTCCAGGCCCAGCGCAATTCGGGAAAGCTGCGGAACGAGCCGTTCTGGAAGGTGATGGTCCTGTCCTGCGGCGGCGGAAAGCCTTGCATCCAGCCAAGCATTTGCGGATCGGATTCGGCGGCGGTGAGATTTTGCTGTTGATTGGCGGCGGCGGCTGCGACGGACATGAGGGCTGGCTCCAGAGCTGCGAATGCGAATTTCGTATCACGCGATAGCACCAGGCACATCCCGCGTTTGCGCCGGGGTGACCGTCGCGGCGAGCGCACGCCGCAACGCGAATGGCCGCGCGCCGCACATACCAGCTCGATCGGACACCCGACTATCGAGCCCGGGCCAAATCATTCCGGCACGCGGATTACCCCGCCGCCGCGCGCTCGATCGCGGCGATGTCGATGTTCTTCATCGTCATCATCGCCTCCATCGCGCGCTTGCCGACGGCGCGGTCGGCGCTGTTGACGAGCTCGAGCAGCCGCCGCGGCGTGATCTGCCAGGCAAAGCCCCAGCGATCCCGGCACCAGCCGCACGGCAATTCCTTGCCGCCGTTGGAAGTGACCGCATTCCAGTAGCGGTCGGTCTCCTCCTGGCTGTCGGTGAGCACCATGAAACTGACCGCCTCGTTCGGCGTGTAGTTGGAGCCTCCGTTCAGCCCCACGAAGCGGCGGCCGAGCACGGTGAACTCGACCGTGAGTTCCTCGCCCTGCCCGATGCCCGGTATCGGAGATTGATGGCCTGCGCCGACATGGCTGTCGGGAAACGTCGCCGCATAAAATTCCGCGGCTTCACGCGCCTTTCCCTGATCGAACCAGAGGCATGTGACGAGATCGGTCATTTGCAAGTCTCCTTGTTTGCGCGCAAAGGACGATTGGCGACGGCGGCAGCCGACATCGCGGCAGCAGGCTGATGAAAAATATTTGCGGAACCGCATTTGTCACAACACCGCCTCCACAAACACCACCGTCGTCCCGGCGGAAGCCCGGACCATAACCACCGAATTTGATGAGCGAGGTCATGGCCCCGGCGTTGCATAGCCAATTGCCATTCGGGGTTGGGTCCTGGCTTTCCGCCAGGACGACGCTGAGTGTGTTGCGCTGCTTGTGGTCTCGACCGCGTGACGCGCATGCACGAGCCTGCAGCCCGGATGGAGCGTAGCGCAATCCGGGGTTCTCGCCTTTGGCAGGACCGGTCCCGGATTTCGCTTCGCTTCATCCGGGCTACGCTTGGCCAAAAGAATCCGGGATCGGCTGTCGGGGCACGCGCCGCCCGCTCGTCCTCGGGACGCAAGGACATGGAGCAAACGATGACCCCCATCATTACCGCCTTCGAACGGTCGCCCGACGGCGGCAAGGGGCTGGCGCGCGATACGCGGGTTCGCTGGGCGCTGGAAGAAGCGGGCCAGCCTTACGGGGTTCGCCTTGTTTCGTTCCAGGCGATGAAGGAGCCCGCGCATCTGGCGCTGCATCCGTTCGGCCAGATTCCGACCTATGAGGAAGGTGATCTCGCGCTGTTCGAGACTGGCTCGATCGTGCTCCATATCGCCGAGCGCCATGCGGGCCTGCTGCCCGGCGACGCCAATGCTCGCGCCCGCGCAATCACCTGGATGTTTGCCGCGGTCAACACGGTGGAACCACCGATCCTCGAACTCATGACCGCCAGGATTCTGGAGAGCGATAGGCCCTGGACCCAAGAGCGCCTGCCTCTGATCATGGATCGCATCCGCGACCGGCTGAAGCAACTGTCGGCGCACCTCGGCGAGGCCCACTGGCTCGACGGCGCGTTCAGTGCGGGCGACCTGATGATGGTGTCGGTGCTGCTCAGGCTGAGAGCATCGGGCATTCTCGACGAATTTCCGAGCCTGTCCGCCTATGTCGCCCGCGGCGAAGCCCGGCCGGCTTACCAGTGCGCCTTCGCCGCGCAGCTGGCGGTTAACACGGGGAAGCAATCGCCCGGATGAGGTTGACGACATCAGGCACAGGCCTCGCGCAGATGGCAAAGCCCCGGACGTCGCTGCGCCCATCCAGGCCAGGTTTGCTAGTCGAAAGGATCGTGTTCTGGCAGCGGTTCGGTCAGCTCGAATCCTGGATGGAGCTGCGAAATAATCTCTAGTGCGGTGCGGCCGGGTGCGATCCCCGCGGGGTGCACGCCCGACGCATCGAAATACTGGTTGCTCAGCACCGCGACACCGCATTGCAATTCCGGCACGACGATCACGATCGCTTCGAATCCGCCTCTGCTCGTCGCGCCGTTCTTTGTGAAAACGGTATGGCCCTGCGTGTCCGTGGTGATCTGCCAGGCGAGGCCCATGGTGACGCTGGTCTTCTCCCCGCAAACCGGGAATGTCCCCTGGTTCTGCTGCGTGAGCGCGATTTGCGACCCGAGCACCCCGTTCGGGGCCGCGATCTGCGCCGCGAGAAACCTGATCATATCGTCGCCGGTGGTTTTCAGATCAAAGGCTGTGCCGCCGGTCGGGGTGTTGCGGTCGAAAACGATCCGGTATGGCGGCTCAGAACTCTTGCTCCAATGCCCGATACATCCCTGCGCAATCTTCCATGATGAATTGACGACGGCCCCGGTTTGCTTCATGCCGAGTGGACCGGTGACGTATTCGGCCAGAATCTCGTTGTAGTTATGGCCCTTGTCTTTCGCGAACATCTGCGTGACCGCAAAGCCCAGGGTCACGAAACCGATATTGGAATACTGCCAGCAGCCCTGCGGCGGCGTATCATATTGATTCCACCATTTGATGAGTTCACTGGAGGGCGGCTCGTCCGCAAACAGCTGCTCGCTGTAGCCAGTCAAGCCGTCCCCCGGCTGCTCCGGCATGCCGGAGGTATGGGTGGCGAATTGCACGAGCTGGATCGCGTCAAGCACCGGTGTTCCCACAGTGTTCGCGTTGAAGAGGTTCAGATAAGGGCCGATCGTGTCGTCAAGAGAAGGCCCACCCGCCTTGACCGCCACCGCCAGCAACGTGCTGGTGAACACCTTGGTCACTGATCCGATCTCGAACACCGTGTCGGTCGTGACACTGAATGGCGCAGGCGAAGAGCCCGCCACGCCTGACAGGCCCTTGGGGTAGACGTAGCCCTTGGTGCCGAACGACTTTTCGTCATAGACAGCGATGCAGCAGCCAGGTGCGTTGCTGATGCCGAGATATTTTTTGGCCGCCTCCTGAACGATCTGTGCCGGACTTGTCGTCGCATCGATCATCTGGTCGCTCATTTCGCCCTCCTGCCGGTGACAATGTACGATGTTGACCTTTGGTTGCACCATCTCATAGAACGCCGTTCAGCGCGAGTGAAATCACCGTGACTGCCGTTTCAAGTTGGGGCGGTGGAACGTTCGTGCGGAAAGCAGCATCATCAGACGCGGGCCTACGCGGACGCCCGGCAGTCGCGAAAAGTCTGGCTGATATCGCAAGGCGGATTAGCGCCGCGTACCCCGCGCCGCGTCGTGCCTTGCATGACCACCTTCGGCGACAGCGGCCTGCCCTGCATCGGACCGCTTTCGGAGCGCGTCACGGTTGCCTTCTGCTGCTACGGCAAGAGCGCAAAATGTTCGGACGAACTCGGCCGGCTCGGCGGCACGGCGCTGCTCGGCGAGGTCCGAGCAGAGCTCGCGCCGTGACAGAGTTTGGCCGACGTAACGCGCCCTCACGATCATCACGCGAGGACGTGATGGATTACGCTTCGTTCATCCGGCCTCTCGGTGATGGTCTGCATCGCGCAACACAACTGCGAGGACCTCATTGCTCACGCAGCGTTGAGCCGGCGTGAGTGATGATTGCATTTAAGTCCGCCGTTGCTGCGCACAAATATCTGACGAGGCCAGACTCCTTGGCCCCATAAACATATCGGAGAAACTCAATGACGAACGTCAAACTCCTGTCGGCTGCTTTGATCGCGGTTGCCATGATCGCGTCGCCGGCAATGGCGCGTGAGACCCACGCGGTGTCCCGCCACGTCGCGGAGGCGAGCGCCGCCGCGCCGACCGAGCCCGTCTATGTCGACGGTCGCGCCTGCATTCCGGCGCCGCGCGTCGGTTCATTCGCCACTGCGCCCTGGACCGGCAACAACGTCCCCTGTGAGCCCGGTCTATATTGATCGCTCCGCGCGCATCGATCGGTCGGGCTGCCCCCTAGCCGCTTGACCGGCGCGCTGCGCCATCGCGACGCTGAACAGCGAGTAGCCCGCCTGAGCGCAGCGATATGCGGGACACCACGCGACTTGCGGATAGCAATGCCCCGGATATCGCTTCGCTCATCCGGGCAACGCTTGCTCTATCGTTCTCATTGCGCCAATGAGTCGATTTGTCGTTGCAGAACGTTTCTTCGTCTTGACTCCCGCCGCGCGTCAGTCGCGCGATACGGACAGTCCGGCGAGAAGCGGCGCGTACGCGGTGAGCCTGCGGGATACGAACTCGGTGAAGAGCCGCACGCGCTTCGTCTTGCGTGTCTCCCCCTGTGTGAGGAGCCAGAGCGTCCCGTACATGTGAAGGTCGGTGCCCGGCACCCTCACGAGCAGGGGGTCGGCATCTCCGACGAAGCACGGCAGCGTCGTCATCCCGAGCCCCTGCCGCACCGCAACGATCTGTGCCTCGGCATCTGTGGCTCTGAACGGAACCTCGGCGGCGCGAACCTCGCCCTCGTGGGCCCAGCCCGGGATTCCGTGAATGCTTATGACGATCCACCGGACGGGATCAGGCGCGCCCGCACGCCATGCGGCCAGTCGATCGCGGGATATGTAGATGCCTCCGAACAGCTCCGGCCCCTTCAGGCCGTGAAGATTGAGCGGCAGGGTTTTGCGGTCGTAGACGACGCGGATCGCGACGTCGGCCTCCCGGTTGGTCAGATTTGCCAGCTCGCCGGACGACAGGATTTCCATTTCGATGTCCGGATGCAGACGCGCGAAATCGGCGAAGTCCGGCATGAGCAGGTGTGTCGCGAGGGGCGGTGCCAGCGTCACCCGCAGACGCCCGCGCACGCTCTGGTCGCGGCCGAAGACGCGCGTCTCCAGCTGGTGCGCCGACGCTTCCATCTGTTCCGCGAGCTCGAGGACCTCCTCCCCCGCAGCCGTCAGGCGGTAGCCCGAAGGCAGCCTCTCGAACATCTGCGCCCCGAGCCGTTCCTCCAGTTGGGCGACGCGTCGCAGCACGGTCGAGTGGTTCACCCCGAGGTGCTCGGCGGCAGCCCGCACCGAGCCTCCGCGCGCGACGGCGAGAAAGTAGCGAACGTCATCCCAGTCGATCATGGTGCAATCCGGCACCGCTGGGGTGCGCCTTCCAAAGCCCGTGTCCAATCCGTCGAACAGCATCTCTGATGTGGGTAGCACGGGCGATCATGATAGCCCAAGCCGAATAGCCACGCCGACAAACGCGGCCCAATTCCGACCGGCGGACACCGATCGTCGCGGCTGACGTCAGTCGTCCAGCCGGATCGATTTCGCACCACCGATGTGCGCGCTTCCGCACTCAACGCCCGACGCCGGCGGAGCTACGTCGAGGTTCTCGGGGGCCATCTCGCAAATGGGACCAGAGACGCTGTCCGACACGACGAAAGGAGAAGTCATGGGAAAGCTTGAGGGTAAGGTTGCAGTCGTCACGGGTGGATCGAGCGGCATGGCGCTGGCGAGCGCCAGGCGGTTCGTTGAAGAAGGCGCCTATGTTTTCATCACGGGCCGAAGGCAGGAAGCGCTCGACGAGGCCGTCAGGCTGATCGGCCGCAACGTGACCGGCGTGCGTGGCGACGCGGCCAATCTCGACGACCTCGACCGCCTGTTCGATACAGTCAGGCGGGAAAAGCACAAGATCGACGTCCTGTACGCAAGCGCCGGCATCGGCGAAGCCGTCCCGCTCGGCGAGATTACCGAGCGGCATTTCGATGCGACCTTCGGCCTGAATACGCGCGGCACGCTGTTCACGGTTCAGAAGGCGTTGCCGCTGTTCAGCGATGGCGGCTCGATCTTCATGACCGGGTCAGTTGCGTCGGTGAAAGGCTTTCCTGGTTACGGCGTGTATGCGGCGAGCAAGGCGGCGTTGCGCTCATTCGCACGCACGTGGCTCAACGAACTGAAGGGCCGGAATATCCGGGTGAACGTGCTGAGCCCGGGGCCGATCGCCACGCCGATGCAGGACCAGGTTCTCACCGAGGAGGCGAAGCGGATGTTCGAATCCCTGATCCCGCGCGGAAAGATGGGGCGTCCCGAGGAAATTGCGGCGGCCGCGCTGTTTCTTGCTTCAGACGATTCGAGCTTCGTGAATGGGGTCGAGTTGTCTGTCGACGGCGGCTTCTCGGCGATCTGAAAGGCCGGGGAATCAATATCAACACGGATCGGAGAAGGATCATGAGCTATGCGATTGTCGGATTCGGTGCGGTAGGACAGGCCTTCGCCCGCGCCTTTGCCCGTAAGAACATCAAGGTGGCCGTCGCGAGCCGCCGGCCGCCCGAGGCGTTGGCGCCGCAGGCTCGGGCGATCGGACCCACGGTCGTCGCCAAGTCGCTGCGGGATGCACTCGAGGCCGACACAATCATCCTGGCGGTGCCGTTCGGGGAACGTCGCGAGGTCGCGAAGGCGCTGCCGAGCTGGAAAGGCAAGACGGTCATCGACGCGATGAATGCGTTGGTTCCTCTTGAGGAGCTCGACGGTCTGCCGTCCTCCGCCTTTGTCGCGAAGGCGTTCACCGGTGCCAAGCTCGTGAAAGGGTTCAATCACCTGGTTGCAGCCAAGCTGGCTGCCGATCCGATCGTCGAGGGCGGCCACCGTGTGATCTTTCTGTCTGGTGACGACGAGGACGCGATCGCTCCGGTGGCGGCCCTGGCCAAACAGCTCGGGTTCGCACCCGTCAAGCTGGGAAAGCTCAACGAAGGTGGCGCGCTGGTGCACGCACGCGGTCGCGTGTGGGGGCCGCTCATCTTCCAGGATTTGTTCAAGAAGGAGCAGTAACGGATCTGCGCCCCTTCGAAAACCCCGGATATCGCGGAGTCTGTCATCGGGCGCGCGTTCGCGCGACCCGTTGGCTCATCCGGGCTGCGCTTGCGATCTTGCCGATCCGCTCTCGCGCAAGTCTCACGAGAGCGGTTCGCAAACGACGATCTCAATCAAGATGCCTCGACCGGCTCGGACATCGCTATCCTGTTCTTGACGCTAGGGCGCTCCTGCATCGCTGCATACCATGCCAAAAGAGCCTCGCACTCCATCGGCACCGGCACGTTCACAAGTCCCGCGAATATCAAGCCGCCTATGAGGGTGATATCGGCCATCGTGAATGCGTCGCCGGCGACGAACGGCTGTCCTTTCAGAATGCCGTCAAAGTAGCGCATCCCCCTGAGGGCCTTGTCGCGCTGACGGAATCCCCATTCGGGATTCTGATAGATCTCGACATGAGGCCCAAGACCCGGCGTGGCGTGGTGGAAATAGACACTGACGGCATCGAGCAGTTCCAGTTCGGCGCGCTTGCTCATCATGTGGATCACGCCCTTTTCGCGCGGCGTCCTGCCGGTCAGCGTCGGCGGTCCATTGAGCGCGTCTAGGTACTCGGTAATGGCCGTGCACTCGCCAATGAAGGTCCCGTCGTCGAGTTCGAGCACCGGCAGCGTGCCGGAGTAGTTCTTGGCGAGGAATTCGGGCTGCTTGTGCTCGCCCTTGTAGAGATCGACCACTACGAACTCCACTTGCGACCGCAGGCTCTTCTCGGCCAAGGCGATGCGAACGCGGGCGGGATACGGGCCAGTCGGCCAATCGTAAATCTTCATCATGACTCCTGAGTCTACCTATCACTTGGTAGACTGCATATGAAACCTTTCAATCCGGCCGGTCAACGCCTATCTGTCACTTGGTAGATAACGAAGCAGTGAGGCGATGAAGTGAGTTCAAGCTCTCGGGAAGCCATCCTGGCGGCAGCAAAGCGGACCGCGCAGGCGCGCGGCTATGGCGGCTTGAATTTCCGCGATCTCGCCGACCAAGTCGGGATCAAGGCCGCCAGCATCTATCACCATTTCCCGAGCAAGGCCGATCTCGGCGTCGCCGTCGCGCGGCGCTACTGGGAGGACACTGCCGCCCAACTCGAGTCGATGCTGGCAGAAACGACCGATCCTGTCCGCTGCCTGCGTCGATATCCCGACGTGTTTCGCAAAGCGCTCGAGAGCAACAATCGCATGTGCCTCTGCAGCTTCATGTCGGCGGAAGTCGACCACCTGCCGGACGCAGTGAAGAAGGAGGTCCAGACCTTCGCCGACGTCAACGTGGCGTGGCTGAGCAAGCTGTTGGTGGCTGCGGGCGTGGTCAGTTCGAGAAAGAGCGAACAGCGGGCCCGCGCCATCTTCGCCGCCGTCGCCGGCGCGCAGCTCATCGCCAGAAGCCGCTCCGACATTTCGCTCTACGACTCGATGATCGACAGCTATCGCGCCGCGGGTCTTCTGCCGGCATAGACGGCCCGGATGTCAGATCGAGATGAGGCGGCGACGCCCTACTCCCATTCGATCGTTCTAGGCCAAAGTAGCGAGTAGCCCGCATGAGCGAAGCGATATGCGGGACGCCACACGACACGCTGACAGGAAGTGCCCCGGATATCGCGGAGCCCGTCATCGGGCGCGCGTTCGCGCGACCCGTTGGCTCATCCGGGCTACGCTCGCTGGTGCATGCACGCGGCCGCGTTTGGGGCCAGCTCTTCGTCCAGGATTTGTTCAAGAAGGAGCGGTAATCGGCGCACGGGCGCCGTTCGAACAGCGGGGAGACACCCAGGCCGCGCGGGATCAACAGCGTGCAGTTCGGTTCAACGGTTTCAAACAGCATCAGATATGACAACGCGTTCTCGCGACGATCATCGTCCGAGCCTTGCTGTTGGTTTCACCCTCTTCGCAGAGAGGGCGCAGGGAAGACCGGGTGCCGATCGCACCCATGGGCCCCGAGCAATGGGTAGGGAAGCTCGGGGGTAGGACCACAGGTGTAACCGGGAACAACCCGGCCTTCCCTGCGCGATGGTTGTGCGGCTTACTTCGTGTTCTCCCCGGCGAGACCAGGCTTTTTTGTCACCGCCCTCGCACGCGCACCGCGCAATGCGAAAAGACACCTGCCGTTAGGGCGTCAGGACCACACGACTTCACCGTCCGCTTCATGCGCGTTCGTCAACTGCGCGCTCAGCGTCCACCGCATCCCACACCACGCTCGTGACGATCGCGAAGCGCCCCTCGTGTTGGGTGGGACGCGCATATTGAACATCTGAGTTGGGTCAAACGCCAAGCGGAATATTTTCTTATTCGGGGATTGACGGGTTTTAGTGAGTTGCCCGTCGGGGTGATTTGTCGCAGGTCGTGGAGTGGGATTTGATTTGCGGCGAGACAAATCAGCCATTCAACCGACATGGTCGAAGTAGCGGACAGGCTCACACGCTTGCGAGAGAGGGTTCGCGGATGTCCTCGCGCTCTTCATCGAACGTAACGGAACTCATTCTCTAAGCAGCGCTCCATCACCAACCTAAGCGGCTGAAGAGCGATCTCTCAGATGGCAGAATCAAGCGATCTTCCCAGCCTAAATTTTTTGTCCTGGGCTTTTTCGAGCCGTCTGGCGACACGATCAGGAGTTCACCTTCGTCACGAAGGAGTATCAACTGCCGAGCGAGAATATCGGACGTAACAGGCGTGTCGCTACAATTGCCCGCAAAAAGCTCCTCAACGAGAAGACCTGCACCATCACGATTCGCGGCATGTATCATCCGAGGCAGTTGCTCAAGGACCGCAGCCTCCGAGCACTTCATAGCGCTATCGTCCAACATGAAAGTTAGAAGCCCTTGGCGCAAGTCCTTCGATGGATCGAAACCCAAGGCATGAAATCCCGCCCCGCCATGATGCTGAAAGTGATTATTCAAATCGCCAGTGCAACTTGCCCATTTCGTCGCGCGCCTGACGATGGTTGGACAAATGTAATAGCCAATAAGACCGAGCCGTCCACCTCTGATGCACGTTGTCGATAGCCTCTTTGTGCTGCCCCGAATAATCACTGGCTACAATCATGGTGCCGGTCGCGACAGGCGCCAGCAAGCCGGGGTTTTCCGCTTCTATAATCGAGATTGAATTGCTGAGGCCGGAGAGAAAGCCGGCCTGGTTATCGATAAGAGGTTGCCAAACGCCCATGTTGGCAGACCTCGCTTACTCCCACTCGATCGTCCCCGGCGGCTTTGACGTCACGTCGTACACCACCCTATTCACGCCCTTCACCTCGTTGATGATGCGCGTCGCGGTCTCGCCCAGGAACTTCATGTCGAACTGGTAGAAGTCCGCGGTCATGCCGTCGGTCGAGGTGACGGCGCGGAGGCCGACGACGTATTCGTAGGTGCGGCCGTCGCCCATCACGCCGACGGTCTTGACCGGCAGCAGCACGGCGAAGGCCTGCCAGATCGCATCGTAGAGGCCGTGCCTGCGGATCTGGTCGATATAGACCGCGTCCGCATTGCGCAGGATGTCGAGCTTTTCTTTTGTGATGTCGCCGGGGCAGCGGATGGCGAGGCCGGGGCCCGGGAACGGGTGGCGGCCGACGAACACTTCGGGCAGGCCGAGCTCGCGGCCGAGCACGCGCACCTCGTCCTTGAACAATTCGCGCAAGGGCTCGACGAGCTTCATGTTCATCCGTGCCGGGAGGCCGCCGACATTGTGGTGCGACTTGATGGTCACCGACGGGCCGCCGGTGAAGGAGACGCTCTCGATCACGTCGGGATAGAGCGTGCCCTGCGCCAAAAACTCCGCGCCGCCGATTTTCTTCGCCTCAGCCTCGAACACGTCGATGAACAGCCGCCCGATGGTCTTGCGCTTCACCTCGGGGTCGGTGACGCCCTCGAGCTCGCCGAGAAACTGCTTCGACGCGTCCACATGGACCAGCGGGATGTTGTAATGGTTGCGGAACAGGTCGACGACGGTCTTGGCCTCGTCGAGCCGCAGCAGGCCGTGATCGACGAACACGCAGGTGAGCTGGTCGCCGATCGCCTCGTGGATCAGCACCGCCGCAACGGCGGAATCGACGCCGCCGGAGAGGCCGCAGATCACCTTGCCCGAGCCTACCTGGGCGCGGACCTTCTCGATCGCCTCCTCGCGGAAGGCGCGCATGGTCCAGTCGCCGGTGAGACCAGCGACCTTGCGCACGAAGTTGCGCAAGAGCTTTGCGCCGTCGGGCGTGTGCACCACCTCGGGATGGAACATCAGGCCGTAATATTTGCGCGTCTCGTCCTGGATGATCGCGAACGGCGCGTTCGGCGAGGTGCCGGCGACCGAGAAGCCGGGCGGCATCTTGGTGATGCGGTCGCCATGGCTCATCCACACCTGGTGCTTCTCGCCGTGGTTCCAGATGCCGTCGAACAGCTGGCTATCGGTCTGCACCTCGACATCGGCGCGGCCGAACTCGCGGTGGTGGCCGCCCTCGACCTCTCCGCCGAGCTGGGCAGCCAGCGTCATCTGGCCGTAGCAGATGCCGAGCACCGGAACGCCTGACTCGAAGATCAGCTGCGGGGCGCGCGGCGAGCCGGTCTCGTGCACTGACTCGGGGCCGCCCGAGAGGATCACCGCTTTCGGCTTCATCTCCCTGAAGGCGGCCTCGGCCTTCTGGAACGGCACGATCTCGGAATAGACGCCCATCTCGCGGACGCGGCGGGCGATCAGTTGCGTCACCTGGCTGCCGAAATCGACAATCAGAATCTTGTCATGCGCCGAGGCCACGGAAGGCGTCGACGAGTTTTGGGCTGTGTTCTGGGCTGTCATGGCAAGCAGATACGCGACGGCGCCCGCCCCCGCAACCGCGCTCGAAGGGGCGCCCACATTCTTCTTTGGGCATGGACAAATCCATATAGGTCAGTATTATTGACCTAATTTGGCCATGAGCCACATGGAGGAACCAATGCCGGATTTTCACGACCCATCGCGCCTCACGGCGCTCGGCCGCGACTGGATCGCCGCCTGGAATGCGCGCGACCTCGAGCGCGTGCTTTCGATGTATGCCGAGGATGCCGAGATGACCTCGGACCGGATCCCGGCGCTCGGCTTCGGCGCATCGGGCACCGTGCGCGGCAAGGCGAGCTTGCGGGCCTATTGGAGCGCGGCGCTGGCGAAATTGCCCGAACTGCATTTCGAGCTGATCGACCTCTATGTCTCGCCCGACAGCGTCGTCGTGTTCTACCAGAACGAACGCGGCAAGAAGATCTGCGAGTATCTGCGGCTGGATGCCGAGGGGAAAATTCGGCAGGGCTCGGCGAACCATCTGGTGGGTTGAGATTGCTTCTCAGCCGCCATTGCGAGCCACCCGGTCGGCGCGAAGCGCCGCCGGATGACAGGCACCGCGAAGCAATCCATTTGTCCGCAGATGCGGAACTATGGATTGCTTCGTCACTTCGCTCCTCGCGATGACGTGGAGGGAGCGCGGCGCTCACCGCCTCCGCGCCGCAACCTTCCTTACCCTCGTGTCCGCCCAGCTCAGCGGCCTGCCGCTCTTCGACGGCAACACGAGCTGCCCGACCGCCTGCCCGGCCTGGTCCAGCAGCACCGAATGCGGCTCGCCGCGCGCGTAGAGATGCGCCTCGCCCCATTGTCTGAGACCAACCACGATCGGGAACAGGTCGTGGCCCCGCCTGGTCAGCACATATTCCTGATAGGCGCTGCCGTCGGAGGCCGCGACCTGCTCGAGCACGCCGAGCTCGACCAGCGTGCGCAGCCGCGTCGTCAGCATGCCCTTGGCGATGCCGAGATTCTTCTGGAAGTCGCCGAACCGGCGCAGGCCGTCGAACGCGTCGCGCACGATCAGCAGCGACCACCAGTCGCCGATCGCGTCCAGCGCGCGCGCCACCGGGCATTCCGCTTTTGCAAATGCGGTCCGCTTCATCGCACTCCGCCTCCCTCGATCACGATTCCGAACTGGTCTTAAAATAGGACTAGACAGCGTCCGGCGCAACTGGTCTCATGATGAGACCAGATTGCGAATTGCAGCGGAGGCAAGATGACGAACCAGACCATGGCTGAGGCCCGGCCGGCCGAGGGCGCTCACAAGACGCACAACAAGTCCGGCGACACCATGGCTCGCGCGCTGTCGCCCGCCGTCGTGCTGCTGTTCGCCGTCGCCTGCGGCCTCAGCGTCGCCAACATCTATTTCGCGCAGCCGCTGCTCGACACTATGGCGCAGGATCTCTCCATCACGCCGGCGGTGATCGGCGGCGTCGTGACGTTGACCCAGGTCGGCTACGCCGTCGGCCTGATGCTGATCGTGCCGCTCGGCGATCTCTGGGACCGCCGCAGGCTGATCGTCGGCCAGACCGTGCTGTCGGCGATCGCGCTCACCATCGTCGGCACCGCGCCGAACGCCGCGGTGCTGCTTGCCGGCATGGTGCTGGTCGGACTGCTCGCCGTCGTGATCCAGGTGCTGGTCGCCTACGCCGCGACGCTGGCAGCGCCGGCCGACCGCGGCCGCACCATCGGCACCGTCACCAGCGGCGTGGTTTCGGGCATTCTGCTGGCACGTTTTGCCGCCGGCGCGCTGGCCGATCTCGGCGGCTGGCGCGTGGTCTACCTCACCTCGGCCGCGCTGACGCTGGTGCTGGCGGCGCTATTGGCACGCGCGCTGCCGCGGCATGCACCGCAGCCGATGGCCGGATCGTCCTACGCAAAGCTGCTGCGCTCGACGGTCGCGCTGTTCGTCGAGGAGCAGGTCCTGCGCGAACGCGTGGTGTTCGCGCTTTTGATCTTCGCGAGCTTCAGCGTGTTCTGGAGCTCGGTCGTGCTGCCGCTCGCGGCACCCCCGCTCTCCTTGTCGCACACCACGATCGGGATGCTCGGGATCGCGGGCCTCGCCGGCGCGCTGGCGGCACGCAATTCCGGCCAGCTCGCCGACCGCGGCTGGGGGCAGCGCACCACCGGCCTGTCGCTGCTGCTGATGCTCGCCGGCTGGGTGCCGATCGCCTGCCTCAACACCTCGTTGTGGCTGGTCGTGGCCGGCGTGCTGATGATCGACTTCGCCGTGCAGGCGATCCATGTCACCAACCAGAGCCTGATCGTCGCCGCGCGCCCCGAGGCGGCGAGCCGGCTGGTCGGCGGCTACATGGTGTTCTATTCGATCGGAACAGGTTTTGGCGCGATCAGCTCGACGATGGCCTACGCGGCCGCTGGCTGGCCCGGCGTCTGCGTGTTGGGTGCTGCGATCAGCGCCTGCGCGCTGCTGTACTGGGTGATCGTGGTGAGCAGGACGCCCGCGGCGCAGAGCGTTTGCACCGTCCCGTCACCCTGAGGAGCGCTCTTGCCCGCGTCTCGAAGAGCGACGGCCCGCGTCCATCCCCATCCTTCGAGGCTCGCCGAGCGTTGCTCGCGCATCGCTCGGCGCACACCTCAGGCGACAACGGCAAGCCGTTGCGCCGGCGACAACGGCAAGCCGTTGGGCCGGGATCACGCCTGGCGCTTGAGGATGCTGACGAAGAACCCGTCCGTGCCGGTGCGGCGCGGCGTCATCAGCAGGCCCTCCGCCGACAGCAGCGCGGCCTCGGCAAACGCCTCGGCTTTGTCCCACAGCACCGCTGCGGTCTGCTCGGGCGGCTGCACGGAGAACTCCGGATGCCGCGCGATGAAGGCCCTGACCTGCTCGCCGTTCTCTTCCGAAAGCACCGAGCAGGTGATGTAGGCGATCCGGCCGCCGCCCTTCACCAGCGGCGCGGCGCGCGCCAGCACCTCGGCCTGATCCTTCAGCCGCACCTCGAGCGCGCCGGGGCGCATGCGCCATTTGGCGTCGGGATTGCGGCGCCAGGTGCCGGTGCCGGTGCACGGCGCGTCGATCAGCACGAGGTCGGCGGAGGCCTTGATGTCGGACAGCACCTCCTCCTCGCCGCGCGGCGTGCGCACATCGCAATTGTGCACGCCGGCGCGCGAGAGCCGCTCATGGATCGGCGCGAGCTGGCGCTTGTCGCTGTCGGTCGCGATCAGCCGGCCCTTGCCTTGCATCATTGCTGCCACCGCCAGCGTCTTGCCGCCGGCGCCGGCGCAGAGGTCGATCACCTGCTCGCCGGGCTTAGCCGCCGAGAACAGCGCGGCGAGCTGCGAGCCCTCGTCCTGAACCTCGATGGCGCCCTTGATGAAATCCTCCTCGGCATGGATGCCGGGATTGCGCGCGTCGGCGCCGAGCTCGATGCGCAGGCCGAGCGGCGACCACGGCGTTTCCTTGGCGCCGAGATGCGACAGCCGCGGCAGGATCTTCTCGCGCTTGCCGCGCAGCGTGTTGACGCGCAGATCGAGCGGCGCGCGGCTCGCCATCGCGGTCGCTTCCGCCGCGCGGTCGTCGCCGAACACCTTTGCCAGATGCGGGTCGAGCCAGTCCGGATAGTCGCCCGCGACATGCGCCGGCGCCTCCTTGAGCGAACGCGAGGCCAGCGCCGCCTCCTCGGTCGCGGTCAGCGGATCGGGCGCGAACCGGCCGCCGTCGCACAGCGCCTGGATCGTGGCAATATCCATGCCGCGCTCGAGCTTGAGCATGCCGAGCACGCGCGACCGGGCGCTGGCGTCATCCATCAAGTAGGCCGCGGAGGATTGCCGGCGCAGCACGTCCCAGATCAGGCCGGAGATCGCGGCGCGATCGCCGGAGCCGGCATAGCGGTGCGCGGTGCCCCATTCCTTCAGCGCTTTCGCCGCGGGAACGCGCTGTGCGTCGATGGTGGCGATCAGCTCGATCGCGGCGGAAAGCCGGGCAGCGGGGGTCATTGATCTCTTTCGGTTGGGCGCATCAGATCAGCAGCAGTCTGAGCGCGAAATACAGCCACATGGCCGCCAGCACCAGCGCGCCGGCGAACCAGGCGAGCGAGCGCGGCCGCACGTCGTTGGAGGTGACGAACACGCTGGCATGGGCAAACCGCGTCACCACGAACACCCAGGACATCAGCACGATGAACAGATCGGCACGCCGCAGCGGCAGCGCAATAGCGATCAGGACATAGAACAGGATCGGCAGTTCGAACTGGTTGGCGAAGCAGTTGCCGAACTTGGTGGCCTGGGCCGGCCAGTTCGGCTCGCGCAGCGCGATGTCTCCGATCTTGGTCTCGCCGCTCGTCAGCGCCCTTGTACGCGTCGTCGCCATGGCGAACAACAGCGCGAAGGCGAGCCCGATCTGGATGAAGACCGGCAGCAGAACCATTTGAACCGACATCAAAAATCTCCCTCAGCCGCGGGCGCCCTGCCGCCCTCTTAGCCGCCGCTCGCCCCCAAGACAATGAGCGCCCAATGAAGCGGCCCAATAAGGCGCCCGGGTAACCCGTTGAAACATCACCCGAGCCCGGATGACCAACTCCCAGGACCAATAGCGGTTTCAGCCCCTCACGGATGACGCGATCAGCATCATCACCCCGATACTCGACAGCGCGGCCCCGGGCAGCGACGTGCCCGGCATGGTGACGGCGGGGCTCGCCGGCGTCGGTGCGGCAACTGGCGATCCAGCGACGGCACCAAAGACGCAAAACCAAACAACACATCAAACAGGGCTTCAAACGAGGCATCGAACAAGACGGCAAAATCGTCATCGTTCCGACTTCGCGCCGACCTATGCTCCGGCCGAAAGGAGCGATGCATGCCCCAATTTCGCCTGACACAAATCTCCGACACCCATCTCGCGCGCCGCTTCAGGCCGCTCATCGACAACTTTCATCGCGTCAGCGAGCACATCGACGCGACGCGTCCCGATCTCGTGCTCAACTCCGGCGACGTCTCGTTCGACGGGCCGACCAGTCGCGACGACTTGGCGTTCGCCAAGGAGCTGCACAACGCGCTGCCGGTCGATTGCCTCTATCTGCCGGGCAACCACGACATCGGCGACAATCCGACCGCAGTCGGCGCGCCACCGACGCAACTGCCGACCGAGGAGACGCGCGGCGCCTTCACCTCGGTGCTCGGCGAGGACCGTTGGCACTTCGACGCTGCCGGCTGGTGCTTCATCGGGCTGAATTCGCTGATCATGAACACCGGCCTCGACAGCGAGGCCGAGCAATTCGACTGGCTCGCAGGCACGCTCGACAAAGCCGTCGGCAGGCCGGTCGCGCTGTTCCTGCACAAGCCGCTCTATCTCGACCTGCCCTACGATGCCGAGCGCGCCGAGACCGCGATCCGCTTCGTCCCGCAGCCGGCGCGCCGCCGCCTGATCGAGATGTTCGGCAAGGTCGATTGGCGTCTGGTCGGCAGCGGCCATGTGCACCAGCGCCGCGACTACACGTTCGAGCATGTCAGACAGATCTGGGCGCCCTCGGCCGGCTTCATCATCTCTGACGCGCGGCAGGAGGTGATCGGCATCAAGGAAGTTGGTCTCGTCGAATACCGCTTCCAGCCCGACAGTTTCGAGGTCCGCCACGTCAGGGCGAAGGGCCAGGTCGATGTCGACCTGGAGATGCTGCTCGGCAAGGAGCCGGCGGCCTGAGCCGCGTCAGCTCCGCGCCGCGTCGTTCAGGTCCCGCTTGATCACCGTGAGCAGCGCCTGCAGCGAGTCCTTGTTCGGCTGCGGCGCCGGCGGCGGGCGCCGCACGCGAGGCACCTGCGGCACGAAGCGGACCGGCTCCGTGTCCGGCTGCTCCTCGACGAATTTTCCATGCAAGACGTCGTCGCGGCGGCCCATGACGAACATCGTCGCCCAATAGCCGACGGAGAGGAGAATGACTCCGAAAACAATAAGTTCAAAAACCATGGCTACACCTGAAATATAGCCATATTGAATCAACTGCCGCGGGTTTCCGTCAAGCGAATGGGGGCCAAAAGGCCCCCAAATCCCCGCCATTGTGGCGCATTTGATACTTTGTTGCGCGGAATGGGAGCTTCCGGGCCCTTAACTCAGGCCTTGTCCGGCCCGACCCGGACCAGCTGCTTGCCGAAATTGGCGCCCTTGAGCAGGCCCATGAAGGCCTCCGGCGCGCTGTCCAGGCCCTCGGTCACGAACTCCTTGTACTTGACCTTGCCCTCGCGCACCCACTGCGACATGTCGCGGAGGAAGTCGCCATGCATGGCGGCGAAGTCGCTGACGATGAAGCCGCGGAAGGTCAGCCGCTTGGTCAGGATGTTGCGCATCATCGCGCCGGCCCATTTCGGGGCGTGCGCTTCAGTGTCGTTGTAATGCGCGATCAGGCCGCAGACCGGGATGCGCGCGAACGCATTGAGCAGTGGAAACACCGCGTCGAACACCGCGCCGCCGACATTCTCGAAATAGACGTCGATGCCCTTCGGGCAGGCTTCCTTCAGCTTCGCCGCGAGATTGGGATCGCGGTGATCGAGGCACTCGTCGAAGCCGAGCTCGTTCTTGACGTAGGCGCACTTGTCCTTGCCGCCGGCAATGCCGATCGCCCGCGCGCCCTTGATCTTGGCGATCTGGCCGACCGCCGAGCCGACCGCGCCGGACGCGGCCGCGACCACCACCGTCTCGCCCGCCTGCGGCTTGCCGATCTCGAGCAGGCCGGTATAGGCGGTCATGCCGGGCATGCCGAGCACACCGACCGCGGTCGAGATCGGCGCGATCTTCGGATCGATCTTGGCGAGGCCCTTGCCGTCGGACAGCACATGGGTCTGCCAGCCCGCGCGCGACAGCACGATATCGCCCTTGGCAAAGCCGGGATTGTTGGAGGCGATCACCTCGCTCACCGTGCCGCCTTCCATCACGCCGCCGACCGGCACCGGTGCGGCATAGGACGGACCGTCCGCCATGCGGCCGCGCATATAGGGATCGAGCGACAGCCAGATGGTGCGCAGCAGCACCTCGCCCGCACCCGGTGTCGGCGGCGTGTAGTCCTCGAGCCTGAAATTGGCGGACGTGGGCTCGCCGTGCGGGCGCGAAGCCAGAACGATGCGCTTTCCTTGGGACATGTTGATTTCCTCTTGAGGTGATTGGTTCGTGGCGGACACGTAGTCATGCAATCCAGTTCCCCGCAAGGGAGATGGATTTGCTCTTTCGCGCAGCCCTGTTTGAAATGTTGTTTGAAATGACGGCTGTCATGCCAGGCACATTGGCGGCAACGCGATACTGTCATGTCGGGGCGGTTCGCAGCGCCCCTGGTGGCGGCAGTGTCACGGGGCGCCACCGGCAAACGAAGCGGCCATGGTCAAGTCGCCTCATCCGACCTCGCCATCCGGCAGCGGAGTCAAAGCGGTCAGGCTGCCCTCCAAGGGTCGCAACGCGGGCGGCCGCGCGGCAAATCGGCAATCGGTTTCCGGTCGCCCTCGAAACCTGAGTGGCGCAGGACTTCGGTCCGCTTCGCGGGAGCGCCCGGCGGTCGTGAGGCTCTCCGAGGCATTGGGGTTACCTCTTGAGGGCCGATCAGCGTCTTCGCGCCGCAATGTCGGTCTGCTGGCGGCCGGATTCACCTTCGGCGAATTGGCAGCAGGCAGACCTATCTCTGCCGCGCGCGCCCGCGGCAAAAACGCGACCTATCAATCTGGCACTTGTCGGACTTGCGATTCGCTGTAATCTCGCACCATGCGGCACTCGCATGTCTGCTACCCAAAAATGGAGCAGGCATCACCATAACAGGAGCGAACCAACGCTTCGGTTTTTGGATCGAGACCGACATGGCCGGCGGCGGATCGTATGACACGTTTCCCAAATTGCTGCTGCGAAACACGGCACAATTTGGCACGCGGCCAGCGTTCCGGCACAAGGATCTTGGCATCTGGCAGAGCTGGACCTGGGCTGAGGTTGCCGAGATCGTACGTAGCTACGCCGCCGGCCTGCATCGCCTTGGCTTGCGGCCGGGCGAGACAATCGCGGTAGTCGGCTCCAATCGGCCCAAGCTTTACTGGACCATGATGGCAGCGCAGACGCTGCGCGCAATCCCCGTTCCCGTCTACTCCGATGCAGTGGCTGATGAGCTTGCTTTTGTTCTCGCTCACGCCGAGGCGACGGTGGTCGCAGCGCAGGACCAGGAGCAGGTCGACAAGGTCCTGTCGGTGTCCGACCGACTGCCGCAACTCAACAGGATTATCTACGACGAACCGCGCGGAATCGACGGCTACGACCACGGTCGACTGATCGCAATCGGCGATATCATCAATGACGGCCGCACCGCGCTTGCAGCCGACCCAGCGCTTGGCGAACGTATCGATCAATCCATCCGGGCCGGCAACGGTTCGGACATCGCGGTCATCCTCTACACCTCGGGAACGACCGCCGCGCCCAAGGGCGTCATGCTGTCGGCGCGAGGCTGCATCGATGCTGCAACAGACACCACGCGGTTCGACAAGTTGACCGACAAGGACGTGGTGCTGGCCTATCTGCCGCTGGCCTGGGCGGGCGATCATTACGTCAGCTATGCGCAAGGCCTGGTGGCCGGATTCTGCATGGCGTGCCCCGAGAGCAGCAACACAATCGAGCAGGATCGGCATGAGATAGGACCAACCTTCTACCTGGCTCCGCCACGCGGTTTCGAGGCCATGCTGACGCGGCTGATGGTCCGGATGGAGGACGCAGCGCCGATCAAGCGGCGACTGTTCGCCTACTTTCTGGACGTTGCGCGGCGGTATGGCGAGCAAGTCTTGACGGGACGTCCGGTGCCGCTGTCAGGCCGATTGCTCTATGCGCTCGGACGCTGGCTGGTCTACGAGCCTCTCAAGAACGTTCTTGGCCTGTCTCAGGTGCGCGTCGCATACACCGGAGGTGAAGCTATCGGTCCGGATCTGTTCGCGTTCTACCGCGCGATCGGACTGAACCTGAAACAGCTCTACGGCCAGACCGAAGCGTTCCTCTATGTAACGTGTCAGCCCGATGGCGAGATCTACCCGGATACGGTCGGTCCGCCGGCGCCCAACGTCGACATCCGCATCGCGGAATCGGGCGAAGTGCAATTTCGCTCGCCTGGCATGTTCCTCGGATACTTCAAGGATCAGGCAAAGACCGCGGAAGCGATGACGTCCGATGGATATGTCAGGACCGGCGATGCCGGCTTTTTCGACGACAAGACCGGGCATCTGAAGATCATCGATCGTGCGAAGGACGTCGGTCGATTGGGTGACGGCACGATGTTTGCTCCCAAGTACCTCGAGAACAAACTGAAGTTCTATCCCAATATCAAGGAAGCGATCACGTTCGGCGACTCGAGAGAGTTCGTATGCGCCATGCTCAACATCGACCCGGTCGCGGTCGCGAATTGGGCGGAGCGCAACAACGTCGCCTACGGGTCCTATCAGGAGCTTGCCGGGCATCCGCTGGTCTACGACATGGTCGCCAAAGACGTTGCCGCGGTGAACCGCTCCCTGGCCGGGGAAAGGGTGCTTGCGGGCGCCCAGATTCGCCGCTTCCTCATTCTGCACAAGGAGCTCGACGCGGATGACGGCGAGCTGACACGCACGCAGAAAGTGCGCCGCCGCTTCATTGCCGAACGCTACGCGTCGTTGGTCACGGCACTCTACAACGGAGCGCATGACGCCGACATTTCCACGGAAGTGACGTTTGAGGACGGCCGGAAGGGCACGATCGCGGCACGAGTCAAGATTCGCGACATGGAGATCATCGGTCCGGCAGAGACGCTGGGAAGAGCAGCATGAGAGCGCCCAACACCAACGAAATCCTGCTGCAGGTCGAGGGCGTGGCACTGGCCTTCGGCGGCGTCAAGGCGCTGCGGGACGTCTCGTTCAACGTCAGAAAAGGCGAAATTCGCGCCATCATCGGCCCCAACGGCGCCGGCAAAACCTCAATGCTGAACGTCGTCAACGGTTTCTATCATCCTAACCATGGCGCCATCACCTTCAAGGGAAGCACCCGGTCCAAAATGCAGCCCTTCGAAGCGGCGCGCGGCGGCATCGCGCGCACCTTTCAGAATGTCGCCCTGTTCAAGGGCATGAGCGCGCTCGACAACATCATGACAGGCCGCACCTTGAAGGTGCGCCGGGGGCTGTTGTGGCAGCTGCTGCGTTATGGCCCTGCCCTCGCAGAGGAGATCGAGCATCGGCGCAAGGTCGAGGAGATCATCGACTTTCTGGAAATCGAGACAATCCGCAAGGTGCCGGTCGGGCGTCTGCCATACGGCTTGCAGAAGCGTGTCGAACTCGGTCGCGCCCTGGCGATGGAGCCCGACCTTCTGCTCCTCGACGAGCCGATGGCAGGCATGAACCTGGAGGAGAAGGAGGACATGTCGCGGTTCATCATCGATGTGAACAACCATTACGGCACGACCATTGCCCTGATCGAGCACGACATGGCCGTGGTCATGGATCTCTCGGACCGCGTAGCGGTGCTTGATCACGGCGTGAAGATCGCCGACGGCACGCCTGATGAAGTGAAGAGAAGTCAAGCCGTCATCGACGCATATCTTGGCGTCGCGCATTGAGGTGCGTCCATGATCGCACTGGGTCAGTTTCTCGAGGTCCTTATCGGCGGATTGATGTCCGGCGTGCTCTATTCGCTGGTCGCGCTCGGCTTCGTGCTGATCTTCAAGGCATCGGGCGTATTCAACTATGCGCAGGGAGCAATGGTCTTGCTCGCGGGATTGGCGTTGGTTCGCGCCCTCGACCTCCTGGTCGCCAACGGGCTCCCGCTTTGGGTCGCGGTCATCCTCGCTATCGGCTTTGCCGCCGTGATCATGGCGACAACCGCCTGGCTCATCGAGCGGTTCGTGATCGGACCTCTGGTCAACCAGGACGGCTTGACGCTGTTCATGTCGACGATCGGCGTGACATTCGTCATCGAGGGCGCCGCGGAGATGATCTTCGGATCGGATGTCTACCCATTGCGGCTGTTCCCGACCGACGCCTGGTTCTTGTTTGAAGGCCTGTTCCCGGGCGGGATTCTGGTCAACAAGCTGGATGTCTGGGGCGCATTGATCGCGGGCATCCTGGTCGCCGGCCTCGCGGTCTTCTTTCAGCGTACCAAGACCGGTCGCGCGCTCAGAGCCGTGGCCGACGACCATTTGGCCGCGCACTCGATCGGGATTCCAATCAGTTGGATCTGGTTCGTGGTCTGGCTCGTTGCCGGCCTCGTTGCGCTCGTCGCGGCGACCGTGTGGGGGACCAAGCTTGGCGTGCAGTTCTCCATCACGTTTCTCGCGCTGAAGGCTTTGCCGGTCCTGATCATCGGCGGCCTCACCTCGATTCCCGGGGCCATCGTCGGCGGGCTCATTGTCGGGGCGGGTGAGAAGCTCGCAGAGGTATATCTCGGGCCATCCATCGGCGGCGGCATCGAATATTGGTTTGCCTACGTGCTGGCGTTGGCGGTGCTGCTCTTGCGGCCGCAGGGCCTGTTCGGCGAGCGGATCATCGAACGCGTCTGAGGCAAGGAGGTCGTTGTGCTCTATCGCGAAGCCGGCCAGTTCAAGGCGACCTATGCGGAGGATATGGCGATCTTCCCGATCCGGCAGGATCGTATTGCTCTCGCTGTCCTGCTCGGAATTGCGTTCATTGGCGTGCCGCTGCTGGCCACCTTCCGGATCTGGCCGTTCGGCACCGACTATCTGTTGTGGGCCATCCTGCTGCCCTTCCTCATCCTAGCGCTCGCCGCCATCGGGACAAACATCCTCGTCGGCTATTGCGGCCAGATCTCGCTCGGCAGCGGCGCGTTCATGGCCATCGGCGCCTATTCCGCCTACAAGCTGGCGACCGGCGTTCATATCCCGCTTGCCTGGCTTGGCTTCGCGATCGCGATCCCACCGTTGCCCGTGCTGGCATCCATTCTGCTTGGCGGGCTCATGGCGGCGGGTGCCGGAATCCTGTTCGGCATTCCCAGTCTGCGGATCAAGGGTCTCTACCTGGCGGTCGCAACGCTCGCCGCGCAGTTCTTCTTCGATTGGGCGTTCCTGCGGATCCCGTGGTTCACCAACTACGCCCCGTCGGGATCAGTGAATGCGCCGGAACTGGATTTCTTCGGTATGGTCGTTCGCTCGCCGGTCGAGCGTTACCTGCTGTGCCTGGCCGTCGTGACCGTGATGGCGGTGCTGGCGAAAAATCTCGTGCGCGGCAATCTCGGCAGGCAATGGATGGCGATCCGCGACATGGATATCGCCGCCGAGCTGATCGGCATCAGGCCGCTCTATGCAAAACTAACGGCTTTCGCGGTCTCTTCGTTCATCATCGGGGTGGCTGGTGCGCTCTGGGCGTTCGTCTACCTTGGTTCATGGGAGCCGCTTGCGTTCTCGATCGATCGCTCGCTCGAGCTTCTGTTCATGGTCATCATCGGCGGGCTCGGCTCGATCATGGGCTCGTTCATCGGAGCAGCTTTCATCCTCATCGTGCCGATCATGCTGAATGTGATTCCGACCAAGCTCGGCCTGCCACTGTCGACGCAAACGATCACTCACCTCCAGTTCATCATCTTCGGATCCTTGATCTGTTATCTGCTCATCAAGGAACCCCATGGCTTCGCCCGGCTGATATCGATCGGCAAGGAGAAGCTCAGACTTTGGCCGTTTCCCTATTGAGGAATGCGGCCGCTGACAACGGACAGGAAGGAAGTACCGCGGACGGGAAAGAGCGCTTTATGAAGGAGGATATCGATATGGCAAGTATTGCACGCAGGTTACTGATACTCGCGACCGCCTTGGCCGGCGCGGCGCTTAGCGCACCGGCCGCAGCGCAAAACGAACAGTTCATCCCAATTCTGTCCTACCGGACCGGACCGTACGCTGTGAACGGCGCGCCCTACGCAAACGGCGTAGTAGACTATTACAACCTGGTCAATGAACGTGACGGCGGCATCAACGGCGTCAGGATTCTGATCGAGGAATGCGAGACGGGGTACGCGACCGACAAGGGAGTGGAGTGTTACGAGCGTCTGAAGAGCAAAGGACCAACCGGCGCGGCCTTCATCAATCCGCTGTCGACCGGGATCACCTTCGCACTCACCGAAAAGACCACGGCTGACAAGATCCCGATCATTACGATGGGGTATGGCCGTGCCGATTCCAAGAACGGCGCGGTGTTCGCGTATAATTTTCCATTGCTCGGCACGTATTGGTCCGCGGCCGATATCGCGATCCAGCACGTCGCCAAGGAACTCGGCGGCTTCGACAAGCTGAAAGGCAGGAAGATTTCGCTGCTGTACCATGACAGCCCCTATGGCAAAGAACCAATTCCGATGCTGCAGGTGCTGGCGCAGAAGTACGGCTTTGAGTTCACGCCGATTCCCGTCACGCATCCCGGCGTCGAGCAGAAGTCGCAATGGCTGGCGATCCGCCAGCATCGGCCGGACTATGTCCTGGTCTGGGGCTGGGGCGTCATGAACAGCACGGCAATCAAGGAGGCAGCCGCCGTCGCCTATCCGCGCGACAAGATGATCGGTGTTTGGTGGTCGGGCGCAGAGCCCGATGTGACGCCGGCGGGCGATCAGGCCAGCGGTTACAAATCGTTGATGCTTCAGCATGGCGCAGGAAAATTCCCCGCGCACGCCGACATAGAGAAGTACGTCTACGCCAAGGGAAAGGGTTCGACAGAACCTGGCAAGATCGGCGAAGTTCTCTACAACCGCGGCATGGCGAATGCCATGCTCGGCGTAGAGGCGATCCGCAAGGCGCAAGAAAAATTCGGCAAGCAACCGCTGACGGGCGAGCAGGTCCGTTGGGGCCTTGAGAACTTGATACTCACCGATGCACGAATCAAGGAGCTCGGTTTTGAGGGAATGTTGAAGCCGGTCAGCATTTCCTGCTCCGACCACGAAGGCGCGCGCTACGGGCGCGTCCAGCAATGGGATGGCAAGGGTTGGAAAGTGATCTCCGACTGGTACACGGCTGACGAATCGCTCATCGAACCGCTCGTCGCCGATGTGTCCGCGAAGTATGCCGCGGAGAAGAAGATCAAGCCGCGCGACTGCGCGAAAGAAACCTGACCCCGTGCGAGTGATCCGGGAGACAGGTTTGCCTGCTCCCGGATCCCGGCCCCTGCTCGGCTTGGAGGTCTGCGCATGTCAATCGCCAAGGTGATCACCGCTGCGACGGAAGCGGCAGCGCTGATTCTATCGGTCAACAATATCGAGGTTGTCTACGATCACGTCATTCTTGTGTTGAAGGGCGTCTCGCTGGAAGTCCCGCGAGGCGGCATTGTTGCGCTTCTCGGCGCCAACGGCGCCGGCAAGACGACGACGCTGAAGGCGGTCTCCAACCTGCTGCACGCGGAGCGTGGCGAGGTCACCAAAGGCTCGATCCTGTTCAACGGCGTCGAGGTGAAGTCCCTGTCGCCAAACGAGGTGGTGCGACGCGGCTGCATCCAGGTGATGGAGGGTCGGCGTGCCTTCCCTCATCTGACGGTCGAGGAGAACATCCTGACCGGCGCCTTTACGCGGACGGACGGCAAGCTCGCGATCGCGCAGGACCTTGAACGTGTCTATGCTTATTTCCCCCGCCTCAAAGAGCGACGCAGTTCCACCGCCGGCTATACGTCGGGCGGCGAACAGCAGATGTGCGTGATTGGCCGCGCGCTGATGTCGCGCCCGAAGTTGATCCTGCTCGACGAACCATCGATGGGCCTCGCGCCGCAGATCGTCGAAGAGATCTTCGAGATCGTGAAGGATCTCAACGCCAGGGAAGGCGTATCGTTTCTTCTCGCCGAGCAGAACACCAATATGGCGCTCAGATATGCAAGCCACGGCTACATCCTCGAAAACGGCCGCGTGGTGATGGACGGCGAAGCGCACGCCCTTGCGGCAAACGAGGACGTCAAGGAGTTCTATCTTGGCGTCGCCGGGGAAAAGCGAAAATCATACCGCGATGTGAAGCACTACAAGCGACGCAAGCGCTGGCTCGCCTAGGAGATAATGGCGTCCAGGAATCCCGAGACTCCGGGTTCGGTCCTTCGGACCGCCCCGGAACGACGGATGCTTGGGCTTACACCCCGCCCGGATAGTTCGGGGCTTCGCGCGTGATGGTGACGTCGTGGACGTGGCTCTCGCGCAGGCCGGCGCCGGTGATGCGGACGAATTCGGCCTTGTCGTGGAAGTCCTTGATGTCCTTGGCGCCGACATAGCCCATGGCGGCGCGCAGGCCGCCGGCGAGCTGGTGCATCACATTGCCGACCGGCCCCTTGTACGGCACCTGGCCCTCGATGCCTTCGGGGACCAGCTTCAGCGTGTCCTTGATGTCCTGCTGGAAGTAGCGATCGGCCGAGCCGCGCGCCATCGCGCCGACCGAGCCCATGCCGCGATAGGCCTTGTAGGAGCGGCCCTGCCACAGGAAGACTTCGCCCGGCGTCTCGTCGGTGCCGGCGAGCAGCGAGCCGACCATGGCGATGTCGGCACCGGCGGCGAGCGCCTTGGCGAGGTCGCCGGAATATTTGATGCCGCCGTCGGCGATCACGGGCACGTCGGCCTTTTTCGCCGCGGCCACCGCGTCCATGATCGCGGTGAGCTGCGGCACGCCGACACCGGCGACGATGCGCGTGGTGCAGATCGAGCCCGGGCCGATGCCGACCTTGATGCAGTCGGCGCCGGCATCGATCAGCGCCTGCGCGCCGCCCTCGGTCGCGACGTTGCCGGCCACCACCTGCACCGCATTGGAGAGCCGCTTGATGCGGTTGACGGCATTGAGCACGTGGCGCGAATGGCCGTGCGCGGTGTCGACCACGACGACGTCGACGCCGGCATCGATCAGCCGCTCGGTGCGCTCATAGCCGGTCTCGCCGACCGTAGTGGCGGCGGCGACGCGCAGACGGCCGTGCTCGTCCTTGCAGGCGAGCGGATGGGCGACTGCCTTCTCGATGTCCTTCACGGTGATCAGGCCGACGCAGCGATACTGGTCGTCGACGACGAGCAGCTTCTCGATGCGATGCTTGTGCAGCATCCGCTTCGCCTCGTCCTGGCCCACGCCCTCGCGCACCGTGACGAGGTTCTCGTGCGTCATCAGCTCCGAGACCTTCTGCCGGGGATCGCTGGCGAAGCGCACGTCGCGGTTGGTCAGAATGCCGACCAGCTTGCCCGGCACGTTCTTGGCGCTACCTGTGACGACCGGAATGCCCGAGATGCCGTTCTCCTTCATCAGGGTCAGCGCATCGGCCAGCGTGGCGTCGGGGCCGATGGTCAGCGGATTGACCACCATGCCGGACTCGAACTTCTTGACCTGCCGCACCTGCGCGGCCTGGCCTTCCGGATCGAAGTTGCGGTGAATGACGCCGAGACCGCCGGCCTGCGCCATCGCGATCGCCATCCGCGCCTCGGTGACGGTGTCCATCGCGGACGCCATGATCGGGATATTGAGCGAGATTGCGCGGGTGACGCGCGAGCGAATATCGACTTCCGAGGGAAGCACGTCGGACAAACCGGGCTTCAGCAGCACATCGTCGAACGTGAAGGCTTCGCGGATAGCCGGAAATCCCGTGGCCATTGCCAACTCCTTTATCTGCGGCCCAGCCGCGATGGTCTTACGGATGAACGCCGCCTGCGGCGACGCTCGCTGCGTCACCGTCGAATCGGCGCCCATCGGTGGGGTTGACGCTGGTCGATAGCATGGCGGGATGACGAATCAAAGCGTTTGCCAGCCATGCACAGGCCTTTTTAGGGGCCGGTTCAGGGCGCCCAGTAACCCGGCGGCGGCCCATGGCGACGGATCGCCTCGACCATTTCGCGATGGCGCCGGTCCTCGCGCTTCATGTGGACCGCGATCACGGCATGGGCCGACGGCACCAGCAGCAACACGTGAAAAAACAGCCCGAAAACCGCGCAAAACACGATCAGGACCAGATTGAAGATGGCCGAAAACGGCTGTCCGTTCAGGAGCAGTCCGATCGGCGGCAAGAGAGCGGCAAGGACGTAGATCACGGCGAACCTTTGGACACGGGCGGATGCATACCAGCGTCACGCAGGATTTAGGGCGTTTGGCCGGTTCCGCAATAGCGTGGCCCTGGGCAGGATGATATGGCCCCCTCGCCCGCCTTTTTCAGCACAGCTGTCCTGTTTTGATGAACAAACAACGCCTGATTCCGCTCATCGTGGCCACCGCCCTGTTCATGGAGAACATGGACTCCACAGTGATCGCGACCTCGCTGCCCGCGATCGCCGCCGATATCGGCACCAGCCCGCTGACGCTGAAACTGGCGATCACCTCCTACCTGCTGTCGCTCGCGGTGTTCATCCCGGCGAGTGGCTGGACTGCGGACCGCTTCGGCGCCCGCATCGTGTTTGCCGGCGCCGTCGGCGTGTTCATGCTGGGCTCGATCGGCTGCGCACTGTCGTCCTCGGTGACCGATTTCGTGTTCGCCCGCATCCTGCAGGGCCTCGGCGGGGCGATGATGACCCCGGTCGGGCGGCTGGTGCTGCTGCGCTCGGTCGACAAGAGCGCGCTGGTCAACGCGATGGCCTGGGTGACGGTCCCGGCGCTGATCGGCCCGGTGATCGGGCCGCCGCTCGGCGGCTTCATCACCACCTATTTCTCCTGGCACTGGATCTTCCTGATCAACATCCCGATCGGGCTGCTCGGCATCTTCCTGGCGCTGAAATACATCGACCCGATCAAGAGCGAGGATCCCGAGCGCTTCGATCTCGTGGGGCTGGTGCTGGCCGGTATCGGCCTCGCCGGCATCGCCTTCGGGCTGTCGGTAGCCGGGCTCAATTTGCTGCCGTGGCCGATCGTCGCCGCGCTGGTCGGGGTCGGCACGGTATCGATGACGCTTTACGTCATCCACGCGCGACGGACCGGTTCGCCGGTGCTCGATTTCGGCTTGCTGCGGCTGCCGACCATGCGCGCGTCGATCGTCGGCGGCTTCATGTTCCGGCTCGGCATCGGCGCGCTGCCGTTCCTGCTGCCGCTGTTGATGCAGGTCGGCTTCGGCCTGTCGCCGTTCCAGTCCGGTCTCGTCACCTTTGCGTCGGCGGTCGGCGCCATGGGCATGAAGACGCTGGCGGCGCGCATCATCCGCGCCTTCGGCTTCCGCAACATGATGACCGTCAACGCCGTGGTCAGTTCGGCCTTCCTCGCCGCCTGCGCGCTGTTCACGATCTCGACGCCGCTGATGCTGATCTTCACCATCCTGGTGGTCGGCGGCTTCTTCCGCTCGCTGCAATTCACCGCGATCAACACCGTGGCCTATGCCGAGGTCGAGGCGCCGCAGATGAGCCGGGCCACCACCCTCGTCAGCGTCAATCAGCAGCTCGCGGTGTCCGCGGGAGTCGCGGTCGGCGCGTTCTCGGTCGAAACCACGCTGGCGCTGCATCACCAGACCGAGCTTTCCGCCGACGTGTTCGCGCCGGCCTTCATCGTGGTGTCGCTGATCTCGGCGGCCTCGGCCTGGTTCTTCTGGCAGATGCCGGCTGAGGCCGGCAACGAGATCGCCGGCCGTAAGGCGATCGACATCTCGAGCCGCAAGGGCGCCGAGAAACGCGCCGCCGCCGAAGCTGTCAAGGTCGCCACCGAGGACACCCAGAACGCGCGCGATCAGCGGCTCGGCTAGTCGACCGAACCGGCCGTTCCCGAGGCGCGGACACCGCGAGCCGCCGTCAGGTCACGACCAGGCCATCAGGGGTGGCCGGTCATTCCGCCTGGCTGTGTTCGATCCGGACGTTCGATAAGTTCGTATGTGGGAACGTGGGTCGCTTCCAGCCACGATTCCAACGCTGCTCCGCAGACCGTGCAGATCGCATCACCCGTATGCGGCACCAAGAACTTCTCTTCGGTGCGTCTGTACTCGGCGCCGCAATTGCATTGAACAATGGTCGCCATCTGAGAAATATGCGCTTGCGTCGCCCGGTTTTCCAGTCCTGCAAGAAACGGCCCCAGTGCGCGAAACCTTCGCTACACCAAGGCCGCCAACCCAGTGCGGGTTTTCTCCCGGTGGGCTTGGGGGGCATTGGCCGGGAGCAACGGAATCGACTCCGGCCGCGCGCCGAGGTTCCAACCGGTCGTGCTGAATTGCCTTCGTGCGCGTGTCGCGACCGGGACCGCGCCCGGCCAGGCTCTCCTGGCGCAATCGGTCGAGATGTGTTCGATGAATCGCCGCCGCTTCGTCCCGGAAAAAATCTCCGCGAGAGTCAGAAAGCGAACGGAAGCTACGCCGCCGATCCTGCATAGTCCGGCTCAAGCGGGCCCGCGGTGACCCGGCATTCAGCAAAAAGCCATGTGGGAAGGAAGCGCTCCAGGTGCGCTTCCCCCAGCGTCCGTGCACCGCGAGGCGCGGATTTTCCTTGATCTGGTTTCGCTTGAAAGGATCAGAGCCAGTGACTGACGTCCATACGAATGAAGTGAACGATAATCCGAAAGCCGGCGGCTCTGGCCTGCCCCTGTTCGCGTTGCCTCAGGCCTTTCAAGGTATCGCCGAACAAAATGCGAGGCGTGCCCGAGAACAGTTCGAGAAGGCCAAGGAAGCTTCGGAGGAAATCTCTGTCCTGCTCAAGGAAGCATACGCGGTCAACGCCAAGGGCGCCGCGGACTACGCAGCCAAGGTGATCGATATCTCGCATATCAACGCCAGTTCGGCCCTGGCTTTCATATCCGAGCTCGCCGGCACCAGGTCGCTGTCGGAAGCCATCCAGCTTTCGGCCGATCACGGCCGCAAGGCCTTCGAAGTGACGACCGCGCAGAACAAGGAGCTCTGGGAGATCGCGAAGAAGGTCGCGACCGAGACCTCCGAGCCGATCAAGAAGAGCTTCGCAAAGGCCCTGAAAACACCTTCCTGAGGAGTCCCCCAGGCCGGCTGGACCAAGCGTCTCCGATTAGAAGGGGCGCGGTCCGGCCGACGGTGTGCGGGACCAGCAATCCCTGACATTGGAGGAGGACCGAGATGGGCGTCATCATGATCAAATGCCCGCGGACGGGACGTGCGATCAATACCGGCATGAAATCCGACCGCGAGACGTTCCGGCGCAGCACCGTATTCTTTTCGCGCAGCTATTGCACGAGCTGTCGGACCAATCACGAATGGTTCGCCAGGGAGGCGTGGGTCCACGAACCCGAGCAGGAATTGCGCAAGGCGTCCTGACACCTGCGTCTGCGTTGCAACTGCATTCAATGGCTTCGTGATCGCTCAGCACCCGCGCCGCGCGCATGTGCATGAACCTTGTCGCCATTGGTCCACGGCCGGGCGTGCGAACGCGGAGGTCCATGTGGCGGCGCGCCGCGACCGGACGACTTGATCCCCTCCGCGGATACGATGCGGTCGATCCTGCCGCGCATGATCTCGTAGCACTCGCAGGCCGCAGTTTCGAGCCGCGGCCTGTCGACCTCGATCGAGCTCCGCCGGTTGGAGCGGATTGCGCCCGAGGCGCGAAGCTTGTGCACGACATGGGTCACAGTCGTTCGTCGCACACCCAGCAATTCCGACAGCGTCTCCTGCGTCAGCGGCAGCGTGTCGTCACCGATCTGATCGTGAACCTGCAAAAGCCACCGGGCCAGGCGGGCCTCCACGGAATGAAGCGCATTGCACGCCGCGATATGCTGGAACTGGACCAGCAACGACCGCATATGGAGCTGCACCGTACTGGCAAGCGCGTGACTGTGCGCGAGTGCGGCGTGAAATCGTGCCGGCGAAATCTGCCACGTCGTGCCCGCGACGCGAACCACCGCGGTCATCGGCGAGCGTATCGACCTGAGTGTCGACAGGATGCCGACGGCGCCCTCGTTGCCGATCATTGTCGTCGCAACGGCCTGTCCGTTCGGCATGTCCATGACGAACGCGATCAATGCCGTGCAGGGAAAATAGATCTGTTCGACGAGGTCGCCCGACCGCACCAGCACGGCGTCGCGTTCGAGCGATACCTTGCGGAGATGAGGCGCAAGCAAATCAACATCGGCGGGCGGCAAGGCCGCCAGAAGGCGATTACCCATGCTCGACCTGCGTTCCATCACGGAAGAGCTCCGCAAGACGGAGGCGCGGCTCGCTGCACAAACCTGCCGTGGCGCCAGGCCGAAACACGCAACGAACTGACCGCGCCGGAAAGGTAGAATACGCCGTAACGGGAAGAGTTCCAATGGATTCAGGTCAGACCGCGACGCGCTCGCGTACCGGGACGGCGCTCCCGCCGGCCCCTATGAGCATCATGGCTTGCCTTAGCGGAGGCTTCGGCGAACGCGTCGTTGCTACTCCCCGCGCGATGACGGCTGTTGCTGTCCCCGGAATCCCGTCGCCAGCACGTAACGCTCCGACGAATCCTGCCGGCTGGCGGCCGGCTTGACGTGGCGGACGGTCGCGAAATCGCGCTTCAGCTGCGCCACCAGCTCGGCGTCGGCGCCGCTCTGGAACACTTTTGCCAGGAACGTGCCGCCGGGATTGAGCACCTCGCCGGCGAAATGCGCGGCGGTCTCGACCAGGCCGATGATGCGCAGCTGATCGGTCTTGCGATGGCCGGTGGTGTTGGCGGCCATGTCGGACATCACGATGTCCGCGCGCCCCCCCATCATCGCGATCAGTTTTTCCGGCGCGTCGTGGTCGAGGAAGTCGAGCTGCGCGAAGGCGACGCCGGGAATCTCGCCCATCTCCAGCAGATCGATCGCAACCACCTTGCCCTTGCCGTCGGCAGCACCGGTACGCTTGGCCGCGATCTGGCTCCAGCCGCCGGGCGCCGCACCGAGGTCGACCACGGTCATGCCGGGCTTGAGCAGGCGATATTTGTCGTCGATCTCGGTGAGCTTGAACGCCGCGCGCGAGCGGTAGCCCATCGCCTTGGCCTTGGCGACATAGGGATCGTTGAGCTGGCGCTCGAGCCAGAGTTTTGACGACAGCTTTCGCTTGCCGCCGCTCTTGACCGTGACGTGCAGCCGCCCGGTGGTGTCTTTCGCCATACTGCTTCTCTACTCCCTCACCCCGCTCTTGCGGGGAGAGGGTTGGGGTGAGGGGCTGGTTCCGCAATGAAGGTGAGAGATGCGCTCCTGGAGAGTCCCCCTCACCCGGATTGCATTGACATGCAATCCGGCCTCTCGCCGCAAGCGGGGCGAGGCAAGAGAAGCTCTAGCACGCCCGCAGCGCGCCGTCCTCGCGCATCATCTCGACCAGCATGCCCTCGCGCAGGCCGCGATCGGCGACGCGGAGCCGCGGCATCGGGAACGCATTGCGGATCGCATCGAGGATCGCGCAGCCGGCGAGCACCAGATCGGCGCGCTCGACGCTGATGCAGTTGTTGTTGACGCGCGCCTCATAGCTCATACCGAGCAGCCTCTGGATCGTCGCGGTGACGTCGCAATCGTTCATCCAGATGCCGTCGATGCGGCGACGGTCGTAGCGCGACAGGTTGAGGAACACGCCGGCGAGCGTGGTCACGGTGCCCGAGGTGCCGAGCATGTGCATGTCGCGCAGATCCTTGCCGTGCTCGGCCGCGAACGGCGCGACGTGCCGCGCGACCTCATCGATCATCTGCGCGTACAAATCCCTGGTGACGTTCTTGCCGCCGAAATGTTCGGCCAGCGTGACGACGCCGAGCGGGATCGACATCCACGCCTTGATGCGTGGCGGCGCGTCGGGCGCCGCGGGGTCGCGCTCGATCCGCACCAGCTCGGTCGAGCCGCCGCCGATATCGAACAGGATGGCGCCCCGTCCCTTCGGATCGAGCAGCGGCGAGCAGCCGATCACGGCGAGCGTCGCCTCGGTCTCGCGATCGATCACCTCGAGCTTGATGCCGGTCTCGGCCGCGACCCGCGCGCGAAAGCTCTCGGCGTTGCCGGCGGCGCGGCAGGCCTCGGTGGCGATCAGCCGCAGCCGGCGCGCCTTGCGATAGCGGATCTTGTCGCTGCAGATGGCCAGCGCGGCAATCGCACGCTCGATCGCGGCCTCGCTGATCGAGCCGGTGGCGGCGATACCCTCGCCGAGCCGGATGATCCGCGAGAAGGAATCGACCACGCGGAACCCGTCGCCGGTGGGACAGGCGATCAACAGCCGGCAATTGTTGGTGCCAAGGTCGAGCGCGGCGTAGACGCCACTTTCCGCCGCTGCCGCAACCAACCCTGGCGGGGCTTCGCTGGCCGGGGGGCCGTCGCAAAGCCGCACATGGTCGTTCATCAAAACTGTCTTTCCGCGGGACCAAAAGGCCCGCCGAATAATTATCGTTCACGGAAACTTTAGCAGCGTCAAAGCTCTACGCAAACTCCGTTCACATTGGCTCCATGCCCAATCGGGCGTTGTCGTTAAGGGGGGTGTGCGTTATCTCCTCAGCGCCCCCAAACGCCAGCAAATCCGGGCATTTCAGGTCATTTTCGATGCAAGATCACACGCCGCCTGCCTCCCTCGAAAACGCTATCGCACTGCAAAAACACGGCGTCGGACAGCCTGTTCGACGAAAGGAGGACGACACCCTGGTGCGCGGCAAGGGCAAATACACCGACGATTTCTCGCTGCCCGGCCAGGCCACTTGCTGGATGGTCCGCTCCTCCCATGCCCATGGACTCATCAAGGGGATCGATACGGCGGCCGCCAAGGCGATGCCGGGCGTGCTGGGGGTGTGGACCGGCGCCGACCTTGCGGCCGCTGGCTACAACCCCTTCACCTGCGGCCTGCCGCTGAAGAACCGCGACGGCTCGCCACTCAAGCAGACCAACCGCCCCGCGCTGGTGACCGACAAGGTGCGCTTCGTCGGCGATCCCGTCGCCTTCGTGGTCGCAGAGACCGCGGCGCAGGCGCGCGATGCCGCCGAGGCCGTCGAGGTCGATATCGAGCCCCTGCCCGCGGTGACCGACGCGGCCGAAGCCGCCAAGCCCGGCGCCCCGCAGCTCTATGACGACATTCCTGATAACGTTGCGCTCGACTATCACTATGGCGACACCGCCAAGATCGAGGCGGCGTTCGCCGGCGCGGCGCACGTCACAAAACTCGACATCGTCAATACCCGCGTCGCCGTGGTCTCGATGGAGCCGCGCGTCGCCCTCGCCCACTACGACAAGAAGACCGAACGCTTCACGCTGCAGGTGCCGACCCAAGGCGTCTCGGGCAACAAGGCGATCCTGGCGCGCCTGCTCAACGTGCCCGCCGACAAGGTCCGCATCCTGACCGGCAATGTCGGCGGCTCGTTCGGGATGAAGAACCTCAACTATCCCGAATACACCTGCATCGCGCATGCGGCGCGCGAGCTCGGCCGCCCGGTGAAGTGGCTGGACGAGCGCTCGACCAGCTTCCTCTCGGACAGCCAGGGCCGCGCGCAGCTGATCCACGCCGAGCTCGCGCTCGATGCCGACGGCAAGTTCCTCGCGGTGCGGCTGTCCGGCTACGGCAATCTCGGCGCCTATATCACCGGCGTCGCGCCAGGCCCGCTGTCGCTCAACACCGGCAAGAACCTCGCCAGCGTCTATCGCACGCCGCTGCTCGGCGTCGACATCAAGACGGTCCTGACCAACACCACGCTGATGGGCGCCTATCGCGGCGCCGGCCGGCCCGAGGCCAATTACTACATGGAGCGGCTGATCGACGCCGCCGCCGACGAGATGGGCATCAACCGCTTCACGCTGCGCAAGCGCAACTTCATCAAGCCGTCGCAGCTGCCCTTCCCGGCGGCCTCCGGTGTCACCTATGACAGCGGCGATTTCGCCGGCGTGTTTCAGAAGGCGCTGGAGATCTCCGACTACGACAACTTCGCCAAGCGCAAGAAGGAAAGCAAAAAGAGCGGCAAGCTGCGCGGCATCGCCGTCGGCTCCTATCTCGAGGTCACCGCGCCGCCGAGTGGCGAGCTCGGCAAGATCAGCTTCGAGCCCGACGGCTCGGTGAAGCTCACCACCGGCACGCTGGATTACGGCCAGGGCCACGCCACGCCGTTCGCGCAGGTGCTGTCCGACCAGCTCGGCGTCCCCTTCGAGAAGATCACGCTCGAACAGGGCGACAGCGATCTCGTCCGCTTCGGCAACGGCACCGGCGGCTCGCGCTCGATCACCGCGACGGGCCAAGCGATCGTCGAGGCTTCCGCGCTGGTGGTCGAGAAGGGCAAGAAGGCCGCCGCGCATATCCTGGAGGCCTCCGAGGCCGACATCGAATTCGGCCAGGGCCGCTTCACCATCGCCGGCACCGACCGCTCGATCGGCATCATGGAGCTCGCCGAGCGGATGCGCGCCGGCAAGATGCCCGAGGGCACGCCGGAGACGCTCGACGTCGATCACGCCACCAAGGAGACGGCGTCGACCTTCCCGAACGGCTGCCACGTCGCCGAGGTCGAGATCGATCCCGACACCGGTGTGACGCGGATCGTGCGCTACTCTGCGGTCAATGATTTCGGCGTCGTGGTCAATCCGATGATCGTCGCCGGCCAGCTGCACGGCGGCGTCGCGCAGGGCATCGGCCAGGCGCTGATGGAGGAAATCAGTTACGACGGTTCCGGCCAGCCGATCACCGGCTCGTTCATGGACTACGCGCTGCCACGTGCCGGCGACGTGCCGTCGATGCTGGTCGGCGATCACCCCTCGCCGGCGAAATCCAACCCGCTCGGTACCAAGGGCTGCGGCGAGGCCGGCTGCGCCGGCAGCCTCGTCTGCATCGTCAATGCCGTGGTCGACGCGCTGTCGGAATACGGCATCAAGCACATCAACATGCCGCTGACGCCGGAACGCGTCTGGCGCGCGATCCAGGACGCCAAGGCGAAGGCGGCGTAGGGTCGCCGCTTCATCGTCACTCACCGCTGTCATCACCAGCGAAAGCGGGTGATCCAGTACTCCAGAGACAGCTGTGGCTAAGCAGACAAGCCGCGGCGTACTGGATACCCCGCATGCGCGGGGTATGACAGTTGCGGGTGGTGCAAGAGCCTAGCTCAAATCTCCACTCGTCATGCCCGGGCTTGACCCGGGCATCCATCAATCTGCGCAAGAATTTTCCGAACAGCGATGGATTGCCGGGTCAAGCCCGGCAATGACGGATCGTGTTACGCCGCGGCCTGCTCGCGCGGCTGGGTGATCGCGATGTGCCAGCAATGCGCCAGCGGCACGCCGTTACCGAGCACCAGCGCGTCGAGCTCGACGAAGCGGTGGCCCTTCTTGTCGTAATTGCCGGTCACCTTGGCGCGCGCGGTCAGCTCGTCGCCAATCTTGCCCGCCGACAGCAGCTGCATGCGGGTGCCGACATGGATCCAGGGCCCGAGGATCGCATTGTCGACCAGAACCTTGTTCATCACCCGCGGCAGCAGGCCGGGATGGCCGAGACCTTCGCGCAAGTAGATCGGGTCGGTCTCACGGATATCGGCGAGATATTCTTTCGCGGCATCGCCGGACCAGTCGCGCGGGATGGTGCCGAGCCACTTGCCCTCTTCATAGGACGACGCGCTGACCGGCTTGCGCTCGGCGACCGCGGCGACCTGCTTGTAGTCGTCGAGCACGAATTTCGGCGCGGATGCCGGCAGCGATGCGGTGCCGGTGGCGCAGAGCTCGCCGCGGCTGTGGAGCTCGATCGTCAGCCCATTGCCGGTCTCCTGACCGGTCAATTCCGCGATCTCGCCGTCATAGACCGGCTTGACGAAGCGCGCCTCGATCAGGCCGCGCGCGAGGAAATCGCGGCCCCACTTCTCGACCGGCAGATGCATCATGTAGGCCATCACGTCGACGCCCGGCACCAGCCCACCGGAAAAGCCGAACTTCCGCGCCACCGTGTCGTCGTGGATCTTGTTCTCCGAGAGCTTTGACGTGTTGTAGGCCGAGACGCGGTAGGTCAGCGAAGCCGTCTTCGAATCCATGGGGTTTCCCCTTATTTCCGTTGTTTTTCTCGGGCAATCGTAGTCGAACCGGTCAGCCTGACAAGCCTCTCGTTCTGCTCGCAATTTTCCGCCCGATGGAGTACACGCAGGCCGCCCCTGCCAACCCTGGAATCGATGACTGAAACCCCTGCCCCCACCCGCATCTATGTCGACGCCGACGCCTGCCCGGTGAAGGACGAGATCTATCGCGTCGCGATCCGGCACGGCGTGCCCGTCAGCGTGGTCGCGGGCAATTTCATCCGCGTGCCGCAGGATCCGCTGATCGAGCGCATCGCCGCAGGTTCCGGCATGGATGCCGCCGACGACTGGATCGCGGAACGCGCGCGTGAAGGCGACATCGTGATCACGGCGGACATTCCGCTGGCGAGCCGCTGCGTCAAGGCCGGCGCCGATGTGATCGCGCCGAACGGCAAGCCGTTCACCGAACAGTCGATCGGCATGACGCTCGCGGTGCGCAATCTGATGACCGATCTGCGCTCGTCGGGCGAGATCACCGGCGGGCCGAAATCATACTCGCCGCGCGACCGCTCGACCTTCCTGTCGACGCTCGACCAGACCATCCGCCGCATCCAGCGCCGCCGCGCCGAGCAGGCGCCGGCGAGCCAGCAGGGTTAGCGCGATGGCTTCGCCTCCTCTCATCCAGCTCAAGGACATCAGCCTGACCTTCGGCGGCACGCCGCTATTGACCGGCGTCGAGCTGTCGGTCTCCGCGGGCGAGCGCGTCTGCCTGATCGGCCGCAACGGCTCCGGCAAGTCGACGCTGCTGCGGATCGCGGCCGGCCTGGTCGAGCCCGATGCCGGCAGCCGTTTCGTGCAGCCCGGCGCCACCATCCGCTATCTGCCGCAGGAGCCGGACTTCGGCGACCACAAGACGACGCTGGCCTATGTCGAGGCCGGCCTCGGCCCCGGCGACGACCACTACCAGGCGCGCTATCTGCTCGAACAGCTCGGCCTCAGCGGCGAGGAAGATCCGGCGCATGTCTCCGGCGGCGAGGCGCGCCGCGCGGCGCTGGCCCGCGTGCTGGCGCCCTCGCCCGATATCCTGCTGCTGGACGAGCCGACCAACCATCTCGACCTGCCGACTATCGAATGGCTCGAGGGCGAACTGGAAAGCCGCCGCTGCGCGCTGGTCTTGATCAGCCACGACCGCCGCTTCCTCACCAATTTGTCGCGCACCACCGCCTGGCTCGACCGCGGCCAGATCCGGCAGATCGAGCGCGGCTTCGGCGCCTTCGAGGCGTGGCGCGACGAGGTGCTGGCGGAGGAAGAGCGCGAGCAGCACAAGCTCGACCGCAAGATCGTCAACGAGGAGCACTGGCTGCGCTACGGCGTCTCCGGCCGCCGCAAGCGCAACGTCAAGCGGCTCGGCAATCTCTTCGCGCTGCGCGACCAGCGCCGCAACTATCGCGGCGCCACCGGCAATGCCACGCTCGCCGCCGCCGAGGCCCAGAAATCCGGCCGGCTGGTGATCGAGGCCAAGAACATCGCGAAATCGTTCGGTGAGCGCAAGATCGTCGACGGCTTCTCGACCCGGATCCAGCGCGGCGACCGGCTCGGCATCGTAGGTCCGAACGGCGCCGGCAAGACCACGCTGGTGCATCTGCTGATCGGCAACGATCCGCCCGACTCCGGTTCGGTGCGGCTCGGGGCCAATATCGAAATGGCGACGCTCGACCAGCATCGCGAAAGCCTCGACCCGAAGCTGACGCTGGCCGAAGCCCTGACCGGCGGCCGCGGCGATCACGTCATGGTCGGCGACAAGTCGAAGCACGTGATCGGCTACATGAAGGACTTCCTGTTCGCGCAGGAGCAGCGCGGCACGCCGCTGGAGGCGCTCTCCGGCGGCGAGCGCGGCCGCCTGATGCTGGCGCGCGCGCTGGCCAAGCCGTCCAACCTCTTGATCCTGGACGAGCCGACCAACGACCTCGATCTCGAAACCCTCGACGTGCTCGAGGACATGCTCGGCGATTACGAGGGCACGGTGATCCTGATCAGCCACGACCGTGACTTCCTCGACCGCGTCGTGACGTCGGTGATCGTGCCCGAAGGCCAGGGACGCTGGATCGAATATGCCGGCGGCTACTCCGATATGCTGGCGCAGCGCGGCGCCGACGTGAAGCGCGAGACGGTGAAGGCCGAAGCCCCGACCGAAGAGAAGACGGAAGCCAGGGCCGCCGCGCCCGAAGCAGCACCGAGGCGCCGGCTGAGCTTCAACGAGAAGCACGCACTGGAAACCTTGCCGAAGACCATCGACAAGCTGCATGCCGAAATCACCAAGCAGCAGAAGCTGCTCGACGATCCCGATCTCTATACCAAGGATCGCAAGACATTCGACGCTGCCTCGGCCGCGATCGCAAAGGCGCAGCAAGAGCTCGCCGCCGCCGAGGACCGTTGGCTCGAGCTCGAAGTGCTGCGCGAAGAGATCGAACAGGCATAATTTGTAGGATGGGTAAGAAGGACAGACCATGACCACGCCCCTCGCCGCCAAGATCGCCAAGGAATACGGCACGCCCTGCGCCGTGATCGACATGGACCGGGTCGAGCGCAACATCGCGCGCATCCAGAAGGCCTGCGACGAGGCCGGCGTCGCCAACCGTCCGCACATCAAGACGCACAAGAACCCGATGCTGGCGCAGCTGCAGATCAAGGCCGGCGCCAAAGGCATCACCTGCCAGAAGCTCGGCGAGGCCGAGATCATGGCGGACGCCGGGATCGACAACATCCTGATCAGCTACAATCTGCTCGGCGACGAGAAGATGGCGCGGCTCGGCGCGCTGCAAGGCAAGGCCAACGTTACCGTCGCCGCCGACAATTCCGTCGTCGTAGCCGACCTGCCGAAGGCCGCAGCCGCTTCCGGCCGTCCGCTGTCGGTCGTGGTCGAATGCGACACCGGCCGCAAGCGCGCTGGCGTCGAGACCCCGGCCGAGGCGATCGCGCTGGCGCGCGAGATCGCAACCTCCAAGGGCCTCGCCTTCGCGGGCTTCATGCTGTATCCGACCGAGACCGGCTGGGCGGAGGCGCAGAAATTCTACGACGAGGCGCTGGCCGGCGTTCGCGCCCACGGCCTCGACGCGACAATCGTCTCGACCGGCGGCACGCCGAACCTGAAGAACCTCGGCAAGCTGAAGGGTGGCACCGAGCATCGCTTCGGCACCTACATCTACAACGACCGCATGCAGGTCGCGGCCGGCGTCGCCACCTGGGACGATTGCGCGCTGCACATCTATTCTACCGTCGTCAGCCGCGCCGGCCCCGAGCGCGGCATCCTCGACGCCGGCTCCAAGACGCTAACCTCGGACACCGGCGGCCTCGAAGGTCACGGCCTGATCCTCGAACATCCCGAGGCCAGGATCGCGCGCTTTGCCGAGGAGCATGGCTTCCTCGACCTCTCCCGCAGCAACACGCGGCCCAATGTCGGCGACGTGGTGCGGATCGTGCCCAATCACGTCTGCGTCGTCGTCAACATGATGGAAGAGGTTGTGATGGTGCGCGGTGACGAGATCATCGGTGCGTTGCCGGTGACCGCGCGGGGCAAGCTGCGCTAGGCGTACGCCCGCGCATCCTTCGAGGCTCCCCGAGCAGCGCAATTGCGCGGCTCGGCTCGCACCTCCAGCGACAAAGGCGAAGCCTTTGCGCGGGATGACGCTCTCTCGACCGCCCGATCACGCTCTCTCTGGCCGTCACCCTGAGGTGCGAGCAGAGCGAGCCTCGAAGGACGGCGGCGGGCTAAAGGTCGCGAAGCACAGGAGCCTCGCTACCCATGCATCAGCGCCTGCAGCTCGCGGTCGAGGGCCGCGCGAAACACCTCGATCGGCCGCGCCAGGCGGCCGGCTGGCGGGCGATGCACGATCCAGGCGCGCACCGCGGGATTGAAATCCGCGATCTTCACGGCCTTGAGCCGGCTACGGATCGGGCTTCGTTTCAGCGCCACCGGCGTCACGAGCCCGATGCCGAGCCCGCGCGCCACCAGCGACAGGCGCAGCTCGCTGTCGAGCGCCTCGACGGCGATGTTGAACGGCAGATGCGCCGCATCGAAATGGCGCTTCAGCGTCTGGCGGAAGCCGCAGCCGTCCTGGTTGATCACCCATCCGGTCCGCGACAGCCATTCGAGGTCGACCGACTTCGGCGTCTTCATGTCGCGCGCGACGACGAACACCACCGGCTGCGCGCCGAGGTCGGAGGCCACGAGATCGTCAGGCGGCGCGGTGCCGTCAGGAAGGCAGATCGCCGCGGCATCGAGCTCGTTGCGGCTGACCCGCTCCATGTGGTTGGGCGACCAGCCCGAGACGACGCGCACCGCCAGCGCCGGAAATTCGCCGCGCACCGCATCGAGCGGACCGGTCAGCCCCGCCTCCGACAAGAACGGCGTCAGGCCGAGCCTGAACTCGCCGCGCACCACGCCGTCATTGGCGACGCCTGACTTGAGGTCGTCGAGCATGCGCAGCAGCCGGCGGCCCTGCTCATAGGCCTCGATTCCCGCCGCCGTCGGCTTCAGCGGCTTCGAGAGCCGGTCGAGCAGCTGCGCGCCGAGCATCTCCTCGAGATTCTGGATCCGCCGCGTCACGCCGGGCTGGGTCAGGTTCAGCCGCGCCGAGGCCGCGACGATCGATCCGGTCTCGACCACGGCGACGAACGCCACGAGGTCATGGGTATTCATAACAATCTCGCATATTCTTCATCATCTTATTTGAATTGTAGCATATTAGGCCGATCCCCTAAAGGGGGCCTCGCCACTCCATCGCGAGGCCCCATGACCATCTCCGAAGCCACCAAACTCTCCCCGGCGCGCACCATCGCCGTGCGTCCGCTGATCTGGATCGGCGCCATCACCACCGGCACCGTCGTCACCAATCTGTTTGCGCCGCAGATCCTCGTTGGTCTGATGGGCCGCTCGCTCGGCATGACCGCGCTGCAGGCCGGCCTGATCTCGACGCTGACCCTGCTCGGCTACGCACTCGGACTGCTGCTGCTGGTGCCGCTGGTCGACCTCGTCGAGAACAAGCGGCTGATCCTGCGCACGCTGGCCTGCGCCATCGTGGCGGCGATCGGCACCGCAATGGCGCCGACGCCGCTGATCTTGCTGGCCGCCACCTTCATCCTCGGCGCGTCGTGTGCCGCGATCCAGATGGTGGTGCCGCTGGTGGCGTCGATGGTGCCGCCGGAGCGCCGGGGGCAGGCGATCGGCGATGTCATGAGCGGCCTGATGATCGGCATCCTGCTGTCGCGGCCGATGGCGAGCCTGATCGCGGACAGCTGGAACTGGCGCGGCTACTATGTCACCTCGGCCGTGCTGATGACGGTGCTCGCCGCAGCGCTGGCACGCGCGCTGCCGACGCTGCAGCCGGCGGCGAAGGTCAGCTACGGCGCGCTGCTGCGTTCGTTCCCGACACTGCTGCGCGAGGAGCCGGTGCTACGCGTTCGCTCCTGGACCGCGGCACTGGTGATGGCCTCGTTCACCGCGTTCTGGGCCGCCGTTGCGCTACGCCTGCCGGATACGCCGTTCAAGCTCGACGCCGGGGGCATCGCGCTGTTCGCACTGATCGGCGTCGCCGGCGCTGTCGCAACACCCCTGGCCGGCCGCTGGGGCGACCGCGGCCTGGCGCGGCCGATGCTGATCGGCTCGCACATTCTGATCATTGCATCGCTCGCGCTGTGCGCTTGGGCCGGCGTGCTGGAGTCGCGGATGGCGGCACTCGTCGTGCTGAGCCTCGGCACCATCCTGCTCGATCTCGGCATCACCACCGACCAGACGCTTGGCCGCCGCGCCGTCAACCTGCTGCGGCCCGAGGCGCGCGGCCGGATCAACGGCCTGTTCGTGGCGCTGTTCTTCATCGGCGGCGCGGTCGGCGCGGCAGCGGCATCCGCGGCGTGGAGCTTTGGTGGTTGGACCGCAGTTTGCGCGGTGGCCGCGGCGTTCGGTGTGCTCGGCCTGATCACCGATCTTGCGACGAGGACGGGCTCGGAATGAGCCGTATCCTGTAGCATGGGTAGAACGCAGCGAAACCCATCATGTCTCCGCGCGGAAAGAAGTTGATGGGTTTCGCTGCGCTCTACCCATCCTACGATTGCTGCGCGAGCCAGCTCAACACGCCCTTCCCGGCGGCGACGCCCATTGCAAACGACGCCTGCAACAGATAGCCGCCGGTCGGCGCTTCCCAATCGAGCATCTCGCCGGCGGCGAAGACGCCGGGCAGCCGCCGCAGCATGAACTGCGCGTCGAGTTCGTCGAACCTGATCCCGCCGGCGCTCGAGATCGCGCGTGCGATCGGCGCCACGCCTGACACCTTGATCGGCACCGCATTGATCAGTTCGGCCAATTCGGCCGGCGGCAGCGCGGCCAGCGACCGGCCGGAGGCGACTGCCGCCTCCTGCAACAGCCCGATGCCGACCGGCGAGAGCTGCGCGGCCTTGCGCAGGAAATTGGAAAAGGATTGCTTGCCCTTCGGCGCCGACAGCCGCGCGACCAATTCGTCGCCCGCAGCATCGGGCCGCAACGCCACGCTAAGCACCGCCGCCCTCTTCGCTAGCACCGCCTCGCGCAATTCCGCCGACAATGCGTAGATCGCGCCGCCTTCAATGCCGGAGCGGGTGACGATGGCCTCGCCGCGCACCGTATGCGAACCGATCGTGAGCGCGACGCCCTTGAGCGGCTGGCCCTCGAACCGGTCGCGGAAGATATTGGACCAGGCAACCGTGAAGCCGGAATTGGCTGGCTTGATCGGCGCCACCGCAATGCCCTTCGCGGCAAGGATATCCGCCGAGGCGCCGTCGGAGCCGAGCCGGGGCCAGCTCGCGCCGCCAAGCGCGAGCACGGCTGCATCGGCATTGACCACGCGCGGACCGTCCGGCGTCTCAAACAGCAGTTCACCATTGGCGTCCCATCCAACCCAGCGATGCCGGAATGCGAACGCGACGCCCGCGGCATCGAGCCGCCGTAGCCAGGCACGCAGCAATGGCGATGCCTTGAACGCTTTTGGAAACACCCGGCCGCTGCTGCCGACAAAAGTCGGCTGCCCCAGCACCTCGCTCCAGGCGCGCAAGGCATCGGGTGGAAATGCCTCGATCGCAGCCTTCAGATGCGGCATCGCCTCGCGATAGCGCGCAAGGAAATCCGGCAGCGGCTCGGAGTGGGTGAGATTGAGCCCGCCACGGCCGGCCATCAGGAACTTGCGGCCGGCCGACGGCATCGCGTCGTAGACGGTGACCTCAGCGCCACCCTGCGCAAGCACCTCCGCCGCCATCAGGCCGGCGGGACCGGCTCCGATGACGGCGACGACCATGCTCAGAGCTTGATCCCGGCCCGCGCGGCGGCCTGGGCGACATACTTCTGTGTCTGCTCGAACGCGCCCTGCAGCGCCTTCGCGGTCGACATGTCGCTGATCGCATTGAAGTGCGCGGCGACGCCGTCCGGCGTCCATTCGGACTGCGGCAGGTTGACGCCTTCGGTCTCCAGCACGCGGATCACCGCAAACGAGCCGGCGCCGGCGCCCATGATGGTGCGGGTCGGAGCGTCCTCCGAGAGCAGGAATTCGACCGCGGGCGTTATCGCTTCCGGCTTCATCAGCGCCAGCGCCTGCGGCGGCAGCAGTTCCTCGGTCATGCGGGTCGCAGCCGTCGGCGAGATGGTGTTGACCTTGATGTTGTTCTTGCGGCCCTCTTCGGCGAGCACGTTCATCAGGCCGACCATACCGGCCTTCGCCGCGCCGTAATTGGTCTGGCCGAAATTGCCGAACAGGCCGGACGACGAAGTGGTCAGCACGATGCGGCCGTAATTGCGCTCGCGCATGCCGGCCCAGACCGCCTTGCAGCAGTAGAAGCTGCCGGTGAGATGCACGTCGAGCACCTTGGCCCAGTCGGCGACCTCGAGCTTGGCGAACGACTTGTCGCGCAGGATGCCGGCATTGGCGCACAACAGATCGACGCTGCCCCACTCCTTGGTGGCGCGCTCGACCATCGCGGTGACCTGCTCGAAGTTCGAGACGTCGGCGCCGTCGGCCATCGCGGTGCCGCCGGCCTTGCGGATCTCCTCGACCACGGTCTCGGCCGGCGACAGCGAGCCGCCGGTGCCGTCGCGCGCGCCGCCGAAATCGTTGACCACGACCTTGGCGCCGCGGCTGGCGAGCCCCAGCGCATGCGCCCGTCCGAGACCATTGCCCGCGCCGGTGACGATAGCGACGCGTCCGTCAAACCTGATTGCCATGCTTGCATTCCTGCTCTGACTTCCCTTCTCGCCTTGTGGGAGAAGGTGGCGCGGCGAGCGCGCCGGATGAGGGGCTCTCTCCACGGATGAGCACGCGGAGAGAGATCCCTCACCCGGCTTCATCTCGCTCCGCTCGATTTCTCCACCCTCTCCCACAAGGGGAGAGCGTGCACGCCCGAGCGGCATGAAAAGGTTGGGTACTTTTGAGCAGCGATGGATGGCCGGGTCAAGCCCGGCCGGGGCAGCCAGGCACGGCCACCGGGCGCGCTAGACCGAAGGGGTCATCGACCCGCAGGGTTTCAGGCTTTTGAGCAGATGCCCGCTCCAGCACTCGTGATGCTCTTGAGCGTAGCTAATCGCACCGATCACAATCAAAGCGACTACGACAATTCCGGCGACGATGTTTTGCACCATGGCTGCCACTCCCGGGACCGCACCGCCTAAAGCGGGCATCATGGACACCAGGGAACACAGCCGTCAATCCGCTACATAGACCAGAGCAGCGCACCGCTCAAAAAACAGATGGGGGTGGCTCGCTCCACCTCCCCCGCTTGCGGGAGAGGTGGCGCAACCCTTCGCGGTTGCAACACAACCGCGTCTTGCGACCCTCAGCTGAAATAGATCAGGCCGAGCCAGTCGGCGACCAGCGCGGGCTTTTCCTCGCCTTCGATCTCGACCGTGACGTTGGTGCGCGACAACAACTCCTTCGGCTTGCGCAGCGTGGCTTCGGCCAGCACGAAGCGGCCGCGAACACGTTTTCCGGACCGCACCGGCGAGATGAAGCGCAGCTTGTCGAAGCCGTAGTTGACGCCCATCGCGGTGCCCTCGAGCACCGGCATCACCTCGTAGGACATGATCGACATCAGCGACATCGTGAGGAAGCCATGGGCGATCGTGGTGCCGAAGGCGGTCTCCTTCCTGGCGCGCTCGGGATCGACATGGATGAACTGGTGATCCTCGATCACGTCGGCATAGGTGTCGATGCGGCCCTGATCGAGCAGATGCCACGAGGACACGCCGATCTCCTTGCCGACCATGCCCTGGTAGATTTCCAGCGACACCGGCGGCTTCTTCCAGACTTCGTTCATTGGCTAACCTCTGCTAACCGGAGGTCCGCACCTTCTGCAGCTCCGGAAATTCTTCCTCGCGGAACTCGAGCCCGCGCAACGCATCGCTTCTGACATCGTCATGTTCGAGCCGGCGCAACTGCACGCGACGGATTTTTCCAGAAATCGTCTTCGGCAGTTCGGTGACCAGTTCGAGCTTGCGGATGCGTTTAAACGGTGCGAGCCGCGTGTGCAAATGTTTGAAGATCGACAGCGCGGTCTCCGGCGTGCGCTCGACACCCGACACCAGCAGCACATAGGCCTTGGGAACCGCGAGCCGGATCGGATCCGGGCTCGGCACCACGGCGGCTTCCGCCACCGCGTCGTGCTCGAGCAGCACGCTTTCCAGCTCGAACGGCGAGATGCGGTAGTCGGAGGATTTGAACACGTCGTCGGTGCGGCCGACGAAGGTGAGATAGCCCTCGTCATCGGTGAACACGACGTCGCCGCTGCGATAGATTTCGCCGTCGGTGCCGATCAGCTTGCCGTCGTCGCCCTGGTAGCCCTGCATCAGGCCCGCGGGCCGGTCTGCGCCGAGCAGCAAGGTCACCTCGCCCTCCTTCGCGGCGTGGCCGTCATTGTCGGTGACCTGCACGCGATAACCCGGCAGCGGCCGGCCCATCGAGCCGACCTTCACCTTCTGTCCCGGCGAGTTGCCGGCCAGCGCGGTGGTTTCGGTCTGGCCGTAGCCGTCGCGGATGGTGAGGCCCCAGGCCGATTTGACCTGATCGATGATCTCAGGGTTGAGCGGCTCGCCGGCGCCGCACACCTCGCGCAGCGAGACCTTGAAGCTCGCGAGATCCTCCTGGATGAACATCCGCCACACCGTCGGCGGCGCGCACAGCGTGGTGACGCCGCAGCGGCCAATGATCGAGAGCAATCCTTTCGCCTCGAAGCGCGGCTGGTTCGCGATAAAGATCGCAGCGCCGGCATTCCACGGCGCGAAGAAGCAGCTCCAGGCATGCTTGGCCCAGCCGGGCGAAGAGATGTTGAGATGGATGTCGGCGGGTTGCAGGCCGATCCAGTACATGGTCGAAAGATGGCCGACCGGATAGCTGCGCTGGCTGTGCCGCACCAGCTTCGGCTTTGCCGTGGTGCCCGAGGTGAAATAGAGCAGCATCGGGTCGTCGGCCCCGGTCGGGCCATCGGGCGCGAATGCATCGGACTGCCTGGCGGCATCCTCAAACGGCAGCCAGCCGTCCTGCGCCTGCGTCGCGCCGACCACGATGCGGACGAACTGGTCGCTGCCGAGGCCTGCGAACTTCGCGACCTGATCCTGGGTCGCAACCACCGCCCTCGCCTTGCCGCGGTCGAGCCGGTCGCGCAACTCATCCGCGGTCAATAGCGTGGTCGCGGGGATCACGACGACGCCGAGCTTCATCGCCGCCAGCATGGTCTCCCATAGCGGTACCACATTGCCGAGCAGCAGCAACAGATGATCGCCGCGCTTCAGCCCCTGCGCGCGCAGGAAATTCGCAACCCGGTTTGAGCGGCGCGACAGCTCGGCGAAGGAAAGCTTGGTTTCGTTGCCGCTGGCGGCATCGACGATCCAGAGCGCCGGCCGGTCGCGGCTGTCAGCATTGTGCGCCAGCTCGGCGTCGAACCAGTCGAGCGCCCAGTTGAACGGCACCGGATCGGGCCAGCGAAATCCCTTCACCGCGGCATCGTACTCGGTGCGGTGCTTGAGCAGAAAGGCGCGTGCGTCCTGAAATGTGGTCATCTTCTTCCGAGCCCGTTGATTGGCAACCAGCGTCACCGTCAAGCGTAGCCCGGATGGAGCGAAGCGCAATCCGGGGGCGGTCGCGCCAGTCGATAAAGCAGTCCCGGATTTCGCTGCGCTCCATCCGGGCTACGAGTGCACAGCTACTTTCCAGCGAGGCTGCGAACGTGCTGGATAATTCCGGAAAAGTCGACCCCGCCGTGGCCCGACGCGTCGAAGGTCTTATAGATCTCCTGCGCGTGCTTGCCGAGCGGTGTGACCGCGCCGGCGGCATTGGCGGCGTCTTGCGCCAAGGTCAGGTCCTTGACCATCAGGTTCGAAGCAAAACCCGGCTTGTAGTCGTTGTTGGCCGGCGAGGTCGGCACCGGACCGGGAACCGGGCAATAGGTGGTCAGCGACCAGCACTGTCCCGACGAGGTCGAGGCGACGTCGAACAGCGCCTGATGCGACAGGCCGAGCTTTTCGGCCAGCACGAAGGCTTCGCCAACCGCGATCATGGAAATGCCGAGGATCATGTTGTTGCAGATCTTGGCCGCCTGCCCGGCACCGCCCGTGCCGCAATGCACGATCTTCTTGCCCATGTTGGCCAACATCGGCTGGGCCGCCGCGAATGCCTTCGGCTCGCCGCCGCACATGAAGGTCAGCGTCGCGCCCTTGGCGCCGCCGGTGCCGCCGGAGACCGGCGCATCGACCGAGGCCATGCCGTGCTTGGCAGCCAGCGCATGCGCCTGCTTGGCGCTTTCGACGTCGATGGTCGAGCAGTCGATGATCAGCGCGCCCTTGGCCATCGCCGGAAGCACCTCGTTCCAGACGCCGAGCACATGCTTGCCGGCGGGCAGCATGGTGATGACGACATCGGCGCCCTTCACCGCGCCGACGCCACTCTCGGCGATCGCGGCACCGTCGCTCTTGGCCTGATCGCGGGATGCCGCGACCAGATCGAACGCGGTCACCTTGTGGCCGGCCTTGACCAGATTGGCCGCCATCGGCCCGCCCATATTGCCGAGCCCGATGAATGCGACGTTTGCCATGGGAAGTCCTCCGCTTGCGACGTTTCTATTTGCTGTCTGGAAATTTCAATTCGTCGGCGCCGATCTCGGCGAAGTAAGGCGCGACCATCTCAGGCGTCACTTGTTCGATCCGGGGCGGCGACCATGTCGGATTGCGATCCTTGTCGATCACGGCGGCGCGCACGCCCTCGCGGAAATCGTCGCTCGCGAACACTTCGAGCGCGGCGCGATATTCGCGCACCAGGCACTCCTCCAGCGTCGCGGTCTCGCGCGCGAGCCGCAGCAATTTCAGCGTCACCACCATGCCGCGCGGCGACTTCTCGCCGAGCGTCTTCAGCGTGCCCCGTGCCATGTCGGAGCCGTCGGCCGTCAGCGCGGCGACGACGTCCTGCATCCGGCCGCGCGCGAACCAGCCATCGATCCTGGCCTGCATCGCGGCGACGGGGCCAGCCGTCTCGCCGATGGCAAAGCCTCCGATCAGCCGGTCGATCTCGGCCGAACCCGTGCCCGGCGCAACCTTGGTCAGCGCCTCGCGCAGCGCCGGCAGCTTCGCGCTCGGCACTACTGCATCGGCGAACTTGGCGTAGATCGCATCGGGACCGTTCATGGTGGTGCCGGTCAGCCCGAAATAGGTGCCGATCTCGCCGGGCGAGCGCGACAGCAGATAGGTGCCGCCGACATCGGGGAAGAAGCCGAGCCCGACCTCGGGCATCGCGAGCTTGGTCCGCTCCGTCACCACGCGGTGGCGGCTGTGCGCCGACAGCCCGACGCCGCCGCCCATCACGATGCCATCCATGAAGGCGACGTAGGGTTTTGGGAATTTCTTGATCCGCGCGTTGAGGATGTATTCGTCGCGCCACAGGATCTTGCCGAGATCGCCCTTGACCCTGGAGCTTTCCCAGAGTGCGCGGATATCGCCGCCGGCGCACAGGCCGCGGTCGCCGGCGCCTTCCAGCACGACGACAGCGACATCGCCATCGGCCTCGAACAGGTTGAGCGCCCTGTCGATGTCGTGGAACATCTCCAGCGTCACGGCATTGATCGCCTTCGGCCGGTTCAGCCGGATGATGCCGGCAGAACCTTCCTTGCGCGCGATCAGATCGCCTTCGGCCGCTGCCGCATCGTTCATCGCGCGCCCTCGATCAACTTGCGCGACACGATCAGCCGCATGATTTCATTGGTGCCTTCAAGGATCTGGTGCACGCGCAGATCGCGCACGATCTTCTCGACGCCGTATTCGCTGAGATAGCCGTAGCCGCCATGCAGTTGCAGCGCCTGGTTGGCGACCTCGAAGCCGACGTCGGTACCGAACCGCTTTGCCATCGCGCACAGCATGGAAGCGTCCGGATCCTTGCGGTCGAGCGCCGCGGCCGCGCGCCACAGGAAGGTGCGCGCGGCTTCCAGTTCGGTCGCCATGTCGGCGATCTTGAACTGCAGCGCCTGGAACTCGTCGAGGCGCTTCCCGAAAGCCTTGCGGTCCCTCATGTAGGCCAGCGCCTTGTCGAGCGCCGCCTGCGCGCCGCCGAGCGAGCACGCCGCGATGTTGAGCCGGCCGCCGTCGAGCCCGGCCATCGCGATCTTGAAGCCGATGCCCTCCTCGCCGAGCCGGTTCGCGACCGGCACGCACGCGTTCTCGAACATCACGGCGCGGGTCGGCTGCGCATTCCAGCCCATCTTGCGCTCATTGTTGCCGAACGACACGCCCGGCGTCTTGCCGTCGATCACCAGCGTCGAGACGCCGCCCGGACCATCGCCGCCGGTGCGGACCATCGCCACCAGCAGGTCGGTGCTGCCGGCGCCCGAGATGAACTGCTTCTGGCCATTGAGCACGTAGTGATCGCCGTCGCGTACCGCACGGGTGCGCAGCGCAGCGGCGTCAGAGCCGGCGCCCGGCTCGGTGAGGCAGTAGCTGGCGATCAGTTCCATGGTGCAGAGCTTCGGCAGCCATGTGTGGCGCTGGGTGTCGTTGCCATAGGCATCGATCATCCAGGACGCCATGTTGTGGATCGAGATGAAGGCCGACGTGGTCGGGCACCCCGTCGCCAACGCCTCGAAGATCAACGCGGCGTCGAACCGCGTCATCGCCGAGCCGCCGACATCGTCCCTGATATAGATGCCGCCGATGCCGAGGCCGGCCGCCTCGCGCATCACGTCGACCGGAAAGTGCTTTGTCTCGTCCCATTCGAGCGCATGCGGCGCGATCTTCTCCGCCGCAAACGCCCGCGCCATGTCGCGAACCGCGATCTGGTCCTCGTTGAGAGCGAACTGCATGCTTCGCCTCTCGGGACGAGTCTACTTCATCGTCGGGATCGAGAACTCCGCGCCTTCCTTGACGCCGGACGGCCAACGCGAGGTCACCGTCTTGGTCTTGGTGTAGAAGCGGATCGAGTCCGGACCGTGCTGGTTGAGATCGCCGAAGCCGGACTTCTTCCAGCCGCCGAAGGTGTAATAGGCGATCGGCACCGGGATCGGCACGTTGATGCCGACCATGCCGACATTGACCTTGGCGGCGAAGTCGCGCGCGGCGTCGCCGTCGCGGGTGAAGATCGCGACACCATTGCCGTAGTCATGGTCGGACGGCAGCGCCAGCGCCTCGTGATAGTCGTGGGCGCGCACCACCGAGAGCACCGGGCCGAAGATCTCTTCCTTGTAGATCCGCATGTCCTTGGTGACGTTGTCGAACAGCGAACCGCCGAGATAGAAGCCCTTCTCGTAGCCCTGCATCTTGAAGCCACGACCGTCGACCGCGAGCGTCGCGCCTTCCTTGATGCCGATGTCGATGTAGTTCTTGACCTTCTCGACCGCCTCGCGGGTCACCAGCGGGCCGTAATCGGCCGACGGATCGACCGAGGTGCCGATCTTGAGCGACTCGACGCGCGGGATCAGCTTCTCCATCAGACGGTCGGCGGTGGTCTTGCCGACGGGGACTGCGACCGAGACCGCCATGCAGCGCTCGCCGGCGGAGCCGTAGCCGGCGCCGATCAGCGCATCGACGGTCTGGTCCATGTCGGCATCCGGCATCACGATGGCGTGGTTCTTGGCGCCGCCGAAGCACTGGCAGCGCTTGCCGGTCTGCGCGGCGCGCTCGTAGATATACTGCGCGATCGGGGTCGAGCCGACGAAGCCGATCGCCTTGATATCGGGATCGTCGAGGATGGCGTCGACCGCCTCCTTGTCGCCGTTGACGACGTTCAGGATGCCGGCCGGCAGGCCCGCCTCGATCATCAGTTCGGCGAGCGCCATCGGCACGCCGGGATCGCGCTCCGACGGCTTCAGGATGAAGGCGTTGCCGCAGGCGATCGCCGGCGCGAACTTCCACATCGGGATCATCGCCGGGAAATTGAACGGCGTGATGCCGGCGACCACGCCGAGCGGCTGGCGCATCGAATAGATGTCGATGCCGGGGCCGGCGCCCTCGGTGTACTCGCCCTTCATCAAATGCGGGATGCCGCAGGCAAACTCGGCGACCTCGAGGCCTCGCTGGATGTCGCCTTTGGCGTCGGGAACGGTCTTGCCGTGCTCGCGCGCCAGCAGCTCGGCGAGCTTGTCGTAGTCGCGCTGCACCAGCTCGAGGAACCGCATCATGACGCGGGCGCGGCGCTGCGGGTTGGTGGCGGCCCATTCCGGCTGCGCGGCCTTGGCGTTCTCGACCGCGGCGCGGAGCTCGGCCTTGGAGGCCAGCGCCACCTTGGCCTGGACCTCGCCGGTCATCGGCTCGAAGACGTCAGCCGTGCGGCCCGACGTGCCCTTGACCTCCTCGCCACCGATGAAATGTCCGATTGAGCGCATGGAAAAACCTCCCTGAAGCACCTGAATCGCCGCTCCTCGCGGCAGGATCGCTTTACAAACCCTATTGACCCTGCATTTTATGGGATTCAAGTCCGATAAATTGCACCATAGATGTGCGGAAATGCTGGATCAAGGCGGCGGCACAATCGACTGGGACGACTTCCGTTTCGTGCTCGCAATCGTGCGCGGCGGGTCGGTTTCAGCTGCCGCCAAGCAGCTCGGCGTCGATCATGCCACAGTGATCCGCCGTGTCGACCGGCTGGAGCGCCACCTTTCCGCAAAACTGTTTGATCGGCGCAAGACCGGCTATCTGCTGACTGAGGCCGGCCAGCGCGTCGCCGACAGCGCGGAGGCGATGGAATCCACCATCGTCGCCAACCAGGAGGCGGTCGGCGGCTCGCGCGCCCATCTTACCGGCACCGTGCGGATCGGCGCGCCCGACGGCTTCGGCAGTCACTTCCTGGCCTCGCGGCTGGTCAAGTTCACCGAGCGGTATCCCGATCTCGATCTGCAGCTCGTCGCCACCGCGCGGCTGTTCTCGCTCTCCAAGCGCGAGGCCGACATCGCGATCAGCCTGACGATGCCGAAGGAAGGCCGCATCGTCGGCCGCAAGCTCCTGGACTACACGCTCGGGCTTTATGCCGCACCCGCCTATCTCGCCCAGGCGCCTGTCATCGCCGCACGCGCCGACCTGCCGCGGCATCGCTTCGTCGGCTACATCGAGGAGCTCTTGTTCACGCCGGAGCTCGACTACCTGCCGCAGGTCTCGCCAAAGATCTCCGCGAAATTCCGCAGCGCCAATCTGATCGCGCAGCTCAACGCCACCATCGCCGGCTTCGGCATCGCGGTGCTGCCGCACTTCATGGCTACAGCCCACCCCGAGTTGCGGCCGGTGCTGCCGGACGAGGTGCGTATCTCCCGCACCTTCTGGCTCCTGATGCACGCCGACAGCAAGGACCTCGCCCGCATCCGCGCCGTGGCGGATTACATCTACGAGACGGTGGAAGCCGAGCGCGCGCTGTTCAGCGGGATGTAGTCTCTCCGTCGTTCCGGCGAAGGCCGGGACCCATAACCACGAGTGCGCATCGTTGGCGACATGACGGCACCAGCGAGGTCAAACAACTGATACTTGGGGTAATGGGTCCCGCCTTCGCCGGGACGACGATAGGGAAAGATCGCGGCTAATTCACCTTCTTCTTCGCCGGCGCCTTCGCGGCCGTCGCACGCGCCAGCACCGCCTCGCGGCCCGCGGACAGGATCTCGTCGGACATTTCGCCGCTGCCGGCGATGCGCGACATCACGATGGTGCCCATCATGGTCGCCAGCGTCGCCGTCGCCTGCTTGCGGGCGGCCTTGCGCGGCACGTCGAGGATCTGGTCGGCCATCATGTCGATCATCTGGTCGAGCTTGAGGGCGAACGCCTTGCGGGTCTTCGGGCTTTCGCGGGCGATCTCGGCGCCGAGCGCCGGGATCGCGCAGCCCTGGCCGGGATCGTCGCGGTGCATCGCCGAAAGATAGCCATCGATGATGGTTGAAAGCCGCTTCTCCGGCGGCGTGTCCGCGGCGACCTTGCGCCAGCGCTCGATGGCGCGGTCCATCGCGTAGCTGAAGGCCTCGATCACCAGCGCCTCGCGCGAATCGAAATGCGCGTAGAAGCCGCCATGGGTCAGGCCGGCGTCCTTCATCAGGTCGGCGACGCCGATGCCGTGCGCGCCCCGCTCGCGCAGCCGCGTCGCGGCCTTCTTGACGATCCGCGCGTGGGTCTCCTGCTTGTGTTCTTTCGAGTAGCGCATGCCAGTCTCATGGAATGTTTCTAATCATATAATAGCAGATTTGCGGCCGGAATGCTGCAGTTATTTCACCGTGTCGGCCATTTTGGGTTCCCCACCGAGCATCGAGAATATCGCGGTCGCGTGCACCGCAAGATTGCCCCTGCCGTCGCGCACGAAGCCCTCGGTGTAGCTAGTCTGGCGGCCGAGCTTGATCACCTTGCCTTCGGCGCTGATGGTGCCCGAACGCGCCGACAGCGGCCGCAGATAGGTCAGCTTGAGGTCGAGCGTGACCGAGGTCTGCCCCGCCGGCAGCATGGTCGAGATCGCGCAGCCCATCGCGGTATCGAGCAGCGCCGCGGCGGTCGCGCCATGGAGCAGGCCGACGGTGTTCTCGAGGCTCTCATGCGGCTCGAGTTCCATCACGATGCGGCCCTCGTCGACCACCGCCATGCGGAAGCCGATCAGTTTGGCCATCGGCGGCGGCGGCAACCGGCCGTCGCGGATCGCGCGCATCGCCTCGATCCCGGACATCGGCGCCGCCGCCTTCGCCACCGGTCCGGGCGCCTGCCATTCCACCATGCGGACGCGCAGCAGATCGGGCGAATGAAGATCGATGCTTTCGGCGGCGGTCATGACGGCTCCATTTATATGATGAATATAATTCTATATGTCCGTACCGCGCCGCGCAACCGCAGGACCGGCGCTTGACAGCGACCTGCTTTGTCCGGGACATGGCGCGATCGATTCCTGCGCCGGGACCAACCCATGGACATGCTCAATCCCCACTGCGGCATCGACCGCGACTCCAGAGGCGTCGTCCGCCTCACGATCTGCAACGCCGGCAAGCTGAACATCGTGAGTTCAGCCGTCACCAACGGCGTGCGTGAGGGCTTTGAGCACGTGGCCGCCGACCGCGACATCCGCGTCGTGATCCTCGCCGGCGAAAGCGAGCGCAGCATGATCGGCGGCGCCGACATCAAGGAAATGGCGACGCTCGACCAAAAATCCGCTGAAGCATTCATCAGCCGGCTGCGCGACCTCTGCGAGGCCGTGCGCAAATTCCCGGCGCCGGTGATCGCCCGCCTGCCCGGCTGGTGCCTCGGCGGCGGCCTCGAGGTCGCGGCCGCCTGCGACGTCCGCGTTGCCGCGCATGACGCGATGTTCGGCATGCCCGAGGTGCGCGTCGGCATCCCCTCGGTGATCCACGCCGCGCTGCTGCCGCGCCTGATCGGCTGGGGCCGCGCCCGCTGGCTGATGATGACCGCCGAGAACATCGACGCCCAAACCGCACTCGCCTGGGGCCTGGTCGACACGGTGGCAAAGCCCGGCGGCCTTGACGACGCCGTCGAGCACACCGTCAAGGCGCTGCTCGAATGCGGCCCCGAGGCGCTGCGGATCCAGAAGGACCTGCTGCGGCAATGGGAAGAGCTGCCGCTGACCGAATCGGTCAACGTCAGCGTCGGCGTGTTCGGAAAGTCGTTCCAGACCGGCGAGCCGCAGCGGCTGCTGCAGGGATTCCTGGACCGGAAGCGGTAGGCGGCCCGCTCAGCTCGAGACGGGGATCTCGATCAGGACCAGCGTGCCGCGGCCCGGCTCGCTCTCCAGCGCGATCCGGCCGCTCAACGACGACACCACGGTATTGAAGGCGATGTGCAAACCGAGCCCGATATTGCCCCGCTCCCGCCCGGTGGTGAAGAACGGATCGAACACGCGGGCCTGCAAATCCTCGCGGATGCCGACGCCCTGATCGGCGCAGGCGATCCGGGCGAGCGCCTGATCCGGCTGCGTCACCGTCATGGTGAAGCGTCCGCCGCCGCCGTCGGGATAGGCGTGCGCCGCCGCGTTGAACGCCAGGTTGCTGATCACCTGCGCCAGCGCGCCGGGATAGCTGTTGAGGATGATGCCTTGCGGGCACGTGACTTCGACGACCAATCCCTGACGGGACAGCAGCGGCCCAAGCTTTGAGATCAGATCAGAGAGCCAGCCGCCGAGTTCGAACGTGTGACGCTCCTCGTCGGCCTGATGGATGGCGACCTGCTTGAAGCTGTGCACCATCTCGGATGCCCGATGCAGGTTTTCCGAGGTCAGCCGAAGGCCGTTCCCGATCCGTGCAATGCCCCTTGTCAGGTCGGAGCGCCGGACGGCGGTGCCGTTCAGCGCCTCGCTCATCGCGCGAAGGTCCGCCTCCATGGTGGTTGACGTGGTCAGCGCGAGGCCGAGCGGCGTGCTGACCTCGTGTGCGACACCGGCGACGAGTTGCCCGAGCGAGGCCAGCTTCTCGGCCTGCACGAGGTGCGATTGCGTCGCGTGCAAATCGCGCAACGAGGCTTCCGAGCGCTCCTTTTCCTGCTTCAGCGCCTGCGCCGTCCGGAACTGCTGGCGCGCGCGGAACTCGCGGGCGGCGACGGCGTAGAGCGACAGCGCATAGGCGTTGATGACGAGCGAATGATTGATGAAGCGCAAGCCCGGTGGCAACGCAGGCCCGAGCGATTCAGCGGTGCACAGCGCAATCCATGTCGTGAGACAGAACACCGCCAGCGGCCCGATCCGCAGCGGCAGCATGGTCGAGACGAACAGGATCACCATGATCATGCCGGGCGCCGCATAGGTGAATCCCGAGGGCAGCACGAGGTAGACGCTCGGCAGCACGCAGCCTGGAATGACGCAATAGACGAGGAAGATCGTCTCGGCCCACGGCTTCATCGCGGGCAGCGAGAGCAAGGCGGTGAGCGGCAGCAGGACCAGCACGGCGACCCCGCCGCGGATTGCCAGCGTGGTCGCCACGACGTCGGGATAGAGCACCCAATCCCAGAACGCATATCCGGCATAGGTGAAAGCGCCGAGCAGCATCGCGACCTGGGTCCAGCCGATATTGCCCCTCACGTACTGGTCGACAAATCGGCGCTCCTCGACGATGTCGTCGAAGCGCAGTCCAAGGCGGGTCAAAAGACGGAGCATTACGGTACTAAAGTATGAAAGGTCTTGGTGCTGGAATGGGAGCGTTGAAAATGATCTACGACAGCTTGCCTGCGCTGTCGCGTCCTTTTGGCGCGTCGGCGACCGCGGCGCGGCATCGCGCCGCGCCCCTCACCTTGCGTTGGCCGGGGCGTGGGTCGGCCAAAGGTCGGCGCGCCAGTGCAGCGCGATCGCCAGCATGGCGATGAAGCCGGCGGCGGCGAGCAGCGTGCCGGTCGCGGTGTAGCCGATCAGGTCGATCAGGCTGCCGGCGGCGAGCAGCCCGAGCGGCAGGCCGTAGATCACCATCATGCGCACACCCATGACGCGGCCGCGCAGATGCGCGCTGGCATTGCGCATCAGCATCACGGCGGCCGAAATCATCGACATGCTCTGCGCGATGCCGGCGAGCAGCAGACAGGCCATCGCCACCGGCATGGTCCGGAGCTCGACGAACACCAGGAGCATGGCGTACCAGGCGAGCGTCGCGCCGATCAGGAGTCGCGCGATGCGTACCCCGCCGGCCATGCTGAGCGTGATCGAGCCGATCAGCGAGCCCACCGCGAAGCTTGCCGAGAGATAGCCGAGCCCGGTCTGGTCGGTATGGAAGATGTCGCGCGCGACATAGGGCAACAGACCATTGGTGAGCGGGAACGCGGTGAGGTTGGCGAGGAACGCGACGCAGAGCGCGGCGCGCATCCCCGGGCCGCTCCAGGCATAGACGATGCCCTCCTTGAGGTCGCGCAGCAGCTTCGAACCCGGCGCGTCGGCCGCGAGATCGGTCGCGCCGTGCGACTTCGGGCGGCTCATGCAGAGCATCAGGATGGCGGCGACGAAATAGAAGCCGGCGATCCCGACATAGACATAGCCGATGCCGAGCGCCGCGAACAATCCGGCCCCGGTCAGGGCTCCTGCGATGCGCGCCGAGTCCTGCGTGGTTCGCGCCAGGCTGATGGCGCCGACCAGCTGCTCCGGCGGCATGATATCGGCGAGCAGCGCGCCACGCACGCCGAGATCCGACGGGCGGATCACGCCCATGATCGCGACGATGATCATGACGTTCAGCGGGGCGAGATGCCCGGTCAGCGCCAGCGTCATGATGGTGCCGGCGAGCGCCGTATAGGCAAAGCGCATCACGGCGAGGAGATCGCGGTGCCCCATGCGGTCGCCGATCATGCCGACGACCGGCGCGACCAGCGTGCCGACATATTGCAGCGACGCCAGCACGGTCAGCAGCAGCACCGAGCCGGTCTCGACCATGATGTACCAGCCGAGCACCAGCGTCTCGACCTCGAACGCCCAGGAGGTGAGCAGATCGGACGGCCATTGAAAGCGATAGCTGCGGATACGAAACGGCGCGAGCGCGGAGGTCCGCGTGGCCCCGCTCAAGACGCGATGACGCGTGTCACGGCGTGTCCTGCCCTTTTTCCTTGTTCTTCTGGTTCTTGGTCGTGCTTGCGGCGCTTTGAATCTGTCTTGAGTCGCTTAGGAAAATGCCCTGTTCTAGCAGCGTAGCGCCGAGCCGATTGGTGTCAATCGAAGCCGCCGCATGCGGCCATGCGCGATGGTATCCGCAACGACGGGATGGCGTAGCCTCGCGAGTCGCAGGCCCTACATCGGCGGCACGGCGCGCCGCAGCATGAAATGGGTGGGTATGAAAGCGAGCAGCGGCAGGCCGATCATCAGGCCGGCCAGCCATACCAGCGGCGGCACGAAGCCTTGCGCCGCCCTGTCGCTGGTGCCGAAGACGTAGTTGATGTTGACCGGGGTCATGCCCAGGTCCTGCCGCGGTCCCGGCATCACAAAGTAGCAGGTCAGCAGCAGCGCCCATGCCAGCACGCTCCAGGCGATCAGCGCGCGCTGGTCATAGCCGAGCCGCCAGACCAGGAACAGTAGCAGGAAATCAGCAGCGACGGCGATCACGGACATTGCGGCGGGACTGTTGCACAATCCGCCAGCCCTAGCGCCGGATCGGTAAACAGACCCGTATTCCGCAACCTTGAATTGATCGACGTTCGGGAATTCGGTTAACGCCAACTCAGCGGCGCCGGTACAGTTTTAGGCGCCCGCGCGAGATGATCGTGCTAGCATGCCTGTTCCGAAGCCGCGGAGGACGACATGAACGCCTTCGAAGTTTTCGCGATCTACCTGACGCCCTTTGTGATCATCGCGGTCGCAATCCGGCTGCTGATGCAGCGCCATGCCGTCGACCTGCCGGACCTGCAGAAACAAGCGGGCTCCGCGCCGAAGCGACGATTTCTGCTCGGCGCCTGGCGGTCGGATTAGGTCAGCCGCGCGAGCGAATGGATCGACGCCGACACTGCATCAAACCGGTGCAATCGGTGTTGACGTGACCGGACCGGACGCAATTCGCACGTCCTTGTAGGCCGAGCGGATGGCGCTGAGCACCTCTTCATCAGAGGACGTGACCTCGTAGAACGTGCTGTCGACCGCGCGGATCATGATCCATGTGCCGTCCTGTTGCTGGAGAGTGCCGACGAACTGCCCCCAAATGACCTGGGATGCTTCGTGCGCGGCTTTCGAGAGCGCTGCACCACTGACCGGCGCACCGCTGGCTGCGAACACCGCGAGCTGGTTTTCCCCGGCGACCATGAATTCTTCAAAGGCGCGGTCGAGCACCGGTTGATGCAGCACGACCGGCGAAACCATCCAGCTGGCTTGCAGCGAGCGCGGAGCAAGCAGATCAATCAGATCGCGAAGATCAAGCGCGAGGGCTCCATTGCGATCGTCATGGATTCGAAGCGTGGTCATTGGCGCTCCTAAGATTAATGCAACGCCGTCTAGACCGGCTTGCCTCTTCAAGTGCTTAGAAGCTTGCCTCAACGCGTCGGATTGTTGGCAACCAGCACCGATGCAAATTTCAAGCACGATTGCAACGACGAGTCCCACCTACAACATTCGCCGCGGCGTATGGGTCCCGGCCTTCGCCGGCGAAAGCCAGGACCTATTACCCCAAATCTCCGTTGTTGCGCGACGCTGGGGTCGCGATCCGGTTCATCACTGAACGCAGTGGTTGTGTGTCCTAGCTTTCGCCAGGGCGACATTGGTTAGGGTGGAACGATCCCGGCCCAACTCATGCGAACACGACATTTTGTCATGAGAGCCGCAGTTGCATTTTTTGCATTGCATCATATGATGACAATAATTCAATCAAATCCCAGACATAAAAAGGGACTCCTGCCATGGCAACCAGCACCGATCCCGTCGTCATCCTCTCCGCCGCCCGCACCCCGCTCGGCCGCTTCATGGGCGAGCTCGCGCCGCTGCCGGCGCACAAGCTCGGCTCGCACGTGATCGGGGCTGCGCTGGAGCGCGCAAAACTCGCGCCCGAGCGCATCGACGAGGTGTTCATGGGCAACGTGCTGCCCGCCGGCCAGGGCCAGGCCCCTGCCCGCCAGGCCGCCCGCGGCGCCAGACTGCCGGACGCCACCGGCGCCACCACCGTCAACAAGGTCTGCGGCTCCGGCATGAAGGCGACCATGCTGGCCCACGACATCATCAAGGCCGGCTCGGCCGAGATCGTGCTGTCCGGCGGCATGGAAAGCATGAGCAATGCGCCGTATCTGTTGCAGAAGGCGCGCGGCGGCTATCGCGCCGGCCACGACCGCATCATCGACCACATGATGATGGACGGGCTCGAGGACGCCTACGAGACCGGCCGCTCGATGGGCGATTTCGGCGAGGCGACCGCGGAGGCCTACCAGTTCACCCGTGCCGACCAGGACGCGTTCGCGATGGAGACGCTGAGCCGTGCCCGCAAGGCGGTCGAGGGCGGCGCCTTCAAGGCGGAGATCGCGCCGATCACACTCGCCGAGAAGGCCGGCCCGCGCATCGTCGCCAATGACGAGCACCCGCTGAAGGTCGATCCGGCAAAAATCCCCGGCCTGAAGCCGGCATTCCGCGCGGGCGGCACCATCACGCCGGCCGCCTCCTCCGCCAATGCCGACGGCGCGGCAGCGCTGATCCTCAGCCGGCGCTCGCTCGCCGATCGCGATGGACTGCCCGTTCTGGCCGAGATCAAGGGCCACGCCACCCACAGCCAGGAGCCGCAGTGGTTCACGACAGCGCCGATCCCGGCGATCAGAAAACTGCTCGACAAGGTCGGCTGGAGCGTCGGCGATGTCGACCTGTTCGAGATCAACGAGGCGTTTGCGGTGGTCGCGATGGCGGCGCAGCGCGACCTCGGGATTTCCAGGGACAGGCTGAACATCAATGGCGGCGCCTGCGCGCTCGGCCATCCGATCGGCGCCACCGGCGCGCGGCTGATCGTGACGCTGCTACACGCGCTGGAGGCGCAGAACCTGAAGCGCGGCGTTGCCGCGCTGTGCATCGGCGGCGGCGAAGCCACCGCGATCGCCGTCGAGCGGGTCGCGCACTAACCCGCTACATGAGTCCTAAAACGAGGGAACTATGGCATTTTAGCCATGGCTCCCTTGTGCCATATTGCGCATCACGCAAAGCTTTCACCGCAATCGATCCGGAACACAATGATCTCGAACTGGCTTGCTTCCACCCTCGCCCGCCGCAACATCCACTACGGCTGGGTGATGGTGGCCGTGACTTTCCTTGCCGCGCTGATCTCCGCCGGCACCGTCGGCGCGCCCGGGGTGTTCATCGTGCCGCTGCAGAAGGAGTTCGGCTGGTCCACCGCCGAGATTTCCTCCGCGCTGTCGATCCGCTTCATCCTGTTCGGGCTGATGGCGCCGTTCGCCGCCGCGCTGATGAACCGTTACGGCCTGCGTAACGTGACGCTGGCGGCGCAGCTGATCGTGGTCTCCGGATTATTGGCCTCGCTCGCCATGACGCAGGTCTGGCAGCTCATCCTGCTGTGGGGTGTCGTGATCGGAATCGGCACCGGGATGACCGCGCTGGTGCTCGGCGCGACCATCGCGGCGCGCTGGTTCGTGGCGCGACGCGGCCTCGTGGTCGGTATCCTCACGGCGAGCGTCGCGACGGGACAGCTCGCCTTCCTGCCCCTGCTCGCGACGCTGACCGAGCGCTTCGGCTGGCGTGTCGCGCTTGGGCTGGTCTGCGTCATGCTCGCCGTTGCCGCCTTTGCCGTGCTGATGGTGATGCGCGACCGGCCGAGCGACGTCGGCCTGCGTCCGTTCGGCGATGAGGGCACCGCGCCGCTTCCCGCGCCGCCGCCGGCCAATGCGCCGATCGTGACCGCCGCGCTCGGCACGCTGCGCGACTGCGCGAAATCCTCGGTGTTCTGGATCCTGTTCGCGACCTTCTTCGTCTGCGGCGCCTCGACCAACGGCCTGGTCCAGGTCCACCTGATCCCGATGTGCCTCGACTACGGCATCCCGCAGGTGCAGGCGGCAAGCCTGCTCGCCGCGATGGGGATCTTCGATTTCTTCGGCACCATCGTCTCGGGCTGGCTGTCGGACCGCTACGACAACCGCTATCTGCTGTTCTGGTATTACGGCCTGCGCGGCCTGTCGCTGCTATTCCTGCCGTTCTCCGACTTCACGTTCTACGGGCTGTCGCTGTTCGCGATGTTCTATGGCCTCGACTGGATCGCGACGGTGCCGCCGACGGTGCGCCTCACCGCGCAGCGCTTCGGCGCCGAGCGCGCCAATCTGGTGTTCGGGTGGATCTTCGCCGGCCACCAGCTCGGCGCCGGCGCCGCCGCGTTCGGCGCCGGACTGTCGCGCACGATCTATCAGAGCTACCTGCCGGCGTTCTTCATTGCCGGTGCGCTGTGCATCTTTGCCGCGCTGATCGCGCTGGCGATCGCACGGCCGCAGCCGAAATCGGTGGCGGAGCCGAAGCCGGTCGCGGCCTGAGGCCGCTGCCTGCGCTGCGTGCGCCGGTCAGTACGACAGGATGGTGCGCATCCCGAACACCATGCTGTCCTTGATCCGATGCGTTTGCGTCGGATCGTTGGGATCGACGGCGCCGCCGCCGGGATGGGCGATATATTGAAACATCGGCTGCATGGTGAAATTCGGGTTCACCACGTGCTGGTAGGTGATTTCGAGGATCGCCTCGTAGTCGCGGATCGGATACGGCGTGCCCGTGAAGATCTGGGTGTCGCGGTCGAGCGCGCGCGCGGCGTCCGAAATCCTGGCATAGATCGCGGCGATGCCGAACCGATCGTCCGGATAGGTCTCGCTGAAGCCGGAGAACAGGAAGCCGCCGTCGACATAGGTGCTGATCAGATTGCGGTCCGACGGGCTGACCGAGGCGCGCATGAAGAACGCGACGCCCTTGTCAGCGTCCGGCCTGGCGCGCGCAAGCAGCTGCTCATAGACCATGAAGATGCCGTTGTCCCGCCGCAGCCATCGCGTGTCGCCGGAGCTGTCGGGATCGGCGAGCGACAGCCCGTCGGCCGAGAAGCGCTGGTCGGCGAACGAGCCCATGTGATACCAGGCGCCGCCGGTGATGGTCGCCGGCAGCCTGCTCTCACCGATCTCGAGCTTGTATTTGAGCTGGCCGATCCACCATGGCGGATCGTTGACGCGGAAATTCAGCCCGTGGGCGTTCAAGATCTGCGGATCGTCGGTCCCCTGCGGCGGCGAAGCCGAACCGTCGAACAGAGCCAGATAGGCGGTGATGCGGTCGGACAGATTGGCCTTGATCCGGATGCCGGGCACGGCAAGTGGCGGCGACGGTCCGCCGGCCGGCAGAATGGTGCCGACAATGCCGGGCCAGCCCAGCGCCGAATTGATGAAGATGTCGTCGTACTGGCTGTCGATGAACTCGACGTCCGAACCCTGCTGGCCGACGCGCACCGAGAGTTTGCCGCCGAGCAGCTTCTGCTCGATCCAAAATTCATAGAGCCGCGTCGCCGGCAGCGACTCGACGCCGGACACCAGGAACAAATTGCCGACATAGCTCCGCGACAGCCCATCGCCGTGGATCTGGTACATGTTGGCGTGGAAGGTCGCGCCGGTCCAGCCCATCGCCTTCTCGAGGTCGATGGTGGTGCCGAGATCGAGACGGCCGGTATAGGCCGCGCCATTGCTGACGCCGCCGGAGACGTTGGAAAACCCCTCACCGATATAGGTCAGGCTGAACTGGTAGCCGGCCTCCTCGAGGGCAGCCCGCGTATCCGCAATCCGATCGGCGACGGGCTTGTCTTCCGCATGCGCCGGCGCGCCGAGCGCGAGGGCCGCGGCCACCAACATCGCGCGGGAAATAGCTCTGCACATCGGGATTGCCGCGGTGCGCTCGCGCTATTTGACGATGCCAAGCCGCCGCATCAGCAGATAGGCCAGCAGCGCCGACCCGACCAGGAGGCCGGCCGCGACCAGGAATCCGCTGTCGACGTCGGTCAGCGGCAATCCCTTGGTGTTCATGCCGAAGATGCCGGTGACGAGCGTCGGCGGCAGCAGCATCATGGTGACGACGGACAAGGCGTGGAGGTGCTTGTTGCTCTCCTCCTCGAGCTTGAAGCGCAGCTCCTCCTCCAGCAGGCGGCTGCGTTCGTGCAGTTCGACGATGTCGTGGTCGAGGCCGTCGAGCCGCTGCGCGAGCTTGCCGGCCTGCAGCCGCAGCGCCGGGCTGAGATTGTCGGTATTCTTCTGCTCGAGCCGGTGGAACAGCACGCGCAGGCCGGCAAGCTGGCGATGCAGGCGCACACAGGTGCGGCGCATTCGGCTCAGATTCTTGCGCAGCTCGGATCCGGTATCCTCGGCGAGCACCCGCTCCTCGATCGCGTCGATATCGGTGCCGATCTTGTCCGCCATGCGGTCCATGGTGTCGGCGATCTCGTCGACGATCTTCTCCAGCAGCGCCGCGACACTGCCGACGCGATGGCCGCCCTCGAGCACGCGGCGCGTCGCATCGGCGGAGCACAACGCCTGATGACGGCCGCTGATCAGGAGACGCTCGGTCATCGCAAAGCGGAGGAAGCCGGTCTCGCGGGTCGCGGCTTCAACATCCCGCACCAGGTCGGAAAACACGCCGTAGACGCAATTGTCGACGACGTGGATCTGCTGGAAATTGTCATTCGACAGCAAGAGGTCCCGCGCGAGCTGCGGGATGTGCATATTGGCGAGCCATGCCCGGGTGCGGACGTCGGTCAGGTTGAAGTGCAGCCACAGCCTTCCGTCATGGCTCGGCTCGATCGGCGCATCGATCGGAAGCGCCTCGGCGCGGCCGTCGTGATGCAGGCGGAACGCCCAGACCAGACCGGGGACCGCCTCGCGGGTCAGCAGCGCCCCGACCGGAGCGGGAGGTGGGTCAGCCAGCATGGCCGGCCCCCAGGGCAATCGACGACGCAACCGCGCGACATGACATCTTCAAAACCTCGCCCACGCGCAACGCTGAGCAAGCGCGTCCCTTCGACGCAACATAGGAGGACGCGCCTGTTACAGTTTTATGTCAGCGACCGCCCTACTCTGCCGCAAGACCGGTCGGCGCCGCCGCCTCCGCGGCCTCCTTGTTGTAGTCGTGCACGACGCGGCCGAACGGCAGCGTCAGATCGGCGAGGAAGTGATGCGCGCCGACGACACGCTTGACCGGAAAATCGGCGACCGGTGCATTGACATGCGGCACCAGATGCAGCCGGCCCGGTCCGATCCAGGAGCCCTTGACGACGATGTCGGTCAGGTTGATCGCGACCAGCTGGCAGACCTCGAGATGACCGTCGACGCCGGGGATCATCTTCAGATTAACCTGCGTCTTCGAAAGCGTGGCGCGGGTGACGTCGCCATTGCCTGCCATGCTCTCGTGCTTGTAGCCCATCGTGCCCATCGCAACGAGCTGGCCGGCATATTCCAGCGTGCCGGTCAGCGTGTCCTTGACGATCTCGAGCTTGGGATGGGCGTACTTCTTCGGAAAGCCCCAGATCTCGCGGCCGGCCGCGATCGGCGGATCATCGTCGAGATACATCTGGCAGACGAAGTTGACCTCTTCGCCATGCAGGCGCGCGGGGATCACGAGGCCGGACTCGGTGTAGCTGCCGAAGCCGGAGCTGTCGGGCATCTTGATCCATTCGTAATGCACGATCGCCTGCTCGATCGGCTCCAGCGGCTCGGGCAGACCGGCGCGGATCAACTCCGGATCGGTCTCATAGGTGATGACGAGGAATTCGCGATCGATGAAGCGATACGGACCGGCGGGATAGCTCGGGCCGGCGGCCGGCATCGACGGAAGCTTGAGCAGATCTTCCCTGCGCATCGCAATAACCCCCTGTTTGAAAAATTTGCCCGGAAGCTAACGGCCGAGATTGACAGCGATGTGAGGGATTTCCGTCAGGTGCATGACCTCGGTTACGCCTGCGTGACCCAGGTTACGCCTGCGTGACCCAGGTTGCGCTTGCGTTGACCCGGGTCGCGCTGCCGAGGCCAACGCTAACCATGCAGGCAGGCATGCCGGATGCGCCGAGCGTGAGCGCCGCAATTGTCATCACCGCGTCATCGGCACGCTGAATTCTCGCCGCGAATTTTTGGAGTGTCTGATATGGACGCGCGAACCCCACATTTCGACGATATCGATCACGCGACGCCCGGCTGGCGTCCGGAAGGCTGCGATCGCGTGGCCCTGGTCCTGCAGGGCGGCGGCGCACTCGGTGCCTATCAGGCCGGCGTCTATCAGGCGCTGCATGAATCCAACATCGAGCCCGACTGGGTGTGCGGCGTCTCGATCGGCGCAATCAACTCGGCGATCATCGCCGGCAATCCGCCCGAAAAGCGGCTGGAGCGGCTGCACACATTCTGGGATCGCATCACCAACCGCAAGATCTGGCACTACACGCCGGACGGCGACATCTTCCGCAAGGCGCGCAATCTCACCAGCTCATGGCTGACGACGACGCTGGGGCAGCCCGGCTTCTTCACCCCGCATCAGACCAATCCGTGGTTCAGCCTGGCCGGCGCGCGCACCGCCACCAGCTACTACGACACCACGCCGCTGCGCGAGTCCTTGCTCGAGCTGGTCGATTTCGACCGCATCAATTCCAAGACAATGCGCTTTGCGGTCGGCGCGGTGAACGTGCTGTCCGGCAACTTCATCTATTTCGACAATGCCCATGACGAGATCATTCCCGAGCACATCATGGCGAGCGGCGCACTGCCGCCGGCACTGCCGATGGTGAAGGTCGGCACCGATCATTTCTGGGACGGCGGCATCGTCTCCAACACGCCGCTGCAGCATCTGCTCGACCAGGAAGACAACATGAACTCGCTGGTGTTCCAGGTCGACCTGTTCTCGGCGCGCGGCGCGCTGCCGCGCGACATCCAGGACGTGATGGCCAGGCACAAGGACATCATGTATTCGTCGCGTACCCGTTACAACACCGACGTCTATCGCAAGACCTACAATCTGCGCACCGCCCTGCACAACGCGCTGGGAAAAATCCCCGACGATCAGCTCTCGGACGAGGAGCGCCAGCTCAAGAAGGCAAACGCCCGGCTGCCGGGCATCACGCTGTTGCAGCTGATCTATCAGCAGAAGGCATATGAGGGCGACGCCAAGGACCACGAATTCTCCGGCACCTCGATGCGCGAGCACTGGGTGAGCGGGCACGAGGACACCAAGCGCTCGCTGAAGCGGCGCGAATGGATCAAGATGCCCGAAAACGGCATGGGCATCGTGATCCACGACGTGCATCGGGAAGCGGAGTAGGACAAGGCCGTCATTGCCGGGCTCGACCGGGCAATCCATCCGCTTAGAATGGCTCATTCGATGGAGCGCGGGTCAAGCCCGCGCATGACGCGTTGAGTCTGAGGAGCCCTTATGGTCGCGTCGACATGTTGCTCGGCGGCCCGGCCGTGCGGATCGGTTCGGCGAGGCGCGCGAACTCGCAGAGCAGCGAGCGTGTCTTGCGCGGGTCGATCACCTCCTCGACCCAGAACTTCTCGGCCGAGCGGAACGGCGAGCGCAGCTTGTTGAGGCGATCCTCGATCTCGCGCAGCTTGGCGGCGGGATCGGCGGCCGCATCGATCTCGGCGCGATAGGCCGCCTCGATGCCGCCCTCGAGCGGCAGCGAGCCCCAATAGGCCGACGGCCACGCATAGCGCATCGAGAAGCGGTTGGCCGGCTGATGCACCACGCCGGCGACGCCGAAGGCGTTGCGGATGATGATGGTGCACCACGGCACCGTGCTCTGGTTGACCGCCGCCATCGCCCGCACGCCATGGCGGATGGTCGCCGTCTTCTCCGCCTCGAGCCCGATCATGAAGCCGGGGCAGTCCATCAGATAGACCACCGGCAGATGGAAGGTCTCGGCGAAGTCGACCCAGCGCACCACCTTCTGGCAGGCGTCTGCGGTCCACGAGCCGCCATAGTGGAAGGGATCGCTGGCGAGCAGCAGCACCGCCCTGCCCTCGAGCCGCGCCAGCCCGGTGATCACAGGCCGGCCGAAATTGCTCGCGACCTCGAAGAACGAGCCCTTGTCGACGACGGCATCGATGATCGGCCGCATCTTGTAGACCTGCTTGCGGTTGCGCGGCACGGCTTTCAGCAGCGATTCCTCGGCACGTTCCGGGTCGTCGGTGCAGGGAACGGTCGGCGGCAGGTCGTAGACCGACGACGGCAGATAGGACAGGAAACGCCGCGCGTAATCGAACGCATCCTCTTCCGTTTCGACGGCCTGGTCGATCGCGCCGGCGCGGGTCTGGATGTCGGCGCCGCCAAGCTCCTGCTTGGTCAGATCCTGCCCCAGGCGCTTCACCACCGGCGGGCCGGCGACGAACATCGCGGAGCTCTTGGTCATGACAGAGTAATGCGTGGCGGCAAGCCGCGCGGCACCAAGGCCCGCGACCGAGCCGAGCCCGAGACCGACCACCGGCACGCGCGCCAAATTGGCGGTCGTGTACCAGTACCAGCGCGTGCCGCCGACGCCGCCGGGCAGATTGGCCGCGCCCCTGGTCTCGATCGTCTTCACCGAGCCGCCGCCGCCCGAGCCTTCGATCATGCGAACGATCGGCAGGCGGAAGTCATGCGCCATCTCCTCCGCCATCAGCGGCTTGGTGGAGATCGATGCATCCGCCGAGCCGCCGCGCACGGTGAAGTCGTCGCCGACCACGACCACGGTGCGGCCGTCGACCCTGGCGCGGCCGAACACGCAGTTCGCCGGCGTCAGCTGCTTGAGTTCGTTGTTCTCGTCGTATTCGGCGATGCCGGAGATGGCACCGACCTCGTGAAAGCTGTTCTGGTCGACGAGCTTGTCGATACGCTCACGAACCGTGAGCCGGCCCTGGTCGCGTTGCCGCTTGACCTTGTCAACGCCTCCCATCTCCCGCGCGAACGCTTCGCGGCGGGCGAGGTCGTCGAGTTCCGGCTTCCAGTTCATTCACTGCTCCCGTCTTGAGGATTTTGTTGTTGTTATGGGCGGTCACCGGAAGCGACTTGCGTTCGATCCGATTGCTGAAGATGTCGCCGTCGGCGCCTTCGAGCAGGCTGCCGAGTGCGGCGGCGAGCTCGACCATTTGCGGTGCGACCTCGCGATGCAGCCGCGCCTCGTCATACATCGCCGAGAGCAGGCCGATCGTGGTGACCACATAGGTCTGGTACTGCGGCGACCACAGCGGCACCGCGACGCCGTTGATGTGCGGGCTCCACAGGCCGCAGGCGACGACGTAGCCGTGCTCCTGCAAATGCCGGCGGTTGGCCTCGATGCGCGGCGTCAGCATTTTGGCGCTGTCGGGCAGCTCGCCTTCCATCTCCGCGATCAGCGCGTCGCCGACCGCGGGATCGAGCGCAGCCGTATAGGCGTGGCCGGCCGCGGTGGTCGCCATCGAGATCCGGCTGCCGGTGGCCTCATGCAGGCCGAGCGCGTTGGCCGCGCGGGCGAACTCCAGATAGACCAGATGAAAGCGGTCGGGGATGACGAAGCCCACCGTGCCGGGCAACTGATCGGCGACATCCTGCAGGCGCAGCCGGATCAGATTGCGCAGCTGCAGCCCCTTCATCATCGTGGTGCTCATCGCGACCGCGCTCGGGCCGATGCGATATTTCTGGTCGCGCGGCAGATAGACCAGCTGTCCCATCCGCGTCAGCGTGTGCGTCAATCGCGACACCGTTGAACGCGGCAGGCCGCAGCGGTTCGAGATCTCGAGATTGCCGAGCCGGGCCTCGTGTCCCTCGAAGCACCGCAACACGTCAAAGGCGCGCGACACCACCTGGATGACATCGCCATCGCCTGTCTCGCTGGCGAGCATTCCCTGCCTGCTAAGCCGTTCCGAGCGCCTTCCCATCTATTTGGCTCCATTCCGTCTTGCGGAATAAAATTCCACTTGCAGAAGAATCTACCTCAGGCAATCTGCCGCCACAACAAAAAGCCGTTCGCCGGATGAAATTTCCGCAAGACGGTATCGGAGAGTGGAATGCCAGAGATCAAGGTTGTGACCGAAGTTGCCGGGCGCGTTTGCGCGCTTCCTGTCGAGACCGGCAGCAGCATCGGCAATGGCGACGAGATTGCGTTCGTCGAAGCGATGAAGATGGAAATACCGGTCACGTCGACGACAGCAGGCAAAATCAAGTCGATTCTGGTCAAGATCGACGATGTCATCGCCGAAGGCCAGGCGGTCGCGATCGTCGAGACCTGAGATCCCACCCCTGCCGTCCGGCCGCGACAATCTGTCCGGTGATGTAGCGGCCGAAATCGCCGGCTTGCGCCGGAGGTAGCGTTGCCATCGTCGGATCACGATGCAATCATCCCGCCCGCAAAAGTTTCGCACAGCGAAACAAAGGGAGGAATTATGATCCATCGGCTGATGGCGCTCGCGCCCGCCGCTCTTGCCGGCATTTCGATCTTCGCTGCCCTGCCCGCCTCGGCCGAGGACATCAAGCTGCCGCCGACCATGGCGGTGACCGCCTACGACACCGGCACCGCCGGCTTCAACATCGCGGTCGGCGTCGGCAAGATGATGAAGGACAAATACGGCACCGACGTCCGCGTGCTGCCGGCCGGCAACGACGTCGCCCGGCTCGCACCGCTGCGCGCCAAGCGCGCGGTCTCCTCGGCGATGGGATCGGGCACCTATTTCGCGCAGGAAGGCGTGTTCGAGTTCGGCGCCAAGGAATGGGGCCCGCAGCCGCTGCAGCTCATGTTGTCGTCGGTGGACTGCAACTGCGGCGCGCTTGGCGTGGCAGCCGATGCCGGCGTCAAGGAAATGAAGGACCTTCGCGGCAAGCGCGTCGGCTTCGTGGTCGGTTCGCCGGCGCTGAACCAGAACTCGCTCGCGATGCTCGCGTTCGGCGGCCTCACCCAGAAGGACGTCAAGATCGTCGAGTTCGCAAGCTACGGCGCGATGTGGAAAGGCCTGATCAACAACGACACCGATGCCGCCTTCGGCACCACGATCACCGGCCCCGCCAAGGAAGCCGAGACCTCGCCGCGCGGCCTGATGTGGCCGCCGCTGCCCGCCGACGACAAGGAAGGCTGGGCACGGGTGAAAAAGGTCGGCTCGTTCTTCTTCCCGCAAACCGCAACATGCGGCGCCGGCATCTCGCCGGACAAGCCGATCCAGCTCGGCAATTACCCCTATCCGATCTTCGTCGCCTATGCTGCGCAGCCGGCCGACCAGATCTATGCGATCACCAAGGCGATGATCGTCAACTACGACGCCTACAAGGACTCGGCGCCGGGCGCCGCCGGGCTCGGCGCCGACCGGCAGACCAAGAACTGGGTCGTCCCCGTGCATCCCGGCGCGGTGAAGGCGCTCAAGGAAGCCGGCCACTGGAGCGACGATCAGGAGGCGCACAATAACGCGCTTTACAAGCGCCAGGAGGTGCTGGCCGCCGCCTGGGCGGATTACGGCAAGTCGAACCCGCCGTCGGATGACAAGGCCTTCCTCGATGGCTGGATGAAGGCACGCGCGGCCGCGCTTGCGAAAGCCAATATGCCCAACGGCTTTGAGTGAGACCCGCCAACGCGCGATGAGATCGGGTTGATCGTCATCGCGCTTCCGCCCGTTTGAGCATGGTGCTTCCGGAAAACCGCTTCGCGCTTTTCCGGATCATGCTCTAGGCTACGGGCAAAACGGACAACATTGGGGGATGCGTAATGCCCGAGAACGCCGCGGCTGCGCCTGCGAAAAGAATCGAGTTTGAGGATCCGCATGCCGGCCTCGACAATCTGCAGGAAGCCGAGGTCACGCGCGTGCGCACCCTGCGCGGCGTGTGGCGCTGGGCGCTGGTGGTTGCAACCGCCGCAACCATCCTGCTCTGCATCAACCAGCAGTTCTCGCTGCGCTTCTTCATCGACTACACCCAGCTCAACACCGAGTACTTCTACCTGCTGATCGCGCTGATGCTGCCCTTCACGTTCCTTATCTTCCCCGGATCGGAGCGCGCGCCGCTGAACCGCATTCCCTGGTATGATTTCGCGCTTGCCGTCGCGACCTTCGCCGCCTCGATCTGGCTGATGCTGAACGTGCGCAAGGCGGCGCAATATGGCTGGGAGTCCGACGGCGCCCCGAGGAACGTCATCATTGCCGGCCTCGTGATGTGGGTGATGCTGATGGAGGCGCTGCGCCGGACCGGCGGCTGGAGCCTCCTGCTCAGCGTGCTGCCCTTCACCGTCTATCCGCTGTTCGCCGAGGCCAGCTGGCTCGGCCCGTTCCGCGGCTCGCAGCTGACGCTCGACCAGACCACGGCCTATCACGTGCTGTCCGGCGAGAGCCTGCTCGGCATTCCGATCCAGGCTTTCGCCGACACCGTGATCGGCTTTTTGGTGTTCGGCACCGCGCTGATGATGACCGGCGCCGGAAAATTCTTCATCAACCTCGCCTTCGCGCTGTGCGGCACGTTCCGCGGCGGCGCCGCCAAGGTCTGCATCTTCGCCTCCGGCCTGCTCGGCATGATGTCGGGCTCGATCGTCTCCAACGTGCTGACCGCCGGCACCATGACGATCCCGGTCATGAAGAAGAGCGGCTTCCGCGCCTCCTATGCCGGCGCGATCGAGGCCTGTGCCTCGACCGGCGCCGTGCTGGCGCCGCCGGTGATGGGCGCCACCGCGTTCGTGATCGCGCAGTTCCTTAATATCAGCTACGCGGAGGTCGCGGTGGCCGCGATCGTCCCGGCGGCGCTCTACTATGTCGGCCTGTTCATGCAGGTGGACTCCTACGCCGCGCGCCACGGGCTGAAGGGCATTCCGCGCGCCGAGCTGCCGCGGGTGATGGATACGATCAAGAACGGCTGGTACTACGTCTTCGTGATCGCGCTATTGATCGTGATGCTGCTGTATTTCAAGCGCGAGAGCCACGCGCCGTTCTACGCCACCGCGCTGCTCTTGGTGCTGAACCAGATCTTCTCCAAGGAGAGCCGCTGGACGCTCGGGACGATCGGAAAATTCCTCGAGGTCAACGGCCGCACCTTCGTGGAGCTGGTCGGCATCCTCGCCGGTTGCGGCCTGCTGATCGGGGCGTTCTCGATGACCGGCGTGGTCTCGAGCCTTGCCAACGACCTCCTGACGCTGGCAGGCGACAACGCGCTCCTGCTGCTCGCGATGTGCGCCTTGACCAGCCTGATCCTCGGCCTCGGGCTGACCACCACCGCCTGCTACATCTTCCTCGCCATCCTGGTTGCGCCCGCGCTGGAGAAGCTCGGGCTGAACCGGATGGCGGTGCACATGTTCATCTTCTATTGGGGCATGCTGTCGTCGATCACGCCGCCGGTCGCGATCGCCTCCTTCGCTGCGGCCGGTATCGCCGGCTCGCCCGCGATGAAGACCGGGTGGGAATCGATGTGGGTCGGCAGCATCATCTATTTCATCCCGTTCTTCTTCGTGCTGAACCCCGCGCTGGTGATGCAGGGGCCGAGCCCCTATCTCGCCGGCCTCGGCCTGATGGCGCTCGCGGCGTGCGGCACGCTGTTCATCTGTGGCGGCATCCAGGGCTACCAGGCCTTCGTCGGCGACCTCCGTGGCGCCGGCGCCCTGGAATGGCCGCTCCGGGTGCTGCTGGTGATCGGCGGCTTCGTGCTCGCGACGCCCGGCGGCGGCATCAACCCGCTGTCGCAGCTGCAGGTATCGCTGCTGGGGCTCGCGATCCTCGCCCCGACGGTGCTGATCGCCTTGGTGCTGGTCCGCCGTCAGGCGCTGGTTCCGAACCAGTTGCGCGCGCCCTGATTGCGTTGCACAACAAGAGGCGATGAAACGATCGCCTCCTCCCGTCACCGCCACCACCACGGCCTGGTCCAGCTCGAAGCCGCCGCTGCTGCGGTTTCTGCACACTTGTTACGCAGACTTCCTGCCGGAGGCCGCCGGCGCGGTTGCCGACTACATCCCCGAGCTCGGCAAGGCCGACCCTGCCCATTTTGGTATCAGCCTGGCGACGCTCGACGGCCACGTCTACGAGGTTGGCGACACCAGAGTGCCGTTCACCATCCAGTCGATGTCGAAGCCGTTCGTGTTCGCGCTGGCGCTGGACACGCTGGGCGCCGAACGGGTGGAAAGCGTGATCGGCGTCGAACCGTCCGGCGACCCCTTCAATTCGATCCGGCTCAATGCCGAGAACCACCCGTTCAATGCGATGGTCAATGCCGGCGCGATCGCCTGCTCCGGCCTGCTCCACACCGACAAGGGCGACGGCGCGTTCGACTATATCCGCCAGGCGCTCGGCCGCTTCGCCGGGCGTGAGCTCGATGTCGACGAGGCGGTCTATGCTTCCGAGAGCGCCACCGGCGACCGCAACCGGGCGATCGGCTATCTCCTGCGCACCAACAGCGTGATCACCGAGAACGTGCCTGCGGTGCTCGACGTCTATTTCCGGCAATGCTCCATCCTGGTCACCGCGCGCGACACCGCCGTGATGGCGGCGACGCTCGCCAACCGCGGCATCAACCCGCTGACCGAGGAGCAGGTGGTGACGCCCTACGCGATCGCGCGCACGCTCTCGGTGATGACCTCGTCGGGCATGTACGACTACGCCGGCGAATGGATCTACCGCGTCGGCATTCCCGCCAAGAGCGGCGTCGGCGGCGGCATTCTGGCGGCGCTGCCGGCGCGGCTCGGGCTCGGCAGCTATTCGCCAAAACTCGACAAGCACGGCAACAGCGTGCGCGGCATCAAGGTGTGCGAGACGCTGTCGGCGCATTACGACCTGCATATACTGAACCGCAGCGACGACGCCCGCCACAGCATCATCGCCGACTACAATATCGGCAAGAACCCGTCGCGGCGAGTGCGCCGGCCGCAGGAGCAGGAGATCCTGGCAAGGCACTTCCAGGAGGTGCGCGTGATCGAGCTGGTCGGCACGCTGTCGCTCTCCAATGTCGACTATGTCTCGCGCCGCCTCGCCGGAAGCCCGCGGCCCGAATTCGTGATCTTCGATCTGCGCCGCGTCACCGCGACGACCCGCGCGGGTGCAAGGCTGGTGGCCGAGGCGTTCCAGGAGCTCGCCGAGCTCGGCGTCACGGTGATCCTCTCCGGCATCAAACGGACCTCGCGCGCATGGGCGACGATCAGCGAGTGGACCAGGCGGCTCGGCAATATCAGGGATTTCTATCTGCTCGACACCGCGATCGAGTGGGCCGAGGACCAGATCGTCTACCGCTATGGCGGCTCGATCGACTTCCTCGAGACCACGGAGCTTTCCGAGCAGCCGCTGCTCGCCGGATTGAGCGAAGCCGAGATCGCCGATCTCGCCGCGCTCTGCACCGTCCGGACCTACCAGCAGAATGAAAAGGTCATCGCCGCGGGGAGTGAGGCGACCTCGCTGTTCTTCCTGCGCAGCGGCGTGGTTCACGTCACCCTGCCCGACGGCATCCGGCTCGCGACGCTGACGGCCGGCATGGCATTCGGGGAGATGGCGCTCCTGGAGCCGATGCGCTCCGCGGACGTGCTCGCCGACATGTCGGCGACCGCCTATGAGTTCGCGATCAGGGATTTCGAGCGCTTCCGCGAGCAGCACCCGCGCGCCGGCGAGCGGATCATGCGCAACCTCGCGCAGATCCTCGCCGATCGGCTGATCGTGGCGAATGCCAAGGTGGATCTGTTGACGTCGGGGTAGGTCTTCTCGTCCGAGGACGCTTGTGAGCTCGTCTCGCTCTCGCAACTCGTCATGCCCGGGCTTGACCCGGGCATCCACGTCTTGTCCTCCTCTTGAAGAAAGGCCTGGATGGCCGGGTCAAGCCCGGCCATGACGTGCGGTAAGCGCTAGTCCAGCAATGTTAGCAACAATGCAAGTGGAGACAGGCTCGAGTGTCGTGCTCGCGCCTAGCTCACCACTTCCGTCACCGGCTGCAAGTCGATCTCGAAGGTCTCGAGAAATTTCGACGTCATGATGTAGAAGCCGACCGAGAGCTGCAGCTCGATCAGCGCGGCCGGCGTCAGCTTCGCCGCGATCGTCTTGAAGGTCGCGTCGGTCGGCTTCTTCAGCTTGACGATCTCGTCGGTGAAGGCGAGCGCCGCGCGCTGCACCTCGTTGAAGCAGGTCGCCGATTGCCAGTCTTCGAGCGCAGCGTTCTGCTCGTCGGTGACGCCGACATTCTTGCCGATGCGCTTGTGCGCGACGATCTCGTAGGGCGCCTCGCAGAGAATGCCGGTGCGCGTGATCGCAAGCTCGCGGACGACGGGATCGAGCTCGCCCTTGTGGCGGATCGCGCCGCCGAGCCGGCAGTACTGTTCAAAGTAGCTTGGCGAATGCGCCATCATGCGAAAGATGTTGGCGTTGCGGTTCTTGTCGAGGATCTCGCGGGTACGCGGGCTTGCCTTCGCGGGATCGGAGTAGTCGATACGGGCCATTTCCTAACCTTGATCTTGCTGTCGTTTCTGTCGGGTTCCGAAACACTAGAGCCTTTTCCGTTCCGATGAAATCGGAACGGGGCTCTAGATCTTTGTTTTGACGCGTTTTCTTCACGCGAACCGGTATCCACTTCGCTCGAAAACGCTTTGTACGGGCTGCTGTCGCAGGAGCAACACGCGCGAGTCAAATTGCCGCCGCATTCCCAGACAACCTTGTCACAGTCGATATTCGCTGAGTGGGGACTCGTCAAAGCGAATGCTCGACGCGGGGTGTTCCGAGTAAAAAATCCGGCCGTCTTGCGCGCAATTCGCGCAACGATGAGTCACGCCCAAGTCTAGGGGAAACGCATGAAAGAAGCCACCAAGAGGGCGGCCTCGGAAGCGCTTGCGCAAATGCTGGCGGTGACGGCGATGCTCGTCATCGCCAGCGTCATCTTTTATTGGCACTAAAGCATGATCCGGAAAAGTGCGAAGCGGTTTTCCGAAAAGATCATGCTCAAACAAGGTGCTAAAGCGCGATGATGATTCAGCCTAATCTCATCGCGCTTTAGTATCCGCAAACTATGAGGGGCAAGAGCGAACCAGTTCAGCCTGGTCTCGCGTTCTGATTGGATCGTTCAGCCCCTCATTTCGCCTTTGCGAAATATGGAACCAGCCGTCCCGCGAATTGCGTGAAGCGCGCCGCGACCTTGTCGCCGATGGCGAGGTCGTTGTCGCCATGGGCCATCATGCGAAAGCCCTCGTCGGCATCGACAAGCACGATGTTGTACGGCACATGCGCCCGCGTCTCCGGCGTCGCGGCGCGGCAGACCAGCGAGGTCGCATACACCGTCCCTGCCCCGCTCGCGCGATGCTCGGCAAGATCGGGCGAACCGCAGGCGGCGCAAAAGCTGCGGCGGAAATATTGCCGCGCGCCACAGCCGTTGCAGGTCTGGTAGACGATGGCTTCAGTGGCCTTGGTCCAGTCCACGATCGGTCCGCTCATCGCACGCGCTCCAGGAACATGCTGACATGCGACGACAGCACCCCGCCGTCACCGTGCAGCAGCGCGACCGAGGCGTCGCGCACCTGACGATTTTCGGCGCGGCCGGTCATCTGCAGATGGGTTTCGACCAGATGCGCCATCGCGCCGCCGACGCCGCAATGGCCATAGCTGAGCAGGCCGCCATGGGTGTTGAGCAGCATCTCGCCATCCTGATTGAAATAGCCGGCGCGCACCCGCGCCGCCGCCTCGCCGCGTCCGGCAAGGCCGAGATCCTCCAGCAGCATCGCGAGCGTGATCGTGAAGCTGTCATAGACCGCGGCGTAGCGCACGTCCGGGATCGCGATCCCCGACACCTCTTTCGCCTTCGCGATCGAAATCTCGGCGCCGAGTTCGCTGAGCGCGGGCGCGGCGGTGATATGCTGATGGGTATGCGCCTGGGCGCAGCCGCGGACGCGGACCTGCCGCTCGCCGGTCGGCTCGCGGCTGATCACGCACGCCGCGCCGCCGTCCGACACCGGACAGCAGTCGAGCAGCTTGAGCGGCATCGCTACGGGCTTGGAGGCCATCACGTCGGCAACCGTGATCGGCTCGTGGAATTGCGCGCCGGGATGCGTCAGCGCGTGCTTGCGCATCAGCACCGCGAACTCGGCAAGGTCTTCCTGCGTGACGCCATATTCATGCATGTAGCGCGTCGCGACGAGGCCGTAATAGGCCGGGATCGTCGGCCCCAGCGTCACCTCGTAATCGGGATGCCCGACCTGCGCCAGCGCCTGGATCGAGGCGTCGCGGCTCTGCCCGGTCAGCCGGTTCTCGCCGCCGACCACCAGCACGTGCTTTGCGACGCCGGCGTCGACCAGGTGATGCGCCAGCATGGTCATCGCAAGGCCGGTGGCGCCGCCGACCTGCACGGCGTGCGCGTAAGACGGGCGAATGCCGAAGTGCTCGGCGAATACCGTGGCCAGCATGATGTGCGGCGAGACCGTGGAGTAGCCGCAGAGGATGCCGTCGATGTCGGAGCGCTTCAGCCCGGCATCCGAGATCGCAAGCTGGGCCGCCCTGCTCATCAGGTCGAGCGAGGACAGGCCCTCATGCTTGCCGTAGGACGTGAGGCCGACGCCGGTGACGAAGCTCATGTCAGCGTACTCTCTCTTTCCACGTCATTCCGGGATGGACCGTAGGACCAGACCGCAGGTGCGCAATTGCGAACCGGGGAATCTCGAGATTCCGGGCTCGCATGTTTGATGCGCCCGGAATGACGGCTTAACATCAATACGACTTCGGAAGGCCGAGCACCTTCTCGCCGATGAAGCTGAGGATCAGCTGCGGGCTGATCGGCGCGATGCGTGGGATCAGCGATTCCCGCAAATAGCGCTCGACGTGATACTCCTTGGCGTAACCGAAGCCGCCGTGGGTCATCACCGCCTGCTCGCAGGCATGGAAGCCGGCTTCCGCGGCGAGATATTTTGCCGAGTTCGCCGCGGGGCCGCACGGCAGGTTCTGGTCATATTGCCAGCCGGCGCGCAGCACCATCAGCCAGGCAGCCTCCAGCTCCATCCAGCACTTCGCCAGCGGATGCTGGATCGCCTGGTTCATGCCAATCGGCCGGTTGAACACGATGCGGCCCTTGGCGTATTCCGACGCCCGCTTCAGCGCGATCTGGCCGAGGCCGACCGCTTCGGCCGCGATCAGGATGCGCTCCGGATTCATGCCGTGAAGGATGTATTCGAAGCCGCGGCCTTCCTCGCCGATGCGGTCTTCGACCGGGATCTCGAAATTCTCGAAGAACAGCTCGTTGGAATCGACCGGCTTGCGGCCCATCTTCTCGATCTCGTGCACGGTGACGCGCTTGCGGTCGAAATCGGTGTAGAACAGGCTGAGGCCATGGGTCGGGCTGCGCACCTCCTCCAGCGGCGTGGTGCGCGCGAGCAGCAGGATCTTGTTGGCGACCTGCGCGGTCGAGATCCACACCTTCTGGCCGTTGACGATGTATTTGTCGCCCTGGCGCACCGCGCGGGTCTTGAGCTGCGTGGTATTGAGGCCGGTATTGGGCTCGGTCACCGCGAAGCAGGACTTGTCGCGACCGTCGATGATCGGCGGCAGCATGCGCTGGCACTGCTCGCTGGTGCCAAACACCACCACCGGATTGAGCCCGAACACGTTCATATGCACCGCGGACGCGCCGGACATGCCGGCGCCGGATTCGGAGATCGTGCGCATCATGATCGCGGCATCGGTGATGCCGAGCCCGGAGCCGCCATACTCCTCGGGAATGCAGATGCCGAGCCAGCCGGCATCGGCCAGCGCGCGGTGGAAGTCGGCCGGATAGCCGCCCTCCTTGTCCTTCTTCAGCCAGTAGGCCTCGTCAAAGCGCGAGCAGATTTTTGCCACCGCGTCGCGGATCGATTCCTGATTGGCGGACAGTGCGAAGTCCATCTGTCGTCTCCTATGCGTTCGCCGCCTTGGCCGCGCCGTCGCGCAGCATCGCCGCGATCTCCTCGGTGGAGAAACCCGCCTCGCGCAGGATCTCTTCGCTGTGCTCGCCGAGCCGCGGCGCCAGCCGGCTTGGTTCGACCCTGGTCTCCGACCAGCGCGCCGACGGCGTCATGCTGCGGATCCGGCCTTCGGTCGGATGATCGACCACGGGGAAGACGCCGGTCGCGACCATATGCGGGTCCTCGAGCAGGCTCTCGAGATCGTGCATCGGCATCACGGGCACGTCGGCCTTTTCGAGGATCGCGTTCCACTCGGCAGTGGTCCTGGTCTGGAGAATACGTGCGAGCTCGGCGTAGACGACATCGATATTGCTGGCGCGGCCGGCGAAGGTCGCGAATTTCGGATCGCTGCGCAGATCGTCGCGGCCGGTTGCCTTGAAGAAATTCTCCCACTGCTTATCGTTGTAGACGATCACGCAGATATAGCCGTCGAGCGTCTTGTACGGTCGCCGGTCGGGCGACAGATGCCGCGCATAGCCGCCCTTGTCGAGCGGCGGATCGTAGGTCAGGCCGCCCATGTGATCGCCCATGACGAAGCCGGCCATGGTCTCGAACATCGGAATGTCGACGCGCTGGCCCTGCCCGGTGCGGTCGCGATGCACGAGGCTCGCACAGATCGCGCCGACCGCGGTGAGGCCGACGATGCGATCGACCAGCGCGTTCGGCACATAGCGCGGCACGCCGTCCGAGGTTTGCGCCATCAGCGCGGGCAACGCGGTCGCGCCCTGGATCAGGTCGTCATAGGCGGGCTTGGCAGCATAAGGTCCCTCCTGGCCGAAGCCGAACACGCCGGCATAGATCAGCCGCGGGTTGACCTCGGAAACGACGTCATAGCCGAGCTGCAGCCGCGCCATCGCCTGCGGGCGCACATTGTAGACCAGCACGTCGGCCTTCGCGATCAGCCGCAGCACCGCCTCGCGCCCCGCCGGCTTCTTCAGATCGAGGCAAATCGAGCGCTTGCTGCGGTTGGTGTTGAGGAACACCGGTCCCATGCCGGGATGCCGTGTCGGGCCGATCTGACGCGTCACGTCGCCATCGGGCGATTCCACCTTGATGACGTCGGCGCCGTAATCGCCAAGCATCTGCGTGGCGTAGGGTCCCATCAGCACGGTCGTCATGTCGACGACCTTGATACCCTGCAGTGGTCCCATCGTCCTGTTCGCTCCCGGATGTCGTGGTTATGGAGCTAGTAACGGGAGCTTCTCAAAGAGATCAAGCTGCACCGGGCGTATGGGCGTATGCATGGCGGCGGCCGGGCCGCTTCCGTGCGGCGGAACGCGGGGCGAGCAAACGAAGCGTATTCACCGCCGCCCCTATGCCGGCGACTGCCCCGTCATCACCTCGCGCGCCTTCAGGAGCTTTTCCAGTTCCGCATTCTGCTGCTCGAGCCGCTCGGCAATGCGCTCCTCGACTTCGGCGCCGGCTGCGCCCGCGGCCTGCTCGATCAGCTGCCTGATATTGTCCCGGAGGATCGCGATGCGATCGTTCACTTCCGACAGCGACAGAGACGTCTCGATTCCCATGGTCCGTTCTCCCGGTGACAAGCGCAGGCAGCTTAGCGCGGCGGGAGGCGGCGGCCTATCCCTTAACCGCTCTGGTGGCCCCAATCCTTACTGTGCATGGGGTTGTTTTCGATGTTTTCGATCCAACCCAGCCTCGCCGCGATTTAGCCCATGCCTTTGGCCAGCATCTCCCGCAGCGCGGTCTTCAGCACCTTGCCATAATTGTTCTTCGGCAGTGCATCGAGATAGACATAGCGCTTCGGCCGCTTGAAGCGGGCGATCGAGGCAAGGCAATGCGCGTCGAGCCTGCCGTCGTCAGCGGCGGCGCCGTCCGCGAGCACGACGCAGGCGACGACGATTTCGCCCCATTCCGGATCCGGCACACCGACGGCCGAGACCTCGCGGACATCGGGATGGGTCAGCAGGGCTTCCTCGACCTCGCGCGGATAGATGTTGGTGCCGCCGGAGATGATCACGTCCTTGGAGCGGTCCGACAGCGTGAGGAAGCCATCGGCGTCGAGCCGGCCGACATCGCCGGTGCGCAGCCAGCCGTCCTTCAGCGTCTCGGCATTGGCCTTCGGATTGTTCCAGTAGCCCAGCATCACGGTCGCGCCCTTGACCTCGATCTCGCCGGTCTCACCGGCAGGCAGTGGCTTACCGTCCTTGTCGGTGATGCGCACCGTGACGACGCTCTGTGCCAGCCCGACCGAGGCCAGCCGTTCGAGATAGCGCGGATGATCGCTCCGGGCGTACCAGCTGCGCGACAGCGCCGTGATCGTCATCGGCGACTCGCCCTGGCCGTAGATCTGAACGAAGCGCTGGCCCATCGTCGCGATCGCATCAAGGATGTCGGCCGTGTACATCGGACCGCCGCCATAGATGATGGTGCGCAGCCCCTCGCCGTTCTCACCGCCCCTCTTGGCGGCATCGACCAGGCGGCGCACCATGGTGGGGGCCGCGAACATCACGACATTGTCGAGCTGGCGGCCGAGGTTGAGCACCTCATCCGGATCAAAGCCGCCGGACTCCGGCACGACGTGGCGGCCGCCCATCCGGACGTGCGGGAAATTGTAGAGGCCGGCGCCATGCGAGATCGGCGCGGCATAGAGCGAGGCATCGTGCGGCGTCGCCGGATCGACGTCGGCGAGATAGCACAGCGACATTGCGACCAGATTGCCGTGGCTGAGCATCACGCCCTTGGGACGGCCCGTGGTGCCCGATGTGTAGAACAGCCAGGCGAGATCATTGCTCTCGCGCGGCAGCGGCGCTGGTGGTCCCTCGCCGCCTCGCATCGTCTTGTAGGCGTCGCTGCCGACCGACAGCGTGGTCATGCCGGCGGGGCAGTCGTCCTTCGCCTCGTTCAACGCATCGATCGTGTCATCGGAGACGAAGGCGAGTTTGGCACCGCCATTGCCGCAAATCCACGCCGCCTCGCGGCCGTGCAGCTTGGCGTTGATCGGGATCGCGGCGGCGCCGATCCACCAGATGCCGTAAAGGCATTCGAGATATTGCGTGCAGTTCGACGCAAACAGCGCGATGCGGTCGCCGGCGGCAATGCCGTGATCGCGTGCCAGCGCCGCCCCGATCGAGGCGGCGCGGCGGGCAAAGGTGGCGTAGTCGGCGTCGAGATCGAATCCGGTCAGCAGCGCCGGCGCGTCGGGACGCGCCCGTGCCGTCGCCGCCAGCCATTCGGCAATGTTCAAGCTACTTCGCCGGCTCGAGGATCGAGACGTAGTTGGCGACCGCGGCGCCGCCCATGTTGAAGATGCCGCCGATCTGCGGGTTCTTGAGCTGCATGCCCTCGGGTGCTTGCCCCGTGAGCTGCATAGCGCTCATCACATGCATGGAGACGCCGGTGGCGCCGATCGGGTGGCCCTTGGCCTTGAGACCGCCGGACGGATTGACCGGCAGCTTGCCGTCCTTCTGGGTCCAGCCTTCCATGATCGCACGCGCGCCCTGTCCCTTCGGCGTCAGGCCCATCGCTTCATATTCGATCAGCTCGGCGACGGTGAAGCAGTCATGGGTCTCGACAAAGGACAGGTCGGAGAGCTGCAGGCCGGCCTTCTGCAGCGCGCGCTGCCAGGCGGTGGTGCAGCCTTCGAACTGCAGGATGTCGCGCTTGGACATCGGCAGGAAATCCTGCGCATGCGCGGTGGCCCGGATGTTCACCGCCTTGCCCATGGTTTTGGCGGTCTCGGCATCGGTCAGCACCAGCGCGGCGGCGCCGTCCGAGACCAGCGAGCAGTCGGTGCGCTTCAAGGGACCGGCGACGAACGGGTTCTTGTCGCTCTCGGCGCGGCAGAACTCGAAGCCGAAATCCTTGCGCATCTGCGCATAGGGATTGGCGACGCCGTTCTTGTGGTTCTTGGCGGCGATCATCGCCAGCGCATCGGACTGGTCGCCGTATTTCTGGAAATAGGCCTGCGCGATCTTGCCGAACACGCCGGCGAAGCCGCCGACCGTGTCGCCGTCCTCTGGCAGATACGAGGCCTTGAGCAGGTTCTTGCCGATCTCCGGGCCCGGCGTCTTCGTCATCTGCTCGACGCCGACCACCAGCACGATCTTCGCGGCGCCGGCTTCGATGGCGCGGATGCCCTGATGCACGGCGGCGGAGCCCGTGGCGCAGGCATTCTCGACGCGGGTGGTCGGCTTGAAGCGCAGCGCCGGATTGGCCTGCAGCACCAGCGAGGCCGTAAAATCCTGCGGCGAGAAGCCGGCGTTGAAATGACCGAGCATGATCTCGTCGACATCGGACGCAGCGATGCCGGCGTCAGCCAGCGCCTCGTTGGCGACCTTGACCACGAGACCCTCGACGGTCTCCGCGTCGAACTTTCCGAATGGCGTGTGCGCCCAACCCACGATGCTGGCGGTCATGGCTGTATCTCCCTGTTCCTGTTCGGAGGTTTATGTAGCGTATCTTCAGGCGGCTTTCAGCGTTTTCATCGCCGTCGCGCACATGGCGGTTATGCCGGCCCAGTTGCCGGCGCGGATATCGGCCGCCGGGCACAACCAGGAACCACCGACCGCCAGCACATTCGGCTCGGCGAGCCAGGTCGCCGCATTGACCTCACTGACCCCACCAGTCGGGCACACCCTGACCTGCGGAAATGGTCCGGCCAGAGCCCGCAGTGCCTTGATACCGCCCGCCTGCTCGGCCGGGAAGAATTTGACGACGTCGAAGCCGTGGGCCAGCGCCTGCATCAGCTCGGAGGCGGTTGCGATCCCCGGCGCGAAGGGCAGCCGGCTGGAGGCTGCCGCCGTCAACAGCTCGGGCGTCGCCCCCGGGCTGATGCCGAATTTGGCGCCCAGCGCCTCGGCGCGCGCCAGGTCGTCACCATTGAGGATCGTGCCGATCCCGACGATCGCCTCCGGCACACCGGCGATGATGGCCCTGGCCGCGTCGACCGCGACCGCCGTCCGCAGCGTCACCTCGAGCGTCCGCACGCCGCCGGCGACCAGCGCCTTCGCCAGCGGCACCGCGTCCTCGAGCCGCTCGATGGTCAGCACCGGGATCACGGTGGCCTGACGGATCAGCCCGGCGATCCGGTCCTGCTTCGATGTCGTTGTCATTGCGAGGCCTTGCGGGATGGTGGGAGACGAAGCGCCTTTTTCGGCGGCATGGCGTAGCGGGGAATGATCGCGCCGGGATAGCATACCACGACACCGGCCAGCCGATGGCCGGCGCGCGCGGCCTCCTCGGGCTCGGCGCCGCCGAGCCGCGCGGCGAGATAGGCAGCGGCAAAACTGTCGCCGGCCGCGGTAGTATCGACCACCGGCTTGGTGAGCTGCTCCGCCCTCACCTCGCGCGTTCCGCCGGCCGAGCGCACGATGCAGGCCGGCTCGGCGAGCTTCAGCACCACCTCGGGGCTCGAGATGCCCGCCAGCAGTGCTGTGTTGCTCTCGCCGGGATAAAGCGGCGCCAGATCCTCGGTCGAGGCAAGCACGATATCGGCCGTCTCGAACGCGCTGCTGAAGACCTTCCGCGCGACGTTCAGGTCCGGCCAGCCGCGGGTGCGGAAATTGGTGTCGAACGCAAACCGCGTCCCCAGCAGCCGCGCACGCTTCAGCGCCGCCAGCAATCGCTCCTGCCCGTCCTCGCGCAGGATCGAGAGCGTGATCGCCGAGAGATAGACGACGTCATAGGTCGCGAGCGAGTTCAGGATGTCTTCCGTTTCGGGCAGATCCATCAGGTCGCGGGCGGCGGCGCCGTCGCGCCAGTGGAAGAAGCGCCGCTCGCCCTTGTCGTCGGTCTGGATCAGATAGAGGCCGGGCAGCTTGCCCGCGGATCGCGCGACATGCTTGGTGCCGATGCCTTCGCTCGCCCAGCCCGCGATCATCTCATCGCTCAGCGCATCATCGCCGAGCGCCGTGAAGTAATCGACGTGGACGCCGAGTCGGGACAGATAAACCGCGGTATTGAGCGTGTCGCCGCCATAGAAACGCGAATACAGCCCGCCGAGCTGGCCGCCGGGGGCCTGGCGCAGCTCGATCATACATTCGCCGATGCTGGCAACTCTGGTCATCTCTAGCGCCGCGCTAGAGCGCGATGAAGCCTGGTTGAATCATCATCGCGCCTTAGCCCCTTGTCTGAGCATGATCTCCGCGCAAACGCGTTCCGCGTTTGTCGCGAGGAAAAACCGCTTCGCACTTTTCCGGATCATGCTTGAGCCCGGACGCCGCTCAGGCCGCGAACTTGCCGCCGAGCTCGTCCTCGATATGGATCCGGATGATGTCGTCGAACGTCTTCTCGGCCGTGGTGAAGCCGAGCTTCAGCGCGCGGTCGGTGGCGAAATCGCGCGGCCAGCCCGAAACGATGCTGATGATGGTCGGATCGGGCACCCGCTTGATCCGCGCGGTGACGTTTTTGCCGGCGACGCGCTCCAGCGCAGCGATCTGCTCGCCAACGGTGACGGACATCCCGGGCATGCTGAGATTGCGCCGCGGCCCCATCGCATTGAGATCCATCGTGCCGGCGTGAACCAGAAAGCCGACCGCCGATTTCGGCGAGGCGTGCCAGTGCCGGACGTCCTCGGAAACCGGCAGCACGGCCTCCTCGCCCGCCAGCGGTTCACGGATGATATTGGAGAAGAAGCCGGACGCCGCCTTGTTCGGCTTGCCCGGACGCACGCAAATTGTCGGCAGGCGGATCGAGATCCCGTCGAGCAGGCCCTTGCGGGTGTAATCGTTGATCAGGAGTTCGCATATCGACTTCTGGGTACCGTAGCTGGTCAGCGGCGTATGGAAGAACTCGTCGCCGATCTTTTCGGGGAACGGCGCGCCAAACACCGCGATCGAGGACGTGAACACCAGCCGCGGCTTGTAGCCGCCGCCAACGGCACGGATGGCGTCGATCAGATAGCGGGTGCCGTCAAGGTTGATCCGGTAGCCCTTGTCGAACTCCGCCTCGGCCTCGCCCGACACGATCGCGGCGAGATGGAAGATCACCTCGGGACGTTCGGCGATCAGCGGCGCCGCGGCGCCGGCATCGGCGAAATCGGATGCGACCACATTGACCGGGATCGAGGCATTCGCGGGCTTGGCCGGCGCGACCACGTCCTGCAGCGTCATCCGGGTGATCTCCTGCCTGCCGAGGCGGCCCTCGCGCAGGAGACGCTCGGTCAGCTTGCGGCCAACCATGCCGGCGGCGCCCAGAATCAGAATGTGCACGACCCTGCTCCTTTTCTTGTCTTGTTCGAATTCAGCTGCGGGCCTTGCGCGCTCATTCCTTCACGGCACCCGTCATCGCCGAGACATAATGCTCTACGAAGAACGCGTAAAGAATAACCAGCGGCAGCGAGCCGCATAGCGCCCCTGCCATCAGGGACCCCCAGCGATAGATGTCACCGTCAACGAATTCGTTGACGATGGCGACCGGCACGGTCTTGTTCGGGGTCGATTGCAGGAACGTCAGCGCGTAGATGAACTCGTTCCAGCACAGCGTGAAGCAGAAGATGAAGGCCGAGATCAGGCCGGGGACGGCGAGCGGCAGCACGATCTTGATCAGGATCTGCCAGCGGCTGGCGCCGTCGATCAGCGCGCATTCCTCGAGCTCGAACGGGATGGTCTTGAAATATCCCATCAACAGCCAGGTCGAGAACGGGATCAGGATGGTCGGATAGGTCAGGATCAGAGCCAAGGGTGAGTCGAACAGGCCGTACTGAAACACGACGGTCGCAAGCGGAATGAACAGGATCGACGGCGGCACCAGATAGGCCAGGAAGATCAGGCCGCCGACCACATTGGCGCCCTTGTAGCGCAGCCGCACGATCGCATAGGCCGCAAGCACGCTCGCGATGATCGACAGCACGGTGGCGCCCACCGCCACATACATCGTGTTCCAGAGCCAGTGCGGATAGTAGCTCTCGAACAGCAGCTTGTGGATGTGCTTGAAGGTCGGATTCCAGGTCCAGAACGGATTGTACTTGTCGAGGTCGAGCAGTTGCTCGTCCGGCTTGATCGCCGTCAGCCCCATCCAATAGAACGGGAACAGCAGGATGATGACGATGATCGACAGCGGGATATAGAGCGTCACGATCCGCCGCGGCACCGACTGCAGGTAGCTCATGCCCTCGCTGTTGTCGACGCGCGACGCCGTCGACAGGATGCTCTTGAGGTCCACTTTGGAGGCAGGAAGATCAGTCATTGCTCTCTCCCTGCTGCCACTTCCTGCGTTGCAGGCCGAACCATGACACCATGATCGCGGCGAGCAGGAACGGGATCATCGCGCTCGAGATCGCGGCGCCCTCGCCCAGCTGCCCCGCGATGATCGCGCGCTGATACGACAGCGTCGCCATCAAATGAGTGGCGTTGACCGGGCCGCCGCGGGTCATCGCCCAGATCAGCTGGAAGTCGGTGAAGGTGAACAGCACCGAGAACGTCATCACGACGGCGATGATCGGCGTCAGCAAGGGATAGGTGATGTAGCGGAACATCTGCCAGCGCGAGGCGCCATCCAACGTCGCCGCCTCATACAGCGAAGGCTGCACGGTCTGCAGACCCGCCAGCAGCGTGATCGCGACGAACGGCACGCCGCGCCAGATATTGGCGAAGATCACGCAGATCCGGGCCCAGGTGGTGTCGCCGAGGAAATTGATGTTCTGGGTGATCAGGCCGAGATGCTTCAGCGACCAGGAGATGATCGAGAACTGGGAATCGAAGATCCACCAGAACGCCAGCGCCGACAGCACGGTCGGCACGATGAAGGGGATCAGCACCGCGGCGCGCAACAGCGCCTTGAACGGCATGCGCTCGTTGAGCAGCAGCGCCAGATAGAGCCCGACCGCGAACTTCACGGCGCTCGCGATGAAGGTGTAGAGCAGCGTGTTGAAGACCGACAGCCAGAAGATGGCGTCGTCCCACAACCATTCATAATTCTCGGTGCCGATGAAATGACCGACGCGGCCGATGCGGGTGTCGGTGAAGGACAGCCAGATGCCGAGCCCCAGCGGATAGGCCAGGAAGAAGATCAGGAACGCCATCGCCGGCAGCATGAACCAGAAGCCGAGCCAGTTCTTGTTGTGGCGGAGCTGATCCCAGGCGGTCGCTTCGCGGATTTCGGTCTTCGCACGTCGCGGCGCAAGGGCGATGTCAGCCATAGGCGATGTCCCGATTGCTCAACGGATTGAGCATGACTACGCAATATTCCAATGATGGCATTCCAATGATGACGCAGGCGGCGGCTCTCCGCCGCCCGCGGCCATCACATCAGCGATAGATACGCTTCAGCTGCCGTTCGGCCTCCGCCATCGCGGCCTTGCCGTCCTTGGCCCCGGTGCAGTAGTTCGCGAACATGTCGACCACGATGAAGTCGGCGATCGCGGTCGCGGCCTTCTCGCCGGGCGTGCCGATGCCGGAGGCCGGCAGCGCGCGCTTCGAGGCCTGGCCGAACACCGCGTTCTTCGGATCGGCGGTCCATACCGGAGCCGAGTCGTAGGCATTGAGCGTGTGGGTGAGATAGCCCCGCGCGCCCGACAGCCACTTCTCGAAATTCTCCTTCTCCAGCATGAAGGCGATGAACGCCTTCGCTGCATTCGGATATTTGCAGAAGTTGAAGGCGAGGATCGGAACCGCGAGCTGCAGCTCGGTCGGCTTGCCGATCGGGCCGACCGGCCACAGCGCATGGTCGATGTCCTCGGCGAGCTCCTTTTTGCTCGGATCGTCCTTGGCCGCGACGTAGATCGAGATGCCGTTCGAGGTCAGGAACAGCTCGCCGGACAGGAAGGCCTTGTTGTTGGAGGAGTCGTTCCAGGATGCGACACCCGGAATGAAGGTCTCCGACAGCGCCTTGGCATATTCCAGCGCCTTCATCGTCTCCGGCGAGTTGATGATGACCTTGTCGTCCTTGTCGACGGTCCAGGCGTTGTGGCCCCAGAGGATGTTGTGCACCCAGGCATTGGCGTCGCCGGTGGCGTGGCCGAGCGCGAAGCCGGCCGGCGTGTTGTTCTTCTTCAGCGCCTTGCACAGTTCGAGATAGGCCGGGAAATCGGACGGCACCTGTTTGAAGCCGGCCTTCTCGACCGCCGACTTGCGATAGGTCAAATAGCCGCCGACGGTCGCGACGGGAATGCCGAGCCAGTCATTGCCCTGCTTGCAGGTCTTGGCCGCGGCTTCGGTCCAGCCGCCATACTTGTTGCCGAGATAGTCGGCAACGTCGTTCATCTTGAGAACCTTGGTCGGGAACAGCTGCGGCAGCGTGTGCAGGCCCCAGGCGAGGTCGAGACCCGAGCCGGTGTTGGCGGCGACCGAGGCCTTCGGCTGCACGTCCTCGAAGGACTCGCTGAACACGTTCATCTCGGTGCCGGTTGCCGACTTGAAGGCCGCGACCATGGCGTTGAATGCATCGTCTTCCGCGGGCACGAAGCGCTTCCAGCGCATCACGGTGAGCTTGGCGCCGGGCTCCGCCTTCCAGGGCGCGCTCTGCGCCCAGGCCTTGGCGAAGTCAAACAGCGCCGGCCCGGTGAGCATGCCGGTTGCAGCCAGCGCCGTGCCGCCCTGAAGTAGCGAGCGGCGAGTAAAATCGTGCATCGTCCTTCTCCCTATGATTGTGTTTTTGTTGTTTTTGATCTGGCCTGTTGGTCGGCCATTCAGATCGATCGCTCCGTCAGCTGTTCAGTCGTTTCCCCGTCGAATCGTCGAACAGATGAACCAGCGACGGATCCGGCTTGAGCCGAACCTTGTCGCCCGGGTTGAACAGATGGCGCTCGCGGAACACGGCGACGACCTGCTCGCCGCCGAGCTTGGCGAACACCTGGGTCTCCGAGCCGGTCGGCTCGACCACCACGATCTCGGCTTCGGCGCCGTCATCGGCGATCGTGAAGTGCTCGGGCCGCACGCCGTAGACCGCGGGCTTGCCGTCGGAATTGGCCGGCGCCGATTTCAGGGGCAGTTTGACGCCGTTCGGTCCCTCGAAATAGGCGGCGCCGTTCACCTTCACATTGCCCTTGAGGAAATTCATCGCCGGCGAGCCGATGAAACCGGCCACGAACTGGTTCGCCGGCGTGTCGTAGAGCTCGAGCGGCGAACCCATCTGCTCGACGATGCCGTCATGCATCACGACGATCTTGTCGGCCATGGTCATGGCCTCGATCTGGTCGTGGGTGACGTAGACGGTCGTGGTCTTCAGCCGCTGGTGCAGCTCCTTGATCTCGGTGCGCATCGCAACACGCAGCTTGGCATCGAGGTTCGACAGCGGTTCGTCGAACAGGAACACCTGGGGATCGCGCACGATGGCGCGGCCCATCGCGACGCGCTGGCGCTGGCCGCCCGAGAGCTGGCGGGGATAGCGCTCCAGCAGCGGCGTCAGCGCAAGGATTTCCGCGGCGCGCTTGACGCCGGTCGAGATCTCCTCGGGCTTGGCGCCGCGCAGCTTGAGCGAGAACCCCATGTTGTCGGCGACGGTCATGTGCGGGTACAGCGCGTAGTTCTGGAACACCATCGCAATGTCGCGCTCTTTGGGCTGGACATTGTTGACGACGCGGTCGCCGATCGAGATCGTGCCGGAGGTGATGTTCTCGAGCCCCGCCAGCATGCGCAGCAGGGTCGACTTGCCGCAGCCGGAGGGGCCGACCAGAACGACGAACTCGCCGTCCTCGATCGGGATCGACACGCCGTGCAGAACCTCAAAATTGCCGAACGATTTCCGCACGTCGCGAATCTGGACCGACGACATCCACTTCCCTCCCTCAAGTTCCCGACGACGTACGACGAGTGCCGCCACCGCTCTGTTTTGTTCCGGCCGCGCTGGGTGCGCGGCGCTGTTGGACTGGCGTTATTGTCCGCAGTTTATCCGGTTTTGGCAATCGTTCGATTAGCAATCGCTTGGTAGCGCTGTCAATATCAGTTTGTCTGCGACGAACGTCGTGATATGAGCGGCAAATGGCCCGAAAGCGCATCACGCCAGGCAAGATCCGGCTCGCCGAAGTCGCGAAGCTCGCCGGTGTCAGTCCGATCACGGCCTCACGGTTCTTCAGGAATCCGGAAGCACTTTCGGCCGGCAAGCGCGCGCGGGTCGACAGTGCGGCAAAAGAACTCGGTTACGTGCCCAATCTCGCGGCACGCGCGCTTGCGTCGCAGCGCACCGAGGTGATCGGTGTCCTGATCCCGTCGCTGACCAACAACGTGTTCTCCGACGTGCTGCGCGGCATCTATGACGCGCTCGACGGCAGTCGCTACAGCATTCAGCTCGCCAACACCCGCTACAGCATCCTGCAGGAAGAGCGCCTGCTGCGTCTGTTTCTGGCACAGAAGCCCGCCGGGCTGATCATTACCGGCATCAACCAGACCGCCGATTCCCGCCGCATCATGGAGACGGTCGATTGTCCGATCGTCCAGATCATGGAGGTCGGTCCCTCCCCGATCGACATGATGATCGGATTCTCGCATTTTGACGCCGCAAAAGCGGCCATCGGCCACCTGCTCGCGCAGGGCTACCGGCGGATCGGATTCCTCGGCGCGCGGATGGACCCGCGGGTGCAACGGCGGCTCGACGGCTATCGCTTCGCGATGACGGAAGCCGCGCTGTTCGATCCACAGCTTATTGTGACAACGGCGATCCCGACCTCGGTCACGCTCGGCGGCACGCTGTTTGCCGACCTGCTCGCCAAGGCGCCCGACATCGACGCCGTGTTCTGCGTCAATGACGACCTTGCGCTCGGCGCGCTGTTCGAATGCAAGCGCCGGCACATGGCGGTGCCGGAGCAAATGGCGATCGTCGGCTTCAACGACCTCGAATTCATGGCGTCGAGCGAGCCGACACTGAGCAGCGTGCGCACCAATCGTTACGAAATGGGCAGAAACGCTGCCGTGATGGTGATCGAGACGCTGGAAGGGCGCCGGCCCGCCGAACCCGTCGTCGATCTCGGCTTCAGTGTCATGGAACGGCAAAGCTCGGCGCGACGCAATTGACTTCGCCCGGTACCTGCCGGTCACAAAGGACGCGAAAAATGATAAAATGATAGCGCAACCAAGACCCTTCAACTAAGGTCCAATCCATCACACGAAACACCTGTGCGTGATCGGTCGGGTTTGTAATGCACGACGATTTGCGCAAGGTAGCAACGACGTTGAACCAGAGCCCTTGAATGGGCCCACCAGAGTTTGCATTGCGGGAGAAACCAATGACAAAATCCCCCACCAACGGGCACGACGCCGCAGGCGCGACCAGCAAGGGCAAGGGCCGCAGGCTCCGCTCCCAGGAATGGTTCGACAACCCGCACAATCCGGGGATGACCGCGCTCTATCTCGAGCGCTATCTCAATTACGGCCTGACGCGCGAGGAATTGCAGTCGGGCAAGCCGATCATCGGCATCGCGCAGACCGGCAACGACCTGTCGCCCTGCAATCGGCATCACCTTGAGCTCGCACACCGCGTCCGCGAGGGCATCCGCGCCGCCGGCGGCATCGCGATGGAGTTTCCCACCCATCCGATCCAGGAGACCGGCAAGCGCCCGACCGCGGCGCTCGACCGCAACCTCGCCTATCTCGGCCTGGTCGAGGTGCTGTTCGGCTATCCGCTCGACGGCGTGGTGCTGACCACCGGCTGCGACAAGACCACGCCGGCCTGCATGATGGCGGCGGCCACCGTCAACCTGCCGGCGATCGTGCTATCGGGCGGCCCGATGCTGAACGGCTGGCACGAAGGCCAGCGCACCGGCTCCGGCACCGTGGTGTGGAAGGCGCGCGAGCGGCTCGCCGCCGGCGAGATCGATTATGAGCAATTCATCGAGATCGTGGCCTCCTCGGCCCCCTCGGTCGGCCATTGCAACACGATGGGCACCGCCTCCACCATGAATTCGCTCGCGGAAGCGCTCGGCTTCTCGCTGCCGGGCTGCGCGGCGATCCCGGCGCCGTATCGCGAGCGCGGCCAGATCGCCTACGAGACCGGCAAGCGGATCGTCGACATGGTCTGGGAAGACCTCAAGCCGTCGGACTTCCTGACGCGCGAGGCGTTCGAGAACTGCATTGTGGTCAACTCCGCGATCGGAGGCTCGACCAATGCACCGATCCATATCAATGCGCTGGCGCGCCATGTCGGCGTCGAGCTGTCGATCGACGACTGGCAGAAATACGGCCATGACGTGCCGCTGCTGGTGAACATGCAGCCGGCCGGCTTCTATCTCGGCGAGGAATATCACCGCGCCGGCGGCGTGCCCTCGGTGGTGCGCGAGCTGATCAAGCACAAGCGCATCCACGAAGGCGCCCTCACCGTCAACGGCCGCACCATGGGCGAGAATTGCAAGGAAGCACCTGCGCCCGACGGCGACGTGATCTGGAGCTACGACAAGCCGCTGGTGAAGGACGCCGGCTTCATCGTGCTGCGCGGCAATCTCTTTGATTCCGCGATCATGAAGACCAGCGTGATCTCGAAGGAATTCCGCGACCGGTACCTGTCCAATTCGAAGGACCTCAATGCCTTCGAGGGCCGCGCCATCGTGTTCGAGGGGCCGGAGGATTATCACAACCGCATCGAGGATCCCGCGCTCGACATCGACGAGCATTGCATCCTGTTCGTCCGCGGCACCGGCCCGATCGGCTATCCCGGTGGCGCCGAGGTGGTGAACATGCAGCCGCCCGCGGCGCTGATCAAACGCGGCATCCTGTCCCTGCCCTGCATCGGCGACGGAAGGCAGTCCGGCACCTCGGGCTCGCCCTCGATCCTCAACGCCTCGCCGGAGGCCGCCGCCGATGGCGGGCTCGCCATCCTGAGGACCGGCGACAAGGTGCGCATCGACCTCAACAAGGGCAGCGCCAACATCATGATCTCGGAGGATGAGCTGCGCACCCGCCGCGCCGAACTGAAGGCCAAGGGCGGCTTCCCGCATCCGGCGAACCAGACGCCGTGGCAGGAGCTCTACCGCAAGACCGTCGGCCAGCACGCGACCGGCGCCTGCCTCGAGCTCGCGACGCGCTACCACGACATCGCCGGCAAGGTCGGCGTGGCGCGCGATAATCACTAGGACGCAAACCGTCATTGCCGGGCTCGACCCGGCAATCCATCGCTGGTCGAAAGATGGATGCGCGGGTCAAGCCCGCGCATGACACTGCAATCGCCAAAGAAGGAAGAAACGCATGTCAGACCGCCTGAAGGGTAAACGCGCATTCGTAACCGCAGCGGCCGTCGGCATCGGCCGCGCCTGCGCGCTGGCCTTTGCCCGCGAGGGCGCGACCGTGTTCGCGACCGATATCGACGAAGGCAAGCTTGCGCTGCTCAAGCAGGAGGGCGTCGCCGAGGTTGCGAAGCTCGACGTGCGCGACACCGCAGCCGTCGAGGCAATGGCAAAACGCGGCGGCAAGACCGACATCCTGCTCAATGCCGCGGGCTTCGTGCATCACGGCACTGCGCTGGAGTGCTCGGACGACGACTGGGACTTCTCCTTCGACCTCAACGTCAAGTCGATGCACCGCACCACGCGCGCTTTCCTGCCCGGCATGCTGGCGCAGGGCGGCGGCGCCATCGTCAACATCGCCTCCGCCGCCGGCGCGGTGAAGGCGGCGCCGAACCGCTACGTCTATAGCGCCACCAAGGCCGCGGTCGCGGCACTGACGCGCTCGGTCGCGGCCGATTTCATCACCAAGGGCATCCGCTGCAACTGCATCTGCCCCGGCACCATCGAGACGCCTTCGATGCTCGAGCGTGCGGCGGCTGCCGGCCCGCAGGGACGCGAGATGTTCGTTGCGCGCCAGCCGATGGGCCGGCTCGGCACCGCCGAGGAAATCGCCGCGCTCGCCGTCTATCTCGCCAGCGACGAAAGCTCGTTCACCACAGGCGTTGCGCACGTCATCGACGGCGGCTGGACGCTTTAGCTCTAACCTCTCGCCGCTCTTGGCGGGGAGAGGTCGGATTGCTCTCGGCGATGCGAAGCTTCGTCCGGTGCAGTCCGGGTGAGAGGCAAGGCACGATTTCTCCGCCAACGCATGTGGAGCATCTGAGGAAAACGTCAAAGGACAGGGCAATGAACAAGATCGATCTCAACGGCCGCTGTGCCGTCGTCACCGGCGGCGCGCAGGGATTTGGCCGCGCCATCACCGAGCGCTTTGTCGCATCGGGCGCCAAGGTCGCGATCTGGGATTTCGACCAGCCGCTGGCCGAGAAGACCGCGCGGGCGATCGGCGAGAACGTGATCGCGATCAAGACCGACGTCACCGATCCCGGCGCGGTCGACGCCGCGCGCGATCAAACGCTGCGGGCGTTCGGCAAGATCGACATTCTCGTCAACAACGCCGGTATCACCGGAGCCAACAAGCCGGTATGGGAAACCGATCTCGACGACTGGCGCAGGGTGATGCGCATCAATCTCGAGGGTCCCTTCATCTGCTGCAAGGCGATCGTGCCGACCATGATCGGCCAGAAATACGGCCGCATCGTCAACATCGCCTCGATCGCCGGCAAGGAAGGCAATCCGAACGCCGCGCATTATTCGTCATCGAAGGCGGGCCTGATCGCGCTGACCAAATCGCTCGGCAAGGAGCTCGCGCAGCACGACATCCTGGTCAATGCGGTGACGCCGGCCGCGGCGAAGACCGCGATCTTCGACCAGATGACGCAAGCGCACATCGACTTCATGCTGTCGAAGATCCCGAAGGCCCGCTTCGTGCAGGTCGAGGAGCTCGCCTCGATGGTGGCGTGGCTGGCGTCGGAGGATTGCGCCTTCTCCACCGGCGCGGTGTTCGACGTCTCCGGCGGCCGCGCGACCTATTAGATCGCCGCTCGCCTCGCCGGCTGCAGCAGCGCCGCGACGAGATGATCGGCCAGGAGTGACGCCGCGTGCGACAGGTTTTGCGCGCGATGCAGCCGGATCTCGGCCCGCGGCAGCCGCGGCATGCCATCGCGCGCGGTCAGCCGACGCAGCGTCGGCGGAAACGTCCCCGACTTGACCACGGTCACCGCGAGGCCCTGCGCCGCGATCGCCTCGACCGCGGACAGGCTGTGGCTGACAAAGGCGAGCCGCCACGGCCGGTTCGCCTGGTCCAGCGCCTGCATCGCCCAGCTCCGGAACAGGCAGCCCTGCGGATAGAGCGCGACCGGCAGCGGATCGAGCTCCTCGACGCGATGCGCGGCGCTCGCGGCCCACACCGCCTGCTCGGTGCGCAGCAACTCGCCCTCGCCGCGTCCCTCGGGGTGCATCGCGATCACGAGGTCATAGGCCTCGCCGAGCCGATCGGTCATCGTCGACGTCAGCCCCGTCTCCATCTCGACATGGATCAGCGGATAGCTGGCGATGAAGTCCTTGAGCAGCGGCGGGACGATCATCGTCCCGTAGTCGTCCATGACGCCAAGGCGAACCCGTCCATCCGTGCCATGCGCACGCACCCGGCCGACCGCCTCCGCGTTGAGGCTCAGGATGCGGCGGGCATAGCCGAGCAATCCCTCGCCGGCCGCACTCAGATCGACGCTTGACGTGCTGCGGTGAAACAGTTCGGCCTGCAGCCGCTCCTCCAGCCGCTTCACCTGCATGCTGACGGCGGATTGGGTCCGGTTCAGCGCCGAAGCCGCGCGCGTGAAGGAGCGATGCTCCGCCACCGCGACAAAGGCCTGCAGAAGATCCGGGTCCAGGATGGGCATGCTCATAACGATCTGTGATTTGGTCGATCAAATCTATTCCATTCCCTGATTATGTCCCCGTCCCTAGATTGCGCAAGCAAAAGCAAAACCGAGGATTGGAACGGAATGGGCGAGATCTGGGGCGTGTTGGCGGCGGTGGCATCGAGCGCACTGGGCGGCACTTCGATCGGGGCGACGCGGTTTCTGGTTGGTGCCATCGACCCGCTGGCGACCGGCGCGTTCCGCTTCGGCATCGGCGTCCTGCTGCTGCTGCCGTTGGCACTGCTGCAACGCCGGAGCTGGCCGACGCCGCACGACTGGCTCGGCGTTGCCGGCCTCGGCCTGCTGTTCTTTGCGGCGTTTCCGGTCCTGTTCAACGCCTCGCTGATCTTCACCACCGCCGCGCGCGGCGCGCTCGCGCTGTCGACGCTGCCGCTGCTGACCATGCTGGTCGGCGCGGTGCTGGGCGCCGAAGCGCTCACCGCGCGCAAGACCGCAGGCGTCCTGATCACCATCCTCGGCGTCTCGATGGCGCTGCTCTCCGGCCTCGCCGCGGCCCCGCCTGGCGCCTGGCGCGGCGACCTCTTGATGATCGCCGCCGCGCTGTGCATGGCGCTCTACAGCATCTGGTCAAAACCCTATATCCGCCGCTCCGGCCCGATCCCCTTCACCACGCTCGCGATGGCGGCCGGGGCTGTTGTCCTCATGACAGCGTCGCTGCTGCGCGGCAGTTTTGCGCCGGTTGCCGATTTCGGCGCGCCGCAATGGTTCGGCGCGATCTATCTCGCCGCTTTCGGCGCCGCGCTCACCTTCTATCTGTGGGCCCTCGCGCTGGAGCGGACGACGCCGACCCGGGTGGCGATCTCGGTCACCGTCAATCCGATCGCGGCATCGCTGGTCGGCGCAGCGCTGCTCGGCGAGCCGCTGAGCTGGAATCTTGTGGCCGGCATCGTCACCGTCTTCGCCGGCATCTGGATCGCGACCACCCAGCCGCAACTGGCGCATGCGGTCGCCCCCGATCTGCGCTGACCTGCGGCAACACTCGCCGGCAGGGCCTGCAGCAAATCCGTGCTAGCCTGAGGTCCGGTCCGAGCGAACCCAAGGCGGCATGCCATTGAACATCTCCCTCTATGACATCTCCGTCTGGGTATTGCCGGTGGTCATTGCGATCACGTTTCACGAAGCCGCGCACGGCTTCGTCGCACACCGGCTCGGCGACGACACCGCCTGGCAGCTCGGCCGCGTCAGCTTCAACCCGCTGAAGCACATCGATCCGTTCGGCACGCTGATCCTGCCTGCGGTGCTGTTGTTCGCCCATTCGCCGTTCCTGTTCGGCTATGCCAAGCCGGTGCCGGTGAACTTCCGCAAGCTCAATCATCCCAAGCTCGACATGGTGTGGGTGGCGCTGGCCGGCCCGGCGACCAACATCATCCTGGCGATCGCCGCGGCGCTGGCATTCCACGCGCTGCCATTGGTGCCGGCCGATGCCGCAAAATGGACCGCGGACAACCTGAAAAACGCCTTCCTGATCAACATCGTGCTCGCGATCTTCAACATGATGCCGATCCCGCCGCTGGACGGCGGCCGGGTCGCGGTCGGGCTGCTGCCAAGGCCGCTGGCGATCCCGCTCGCCCGGCTGGAGCCCTACGGCATGCTGATCCTGATCGGCCTGTTGATCCTGCTGCCGGTGATTGGCAGGCAAGTCGGCCTAAATCTTGATGTTATTTCAACGATACTGCGGACTCTGACCGGCTATGTAATCAACGCCCTTCTCCTCGTTACCGGAAACACATAGCCTTTGATTTAGCGCATGATCTGACCGGACATCGGTGCCACTTTCCGGATCATGGGCAAGGACGGGAACGCTTCGAGGCCATGGTGATCAAAGCTGCCGATATGCTGATTGCACGACGCGCCGACACCCGCGCGCGGGCCGACTTTGCGACCTGGAAGATGATGGCCAAGCTGAACGGCGCCTCCGCCTTGCCGCCCGAGGCGCAGAATTTCCTGGCCATTTACAACAAGCTGCTGGGACAGATGAGCGAAGCCGACGCCGGCGAGGCGACCATCCAGGAGATGTACCGCACCTACTATGTCGAGATGGGCGGTGCCGGCAAAGCGCCGGAGGTTCCGGCGCGCACGCGCGAGCCGGTCGCCGACAGCGGCAACGTCACGACGTTCCGCCGTCTGCCCGCCAAGAAGACGAGCGCCTCCGACCCGAATGCCAAGCGTCCGATGCCGGTGGCACTGATCTTCGCCTGCCTCGTCGTGGTCTACGTCGCGATCCGGTACTACTGGAAATAGCGCCGTCCACGCTTCACACTATCCGCGTCTGATAATCGACCTGCCCGCGCCGCGGCATCCCGTCGCGCGTCACCGGCTGCGCAATCGCCGTGGCGTGGAATATCGCGCGCGAGCGATCGCGCCGGCGCTCTAGGCGATGCGCCCGATGCCGGGCATAATGCGGAACTCAAAAAAACAAAATCATACTGGAGGAAAGATGAAGCGTTCCATTGCAGCCTCGGTCGCGACGGCCTTGGTCATGACCACGGGTCTCGCGTTCTGCGACGACGCGTCGGCGCAGACGATGGACAAGGTCGCTAGGGTCGGCGCCCTCGGCGATCAGTCCGGCCTCTATCAGGATATCGGCGGTCCCGGCTCGACGGTGGCGGCGCAGATGGCGATCGAGGATTCCGGGCTGCTGGCGAAGGGCTGGAAGATCGATCTGATCTCGGCCGATCACCAGAACAAGCCCGATGTCGCCGTCAACATCGGCAAGCAGTGGATCGATGTCGAGAAGGTCGACGTGTTCGTCGATCTCGCGGCCTCCAATGTCGGGCTCGCGATTGCCAACCTCTCGAAGGAGAAGAACGTCGTCAACCTGAACTCCGGCTCCGCCTCGTCCGATCTCACGGGCGCGCAGTGCTCGCCGAACACGGTGCACTGGGTCTACGACACCTACATGCTCGCCAACGGCACCGGCAAGGCGCTGGTCAAATCCGGCGGCGACAGCTGGTTCTTCCTCGCCGCCGACTATGCGTTCGGCCAGGCGCTCGAGCGCGACACCTCGGCCGTGGTCACCGCGAATGGCGGCAAGGTGCTCGGCAGCGTCAAGCATCCGCTCAACAATGCCGACTTCTCGTCCTTCCTGCTGCAGGCGCAAAGCTCGAAGGCCAAGATCGTCGGTCTCGCCAATGCCGGCGGCGACACCACCAACGCGATCAAGCAGGCCGCGGAATTCGGCATCGTCTCCGGCGGCCAGCGGCTTGCCGGCATGCTGCTGTTCATCACCGACATCAATGCGCTCGGCCTCAATGTCGCGCAGGGCCTGAACTTCACCGAGACGTTCTACTGGGACATGAACGACCAGACCCGTGCCTTCACCAAGCGTTTCATGGAGCGCTTCAAGAAGAACCCGCCGACCATGGTGCAGGCCGGCGTCTATTCGTCGCTGATCCACTATTTCAAGGCGCTGGAGGCGCTCGGCGGCAATCCGCATGACGGCCGCGCCGTGGTCGCCAAGATGAAGGAATTGCCGACCGACGATCCGCTGTTCGGCAAGGGCTCGATCCGCGTCGACGGCCGCAAGATCCACCCGGCCTATCTGTTCGAGGTCAAGAAGCCGTCGGACTCGAAATATCCGTGGGACTATTACAAGCTGGTCGCCACCATCCCTGCGGACGAAGCCTTCCTCCCGCTCGAGAAGAGCGTCTGCCCGCTGGTAAAGAAGAGCTGAGGCAACGTCATTCCGGGGCTCGCGACTTCGGCGCGCCCCGGAAGGACAACAACTACTTCTTCGGCTTGTTGTAATTGACGTCGAGGCTGAACGAGAATTGATCCTCGGTCAGTCCGGCCGGCGGCGCCGGGACCGGATCGGAACGGTGGACCATCGAGATCGCCGCGTCGTCAAAGGCGGCATCTCCAGACGATTCCAGCACGGCAACCGACAACACCTTGCCGAGGCGGTTCAGCACCAGGGCGACCTTTACCTTGGCCTCCTTGGCCTTGCCCTTCTCCGGGAATTTCTTGTGCAGGTCGAGATAGGCGCTGATCTTCTTGCCCCATTTGGCGGTCAGCAGCAGCTTGTCCTTGCCGATGCCTGGGTTGGGCGCCTTGGTGGTCTCCGACTGACGCGCGTCCTGCAGCTTGGTGGGTGAGCGGTCCTCGTGCTGCTCGGAGGGATCCTGCGTTTCGGTTTGAACCTTGGCGACCTGCGCCTCCTCCTCCTTCGGCTTCTTGCTATTATCCTCCGTGACGACGCGATCAGCATCCTCGGTCTCAGTCGGCTTGGCCTGGGGAAGATCAGTTTCCTTCACCTCGGCCTTCTGCTGCATCATTTCCGGCGTAGCTTCCTGTGCGCGGTCCAACGGACCAGGCGGCGCCGGGTCATCCTCCTCGCTTGCCGAGGCAAGCTCGACAGCATATTCCGCGCCGGCAGCGCCGAGCCCCTCGTCGCCATCGTCGCCGCGCAAATTGGTCAGCGCCAGCGCGGCACCGCCCAGATGCAGCCCGACCGCCGTCACGGCAGCGATCACCCAGAGCCGCTTCGAGGTCCGCAGGTCGAGATCGGGGTTGGTGGACATCGCGTTCGCCGTCAGGGTTTGGCCGGATCGGCCTGCGCGGCTGCGGGCGCTCCCGGAACGCCCTCGAGCGCGACCAGCTTCACATGGGTGTAGCCGCCGGCGCGCAACAGCTCCATCACGCCCATCAGCTCGCCATAGGGGACCATCCGATCGGCCCGCAGGAACACGTATTTGTCCCGGCTCATGTCGGGCACGGCATCCAGCGAATTGACCAGGTCGACGCGCTTCACCGCGTTCTCCCCGATCGCCAGCGTGAGATCCGGCTTGATGCTGACATAGGTCGGCTTGTCCGGCTTCTTCTGCGGCGTCGCGCTGGAGGTCGGCAGATCGATCGGAAGATCGACGGTCGACAGCGGCGCCGCCACCATGAAGATGATCAGCAGCACCAGCATGACGTCGATGAACGGCGTGACGTTGATCTCGTGCGATTCCGCGAAATCGTCGTCGCCATCGTTCTCGGAGATCGAGACCGCCATCGCCTACTCCGCCGCCGTTGCGCGCCCATGCGCGCCGTGCGGAACGTCGCCATGGGTGCGGTCAAGGTCGCGCGACAACAGCCGTCCCGCGGCGCCCGAGGCGCGGTTGACGAGCTCGAGATAGACCTTCGTGACGCGCGAGAAGTGGTTGTAGATGATCACGGCCGGGATCGCCGCGACGAGGCCGATCGCGGTCGCCAGCAGCGCTTCGGCGATGCCCGGCGCCACCACGGCAAGGTTCGTGGTTTGCGACTTCGAAATGCCGATGAAGCTGTTCATGATGCCCCAGACCGTGCCGAACAGGCCGACGAAGGGTGACGTCGCGCCGATGGTCGCGAGCAGCCCCATGCCGACGCGGATCTTGCGGGCTTCGGCGCGCACGATCTCGGCGAAGCTCGACGCCGCGCGCTCCTTGATGCCGGCATCGCTCGAGATGCCCGCCGACAGGCGCCCCTCGCGCATCGCAGCTGCGATGAACGACGACAGCACGCTGCCCTTGGCACCGAGTGCGAACTGCGCTTCGGCCAGCGACCGCGATTCAGCGATCTTGGCGAGCGCGCCGCGCAGCTTGCGCTGCGCCACGGTCAGCTCGACCATCTTGGCGATGAATACCGTCCAGGTCACCAGCGAGGCGAAAGCGAGACCGAGCATCACCGCCTTCACGATGATGTCGGCGTTCAGGAACATATTCCACGGCGACAATTCGTGCAGGCCGGTCGAGGTCGACTTCAGCGACTTGCCCTCGCCGCCCGCGGCAGGCGTCACATCGAGTGCTGCCGGAGCCGGAGCCGCGGGAGCAACCTGCGCTTGCGGCGCCGCGGGCTGGGCCACCGGCGCGGGTTGAGCAGCCGCCGCAGGCTGGGCAGCCGGCGCTTGAGCCGCCGGTGCGGGCTGCGGCCGGGTCAGGGGCGCGGGCTGCGCTGCAGGCGCCGATTGCTGCTGCGCCGAAGACGGCGCGGCCAGCATCAGCATCGCCAGCGAGGCGATCATGGCGGATGCAGCGGGGAACTTGAATGTCATCATCAGTTACACTTCAGCCCAGTGACGGATCAGATTGTGATAAATCCCGGTCAATTTGACCGTTTCGGGGTCATCGCGCCCCAGCCGCTCCATCAGAGCCTGGATCGCAGTATCGAGATCAAAGATTAGGCTGCGCGCGTGTGCATCCCGTACCATGCTCTGCAGCCAGAAAAAAGACGCTACCCGCGTCCCCCGCGTAACCGACGTGACCAGATGCAAGCTGGAAGCAGGATAAACTACCAGATCGCCCGCCGGCAGCTTGATTTCATGCGATCCGTAGAGGTCTTCGATGACGAGCTCGCCGCCGTCATAGTCCTCCGGCTCCGATAAAAACAGCGTGACCGAGAGGTCGGTGCGGATCCTCATGCCGGTCAGCCTGTCGCCGCGCACCGCATTGTCGACGTGCAGGCCGAAATGGTGCCCGTCGCTGGCGGCATAGCGGTTGAACAAGGGTGGAAAGATTCTAAGCGGGATCGCTGCCGAGATGAAGCGCGGGCTCGCCGACAGCGCCGACAGGATACGGTTGCCGAGCTGCCGCGCGACCTCGCTGTCGGGCGGCAGCTGCTCGTTGCGCTTGACCATCGCGGACGCGGCGCCGGCGGTCGAGCGGCCGTCCTCCCATTCGGCTTGCGCCATGATGCGGCGGAAGTCCGCCACATCAGCCTTGCTCAATACGTTGGGAACACAGACCAGCATCTGTCGCCGCGAAGCCTCCGTCAGTAACGCGCAGAAACAACCAGATACGCGGCGCGTCCCGGCGCTTCGAGCACGAACGGCGCCGCACTCTGGTACAGCGCGTCGTAGTAGCGCTTGTCGAAGATGTTGTTGACGAACAGCTTCATCGTCCAGTGCTTGTCGATCTTCGCTTCGGCAAAGGCGTCGAAGCGCCAGTAGCTCGGGATCGAGGTGCCCTGGTTGGCCGCGAGCAGCGTGCCGCCATAGACCTTCGAGCGGTACACCGCCTGCCCGCCAACCTCCCACATGTCGGTGAGCTGGTACTTGGTCAGCATGCTGAACGACTGGTGCGCGACGTTGGCGAGCGGCAGTCCGACATTGCTGGAATACAGGACGGTGTTGGCCGGCGGCGCCAGCGACCTCGTCACTGCCGACTGCATCAGCACGAGACCGCCGAACACGCTCCACTTGTCGGTGATCTTGCCGCCGACGCCGAGATCGATGCCGCGGATGCGGTAAGCCGCGCCCGCGGTGATGCAGGAGATGTTGCCGGTCGTCCCGGTCGGATAGGAGCAGCCGAGCGCCGCGGCCGCGGTTGCGTTGTTCACGTTCTGCGATTCGCGCGCATTTTCCTTCTCGGTCTGGAACAGCGCCGCCGTCACCAGCAGATGACGATCGAACAATTCCCACTTGGTGCCGACTTCGATCGCCTTGTTTTTTTCCGGCCCGAAGATCTGGGTATTGCCGCCGTTCAGTACGGGAGACAGGCCGCCATACGCAGTGCTGGTGCCGTCGAACTCGGCGCCGACCGGGTTCGACGAGGTCGCATAGGCCGCATAGACGCTGCCGTTCGGCAACGGCTTCAATGTGAGGCCGAGGTTGAAGTTCGGCATCCCGAAGTCGGCCGACTGACTGCCGAATGTGGTCCTGTTGCCCGACGTCAGATATCCGGACGTGTTGATCTTGTAGTCGTCGTAGCGGATGCCGCCATTGAGGATCACGAAGTCATTGTAGTTCGCAGTATCCATGATGTAGCCGCTGGTGGTGTCGATCCCGATCTTGGTCGGCATCCCGGACAGCCCCGACGGAATCGGGAATGGAATGTTGGTGTATTGCGGATTGAACACGCTGACGCCGGAAAGCGATCCGCTTCCCGTGAAAGCCGATGTGCCGGTCGTTATTTCCGAGCTCAGGCCGAGATACCTGTCGATCGAGGACCGCTCGTTGTCGTATTCGACGCCGGCCGTCGTCGTGTGCTTGAAGCCGAGCCCGTCGACCGACTTGTAGGTCGCCTCGGTCTGGTTGGCGAACACGTCGGTGACCTGGTAGCGGCTTTGCGGATTGGCGCTCAGAGTATACGCCGTGAACGGAGCGCCGGCGGCCAGCGTCGGCGCTTCCGGCAGCGTCCCGATGTAGTTCTGGGTCGAACGCGATTCCCGGATCTTGTTGCTGACGACGAGGTCCGGCGTGATCTGCACCTCGGCATTGATCGTGCCGATGTCCTGCCCGGTCCTGAAGAAGTCGCGGTTGACGAAGCCGTAGAAATTGTTGCGGTTGACGCCGAAATCCGGGAACGGGCCGCCGGCCGTGCTCGCGGTGCTCGGCCGGTAGTACGGCACGCCGAAATCCGGGATGCCGGTGAGCTCGGTATGGATGTAGTTGCCGGTGATCTTCACCGCGTCGACCGGCTTCCACGTGCCGGCGACGAACGCGCCATTGCGGTCGTCGGTGACATAGCTGCGGCCGGCGACGCCGGCATCCTGGAACAGGCCGCCGGCGCGGATCGCCAGCGTCGGGCTGATCACCTGGTTGACATCGAGCGTCACCCGCTTGGTGCGATCGGTGCCGAACGTGGTGTCCATGTTGTAGAAGCTGTTCTGCGTCGTCGCCTGCTTGGTGACGATGTTGATCGCGCCGCCGGTGGTGCCGCGGCCTGCAAAGGACGAGCCCGGGCCGCGCAGGATCTCGACCTGCTCGGTGAAGAAGTTCTCGCGGACGCTGACGCCGGAGTCGCGCACGCCGTCGATGAAGATGTCGTTGCGTGCGTCGAAGCCGCGGATGAAGAAGCGGTCGCCGAAGGCATTGCCGCCCTCGCCCGTGCCGAGCGTGACGCCGGCCGTCGACAGGATCGCCGACTTCAGCGATGTGGCGTTCTTGTCTTCGAGCACGTCCTTGGTCAGCACCGTGACTGATTTCGGCGTGTTCAGGATCGGCTCGGGATATTTGCCGGACGACTGCAAACGATCGCCCTTGTACGGCGCGGCCGGATCCGCATAGGGATCGCGGTCGGCGGGAAGACCGCCGGCGTTGGGAAACGGCACCGGCGCCTGTGCCTGCTGGTTGTTGCGGCGCGCGGCACGGCGCAGCGCGTTGCGGGCGCGGACCTGCTCCGCGGTGGGCTTTGACGTCACCGGCCGCGGGCGAGCGACCGGGGCATCGACATTCACCGGCGGCAGGTTGGATTGCTGCGCTTCGGCCCCCGAAAACGACGCCACCGCGATCAGGCTCGCGACCGCGGAGACCTTCGTGGCGGAATAACCGGTGTCATCAGCCGAACCGATCGCTGCATCAAAGCGCAACGATCTTGGCGCCTTCATATTGCTCATGTCTTGCTCGCCCCAGAAAAGTCAGCCCGTTCGCGAAATGAAGCTGCGACGAACTGTCTCTTTCGGTTATCGAGCGTGACTTTTTTTATCAATGCGACGAGCGCAACAATCGGCTTGAATCGCCCCAATTCAAAGCGATTCTAATCTGCGGTTTGAAACCGTTCTAAACTGAAGTTTGTAAGCGTTCTAATAATCGTTCTAAATCGGTGCGCCGCTTGCGGTGCTGTCCATGCGTCCACGCGATCACTCGGCGCTTGGTGGCTTCATCAGCGAAAACAGCTCGTCGATCGTCCGCTGCGCGACCTGCCGTACGCGGTCGCTGTTCTCGAGGCCGGCGATATTGACGCCGTTGACGACCGCTTTGATCTCGTCGCGGAAGTCGGTGAGAAAACGCAGCGGGTCCCGCTGCTCGTTGGCGACGCGCGCGATCAATCCTGTGACCAGGATCTGGCATGCCATCATGCGCCCGTTCAACTCATCCATTGCGGCCCTCGTCCTCTCGCATCGTCGCTGCGCGATATGAACGACATCCCGCGGCGTTTCAACCGGCTCGCGCAAGCTGCAACAGATGAACCGATGGAGAGCAGGATCCGCGCGCGATGAGATGCGCTATTTCGCGGCGATGCGCTCGGCCTCCTCGCCGAGCGCCTTGATGCGATCCTTGACCTCGCGCAGCGTGGCGAGGCCGCTTTCGACATGCTTGTCCGAGACGTCGCGCAACACGTCGCCGGCGATCGCATCGCGCAGACTGTCGAGATCGTCGACGAGGCGGCGCCCGCTCCTGGTCAGGAACAGGCGATTGGCGCGGCGATCCCTTGGATCGGGACGCCGTTCGAGCAGGCCATGCTCGACGAGGCGGTCGAGCAGCCGCACCAGCGAGATCGGCTGCAATTCGAGGACGTCGGCGAGATCGACCTGGGACAGTCCCTCCTGCTCGCGCAGGCGGAAGAGCACGATCCATTGCGCGCGCGTGGTGCCTCGCGCCTTGGCGCGATGATCGATATAATTGCGCAGCAGCCGGGAACTCTCGACGAGCTGCGCGATAAACTGGCGTTTGAGATCGAGCGACATTAGGGGTCCTCGGTGCGTTTCCCAGGCGAAATGTTTCTGCTCGTTTCTGACCTAAACCTTTCCAAATGTTTAGGATTCTCAAGCCTTGGTGTGTTTACACATTAAGTGCACGCATATTATATCCGCAAGCTCTGTGAACCGTTTCGATCACTCTTTAATTGTTACGTCGAACCCAAGAGTCCGCATGTCGAAGTCACGCATCATCGGTTGGGTTTTAGTGATCGCTGCGGTCGGCGCCGCCGGTTATTTCGGCTGGCAGAAACACACGAGCAACCAGCAGGCGGCCGAAGCCGCGCAGAAGCGCTCCGCCCAACGCCCGGCCGTTCCCGTCAAGATTTCGCCGGTCGAGAAAGCCGACTTCCCGGTCTATCTCACCGGGCTCGGCACCGTGCAGGCGTTCAACACCGTCCAGGTTCGCACCCGGGTCGACGGCCAGATCACCAGGATCGCCTTCAAGGAAGGCCAGTTCGTCAAGGCGGGTGACACGCTGGTCGAGATCGATCCGCGGCCCTATCAGGCGACGCTCGACCAGGCCAAGGCCAAGAAGGCCCAGGACGAAGCCAATCTCGCCAACGCCAATCTCGACCTGCAGCGCACCACGAGGCTCGGCGAGTTCGCGACGCGCCAGCAACTCGACACCCAGCGCTCCACGGTGGCCCAGCTGACCGCCCAGATCTCGGCTGACGAGGCCGCCATCTTCAACGCCCAGACCCAGGTGGACTACACCACCGTCAAGTCCCCGATCGACGGGATCGTCGGCCTGCGACTGGTCGATATCGGCAACATCGTCAATGCCTCGGCCCAGACCGGCATTGTCACGATCACCCAGATCGAGCCGATCACGGTGATCTTTACCGCGCCGGAAGACCAGTTGCCGGATATCAAGGCGGCGCTGGCGGTGGCGCCGCCCAAGACCATTGCCCTGACCACCGATGGCAAGCGGGTGCTGTCCACCGGAACCCTGGCGCTGATCAACAATCAGGTCGACACCACGAGCGGGACTGTCCGGCTGAAAGCGGTGTTTGATAACAAGGACCACGCGCTGTGGCCGGGCCAGTCGGTCTCGACCCGGCTTCTGGTCAGAACCTTGAAGGATGCCACCGTCGTCCCGGATGATGCGGTGCAGCATGGCACCGATGGCCTCTACGCGTATTCAGTCAATCAGGAGAACAAGGCCGAGCTTCGCAAGATCAAGGTCAGCCAGTCGATCGACGGCAAGTCGGTGATCGACGAGGGCCTGTCGCCTGGACAGCAGGTGATCACCGCGGGCCAGTACAAGGTCTCGCCGGGAACCCTGGTGACGACGGCGGTGGCGAGCTCGGATCCTTCCCAGTCGAAGGTTACGCAGGAATGAGCGCCGGAATTTCCGCACCATTCATTCGTTTCCCCATCGGCACCTCGCTGCTGATGGCGGGCATCCTGTTCGTCGGTCTCGTTGCCTATCCCCTGCTGCCGGTCGCGCCGCTGCCGCAGGTCGACTTCCCCACCATCCAGATCACCGCGACCCTGCCCGGCGCCAGCCCGGAGACGATGGCGACCTCGGTCGCCCAGCCGCTGGAACGCCAGTTCGCGCAGATCCCGGGCATCGCGCAGATGACCTCGACGAGCTATCTCGGCACGGCGGCGGTCACCATCCAGTTCGACCTCAACCGCAGCATCGACGGCGCCGCCAATGACGTGCAGGCCGCCATCAACGCAGCCAGCGGCCAGTTGCCGAAAACCCTTCCCTCGCCGCCGACCTACCGCAAGGTCAACCCGGCCGACTCGCCGATCATGCTGCTGTCGGCGACATCGGATACGCTGCCGCTGACGACGGTCAGCGATGCCGTCGACGCCCAGCTGGCCCAGCAGATCAGCCAGATCTCGGGCGTTGCGCAGGTCATCATCGGCGGCCAGCAGAAGCCGTCAGTTCGCGTCCAGATCGACCCGGCCAAGCTCGTCGCCAAGGGCCTGTCGCTGGAGGACGTCCGCGCCGCGATCAACATCGCCACAGTCGACAGTCCGAAGGGCAATATCGACGGCGCCACCCGCGCCTATACCATCTACGCCAACGACCAGTTGCTGACGGCGAGCCCGTGGAACGACGTCATCATCGCCTACCGCAATGGCGGGCCGCTGCGGATCCGTGACATCGGCCAGGCCGTCACCGGACCCGAGGACGCCAAACAGGCCGCCTGGGCCAACGGCAAGCGCGGCGTATTCCTCGTCATCTTCAAGCAGCCGGGCGCCAACGTCATCGACACCGTCGACAAGATCAAGGCGACGCTGCCCCGGCTGGTCGCCGCGATCCCGACGGCGATCAAGATCGACGTCATCAGCGACCGCACCACCACGATCCGCGCGGCGGTCGAGGACGTCCAGTTCACCCTGCTGTTGACCATCTTCCTGGTCGTGATGGTGATCTTCGTCTTCCTGCGCAGTTTCTGGGCGACCGTGATCCCGACGGTCACGGTGCCATTGGCGCTGCTCGGCGCCTGCGCGCTGATGTGGGTGTTCGGCTACACGCTCGACAATCTGTCGCTGATGGCGCTGACGATTGCGGTCGGCTTCGTGGTCGACGACGCCATCGTGATGCTGGAGAACATCAGCCGCTACATCGAAGAGGGCGAGAAGCCGATGGCCGCCGCCTTCAAGGGCTCGCAGGAAATCGGCTTCACCATCGTTTCGATCAGCATCTCGCTGGTCGCAGTGCTGATCCCGCTGCTCCTGATGGGCGGCATCATCGGCCGCCTGTTCCGCGAATTCGCGGTCGTGCTGGCGATGACCATCTTCGTCTCGATGTTCGTGTCGCTGACGCTGACCCCGATGATGGCCTCACGCTTCCTGCGCGCCCACAATGACGAGAAGCACGGCCGGTTCTACCAGCTGAGCGAGCGCGGCTTCGACGCCATGCTGCGCGGCTATCAAAGCGTGCTCGACCTCGCCTTGCGCTGGAAGTTCACGACGCTGATGATCTTCTTCGGGACGCTGGCGCTGTCGGTCTACCTGTTCGTCATCATCCCGAAGGGCTTCTTCCCGCAGCAGGACGTCGGCCTGATCACCGCGACCTCGGAAGCCAACCAGGACATCTCCTTCGCCGACATGAAGCGGAAGCAGGAGGAGCTCGGCAGGATCGTGCTGCAGGATCCCGCGGTGGCGACCGTGGCGATGGCGATCGGCGGCAGTGGCCGCGCCGGCAACAACGGCGCGATGTACATCACGCTGAAGCCGCTGAAGGATCGCGACGCCAACGCGCAGCAGGTCATCGCCCGGCTGCGGCCGAAGCTGGAGAAGGTCGAGGGTGCCCGGCTGTTCATGCAGGCGGCGCAGGACGTCCGCCTCGGCGGCCGCCCGACCCGCACCCAGTTCGAATTCACGCTGCAGGATGCCAACCTCGCCGAATTGAACGAATGGGCGCCGAAGATTCTCGGCAAGATGCAGACGCTGCCGCAGCTGCGCGACGTCGCCACCGACCAGCAGACCAACGGCACCACGCTCGAGCTGAAGATCAACCGCGACACCGCCTCGCGCTATGGCATCCAGCCGCAGCTGATCGATGACACGCTCTATGACGCGTTCGGCCAGCGCCAGGTGACGCAGTACTTCACCCAGCTCAACAGCTACCACGTCATCCTCGAGGTGTTGCCCGAGCTGCAGGGCGCGATCGACACGCTTAACAAGATTTACATCAAGTCACCGCTGACCGGCGAACAGGTGCCGATCTCGACCTTCGCGACCTGGACCAGCGTGCCGGTCCGGCCGCTCTCGATCAGCCACCAGGGCCAGTTCCCGGCGATCACCATCTCGTTCAACCTGGCGCAGGGCGTTGCGCTCGGCCAGGCGACGGAAGCGGTGCAGAAGGCGATGGTCGACCTCGGCGCGCCGCCGACCCTGAGCTCGAGCTTCCAGGGCACCGCGCAGGCGTTCCAGCAATCGCTATCGACCGTGCCGCTGTTGATCCTCGCGGCGCTGGTGGTCGTCTACCTGATCCTCGGCATTCTCTACGAGAGCTACATCCACCCGATCACGATTCTGTCGACGCTGCCGTCGGCCGGCGTCGGCGCGCTCGCGATCCTGATGGCGGCCGGCTTCGACTTCTCGCTGATCGCGCTGATCGGCATCATCCTGTTGATCGGCATCGTGAAGAAGAACGGCATCATGATGGTCGACTTCGCGATCGCGGCCGAGCGCGACCAGCACATGGAGCCGGTGGCGGCTATCCGCCAGGCCGCCCTGCTCCGCTTCCGCCCGATCATGATGACGACGATGGCCGCCTTGCTCGGCGGCGTGCCGCTGATGCTCGGGACCGGCACCGGCTCGGAAATCCGCCAGCCGCTCGGCTACGCCATGGTCGGCGGCCTGATCGTCAGCCAGGCGCTGACGCTGTTCACGACGCCGGTCGTCTATCTCTATCTCGACAAGCTCTCCAACGCGTTTGCCAACTGGGGCCGCTCGCCGCCCGCCGACCACGACGCTGACGACGGCGAGCATGGATCGGTCAAGCAGGCCGCCGAGTGACTTGACTTCGCCGGCATCCCGGCACATCCGAAAGATGGTCATTTCGGAGCCGGTATCGTGAAGATTGTCGCAAAGTCGCTCTTCGTCGTCCTGTTGACCGCGTTCGGCACGGCACACCCTGGCCACGCCCAGACGCCGAAGAGCAAGAACGCGCCTGCTCCGGCAGCCGCGCCCGCCGCTCCTCAAGCCGATGCGGCAGCTCCGAACAATTCCGGCTGGGTCGCGCGCTGTACCAGTGCGAGCCGCGACGCCCCGCTCGAATGCGCGATGGAACAGACCGCCGTGCTCACCAAGACCGGCCAGCTCATCGTGCTGGTCAATATCCGCGTTCCCGGCGACACCCGCACACCGGTGGCGCTGATCCAGCTTCCGCTCGGGCTCAACCTGCCTGTCGGCGCCAAGCTGCAGGTCGACGACGGCAAGGCCGTCGACGTGCCGATCCAGACCTGCGAGGCACGCGGCTGCTACATCAACACGCCGATCGCCGCCGACGTCCTGACCGAACTGAAATCGGGCAAGCAGCTCAAGGTGTCGTTCCAGAATCTCGGCAAGGAAACCATCTCCATCCCGATGCCGCTCGCCGACTTCGCGACGGTCTACGACAAGATCAAGTAACTCGGCCCAGCGTCCCAGCCGTCATCACTATCGCTCCCGCTTGTAGAGGAACGCGTTGTCCGGCTGGGGCATGCCGATGGTCTTGTAGAACCCGATCGAGTCAGGCGCCGACAACAGCAGGCACATCGATTCAGGTCCGGCGAGGCGCCGCGTTTCCGCGATCAGGCGCTTGCCGATGCCATGTCCCTGGTACCCGCTATCGACCGCAAGGTCCGACAAATAGCAGCAATAGGCGAAATCGGTCAGCGCGCGCGAGACGCCGACAAGCTTGCCCGCCTTCCGCGCCGTCACAATCAGATTGGCATTGGCGATCATGCGCTCCATCCGATCGATATCCGCCAGCGGTCGCCGCTCGCCGAGGCCCGACTGCCGCAACACCTCGATGAACTCGTCGACGCCGATCGACGCTTCGCGGGCGTAGAGAATTTCGTCCATCACCTTAAACCTCTGTCGCAACGGGCCGGACCACACGCGCGAGACCATGGTGGATTACGCCGGACTGATCCACCCTCATGCCGTGATGGCATACATCGCGTCCTGCATCAGGCGCAGGCCGCGCCCGGCAATCTCGTCGACATTTCAGAGGATGACCGCACCACCGAGACAGATTGGCTGGGGAACCTGGATTCGAACCAAGACAAACAGAGTCAGAGTCTGTTGTGCTACCGTTACACCATTCCCCAAGAATAATCCGTTGTATCAACAGCTTAGCTGGATGACTGGACATCTCGGCGCAGCGGGTTCGCCTGCCAAATCAGCGCCCGCGCGAGAGCGACCTTCTACCCGCTTGGTTGTGGGCTTGGCAAGCATTGTTGGCAGGGAATGAGCGTAAAATCACCGCCCGAAGGCCTTGCCAAGAAGCCTCAGTACAGCCCGCCCGTCCCTGACCGCAGCACGGCCCGATCGGCGTCCGGCGAAATGCCCTGCTGAGTGCCGTCGATCACATCGGTGCCGGCGACCATCCCGGGATCATTGAACGGCGGCGCCTGGCCCGGCTTGAAGGCTTCGAGCACCACGCCCCTGTTCTGGCCGGGCGCGGCGCGCTGGCCGGTCTTGGCATCGACCAGGACCAGCCGGATGCCGACCGGCTGCTTGAACGGGGTAGCGGGCTTGTCGGCCAGCGCGAGCTTCAGGAAGTCGCGCGCGATCGGCGCTGCGGTGTGGCCGGCCTGCGCGTTGCGGCCGAGCGAGCGCGGCTTGTCGTAGCCGACATAGAGACCGACCACGAGGTCCGGCGAGAAGCCGACGAACCAGAGATCCTTGGCCTCGTTCGAGGTGCCGGTCTTGCCGGCGAGCGGCTTGCCGACGTCCTTCAGCGCGGTACCGGTACCGGCCTGAATCACGCCCTCCATCAGCGAGGTGATCTGGTAGGCGGACATCGCATCGAGCACCCGCTCGCGGCGGTCGACGAGCTGCGGCTCCGGCTGATTCTTCCAGCCCTCCGGCGCGTCGCAGCCGCGGCATTCGCGCTGATCGTGCCTGAAGATGGTGTGGCCGTAGCGGTCCTGGATGCGGTCGATCAAGGTCGGCTTCACGCGGACGCCGCCATTGGCGATCATCGAATAGGCCGTGGCCATCCGCATCACCGTGGTCTCGCCGGCGCCGAGCGCATAGGCGAGATAGTTCGGCAACTCGTCATAGACGCCGAAGCGCTTTGCATACTCGCCGATCAGCGGCATGCCGATTTCCTGCGCCAGCCGCACGGTCACCGTGTTGAGCGACAGCCGCAGCGCGTTGCGCAGCGTCACCTGGCCCTGATACTTGCCGGTGGAGAAGTTTTCGGGCCGCCAGATGTTGCCCTGCCCCTGGTCGATCTCGATCGGCGCGTCGATCATCATGGTCGATCCGGTGTAGCCATTGTCGAGCGCCGACGAATAGACGATCGGCTTGAAGGTCGAGCCGGGCTGCCGATAGGCCTGCGTCGCGCGGTTGAACTGGCTCTGGTCGAACGAGAAGCCGCCGACCATCGCCAGCACGCGGCCGGTGTGCGGATCCATCGCCACCATCGCACCCGACAGTTCGGGGATCTGACGCAGCCGGTACTGGCCCTCGACGCGCTGCCCGTCCTTGCTGAAGAGCGGGTCGGCGTAGATCACGTCGCCGGGCTGCAGCACCTGCGCCACCGATGTCGGCGTCTTGCCCTTGTACGGGCCGGAGAGCGCCCTCGCCCATCTGACGCCCTCGAGCGTGATGATGCCGGTCTCGCGCTGCTTGCTGATGGCGCCGCCGAGCTCGCGGCCCGGCTGGAAGCCGATCCGCGCCGACTGGTCGTTGCTCTCCAGCACCACCGCCATCCGCCACGGCGAGATGTCGGACAGCGACTTGATCTCGGCGAGCGGCACGCCCCAGTCACCGGACAGGTCGAGCTTCTGGATCGCACCGCGATAGCCCTGCTGCTCGTCATAGTTCACGAGTCCCGTGACCATTGCCTTGCGCGCCATCACCTGGATCTTGGGATCGAGCGTGGTGCGCACCGACAGGCCGCCCTCATAGAGCTTCTTCTCGCCGTAGCGTTCGAAGATGTCGCGGCGGACTTCCTCCGAGAAATATTCGCCGGCGAAGGTGTGCGCGCCATTGCTGCGGTTGGTGACGGTCAGCGGCTCCTTGCGCGCCTTGTCGGCGTCGGCGGCGGTGATCCAGCCGTTCTCCTGCAGGCGGTCGATCACGTAGTTGCGCCGCTCGACGGCGCGCGCGCGGTTGCGCACCGGATGCAGGCTCGCCGGCATTTTCGGCAGCGCCGCCAGATAGGCCGCTTCCGCGACCGTCAGTTCATTGACGGACTTGTCGAAATACACCAGCGAGGCCGCCGCGATGCCGTAGGCGCCAAGGCCGAGATAGATTTCGTTGAGATAGAGCTCGAGGATCTTGTCCTTGGAGTAAGCCCGCTCGATTCGCATCGCCAGCAAGGCTTCCTTGATCTTGCGGGTGAACGACACCTCGTTGGTCAAAAGGAAGTTCTTGGCGACCTGCTGGGTGATCGTCGAGGCGCCCTGCGGCCGGCGGTTGGAACCGAAGTTCTGGATGTAGGCGACGCCGGCGCGCGCCATGCCGGTGTAGTCGACGCCGCCATGCTCGTAGAAATTCTTGTCTTCGGCGGCAAGGAACGCGTTGATCACGAGCTTCGGCACCGCCTGGATCGGCAGATAGAGCCTGCGCTCCTTGGCGTATTCGCCGAGCAGCGAGCCGTCGGCGGCGTGCACGCGGGTCATCACCGGCGGCTCGTAGTTCTGAAGCTGCGAATAGTCGGGCAGGTCCTTGGAGAAATGCCAGAACAGCCCTGCGACCGCGGCCAGACCAGCCAGGAACAGGATGGTGCCTGCGGTGAACAGGAACCCGAAGAACCGCAACAGAAATTTCATCGACCAGATTTCCGTGGCGAATACGTCGCTCGTTCTGAGCGCGCTGCGTGCCACTTAGGCCGCCCGGTATATCGGTCGCTCCATGGACCTGCAATTCAACACCGGAGAATTAAAGCGAGCCAGGCGTCAAACTTATGCCATAGAGCCCGGCTCGCGCCCGCGGCCAAATCGGCAGACCTCGTCGACTGGCGCTATCAATCTCCGCCGCAGTGCTGCGCGATTCGCGCGCCGCGCCGAATGGCGCTGCTGTCTCGCTCCGCTTGCGTGGAGAGCATGTTACGAAAGAAAAGCGCGGGCGAGACGGATCGATTCCCCCATCCGGCTGCCGATTTGGGTGCTGCGACATCAGAAACCGGTGGACAGGGCCGGCGCGCCAATCACATTAAGGATTTGTTAACTATAACTACCGCAAGTTGTTGGCATACACCGACTCGCGACGGGCTGATTTGGATGGCACTGCGCGGATTTAGACGGCCTTTTGCGGCCGACCCGAATGTCCTTGGATTTCCAAGACCACCCACATCGGCCATGGGCACAGAAGCCTTGGACCTCGTCTATCAGGCGGCGGATTTGTTCCGCAGCATAGAGGACAGGGCCCGCGCCGGCGAAGCCCGCGCCGAGGCCGCCGAACAGGCGCAGCTCGAAATCATCGCCGCCACCGAGCGCAAATTGAGGGACGCGTCGCGGGCGCTCGAGGAAGCCCGCCGCCGCATCGAGTCCCAACAGGAGCAGCTCGATGCGGCCGAATTCCGGGCCCAGGCCGCCGAGGCCGAGGCGCGCGAAGCCAAGCAATCCCTGGCCCTGGTCGAAGACGCGATCCGCCGGCGCCTGCTGCTGACCAGCGGGCACGACGACGGCAGGTCAACGGCCGTCGCCTGACGCGCGGCAGGCCCGGGCGCAGCGCTGCTTGATTGCCCGACGGCAAGCCCGGATGAGCCAAGCGATATCCGGGGTCTAGGGACCCGCATGTCGCGGAGCCTGTCATCGGGCGCGCATTCGCGCGACCCGTTGGCTGATGCGGGCTACCGCTACCGCACAATTTCGGATTATTAGAAGAATATCCCTGAGTTGCCCGACATGTCAAGTTGCTTGGTCGAACGCCCGCCGCCGCTGTCTCCTTTGCATGGGGTTGTTTTCGATATTTTGGCAGCGCGCCTGCGACGGCCCAATAACTTCATATTGCTTTGGCTATCGTCCGGGACCCGCATGTCGCTTCGCCGTGCGGGCTACCGTTCATCACAATCAATAGCCGGCAGCGAGCCCCGAATTGCGGCGCGGGTCGTTCGCGCCGTAGAAGCGGTTGCTGCCGACCGGCTTGCCGCCCAGCGACGGCGCGCCGATGATGATCACCGCGAGGTGGTTTGCCGGCTGCGGCGGGCCGAACTTGTGGCCCATGCCTTCCAGGATCTTCCGCGTGTCCGGCGACAGCGTGTAGTCCTCGAGGTTGGTCGCCTCGGGAAGCCACTGCTGGTGGAAGCGCGGCATGTCCACGGCTTCCTGCGCGTTCATGCCGTAGTCGATGGCGTTGATCATGGTCAGCAGCACGGCAGTGATGATGCGGCTGCCGCCCGGGGTACCCATCACGATGACCGGCTTGCCGTCCTTGGAGACGATGGTCGGGCTCATCGAGGACAGCGGACGCTTGCCGGGGACGATCGCGTTGGCCTCCCCCTGCACCAGCCCATACAGATTCGGCACGCCGACCTTGGCGGTGAAGTCGTCCATCTCGTCATTCAGCAGCACACCGGTCTTGGCCGCCGTCACCTTGGCGCCGAACCAGTCGTTCAGCGTGTAGGTGACCGACACCGCGTTGCCGTCCCTGTCGGCAATCGAATAATGCGTGGTGTTGTTGCCCTCATGCGGCGGAACGCCGGGCTTGATGTCCCTGGAGACGCCGGCCTTTGCCGGGTCGATCGCGGCACGGATCTGCGCGGCGTAGGTCTTGTCGAGCAGGCGCTCGAGCGGATTCTTCACGAAGTCCGGATCGCCGAGATAGCTGTTGCGGTCGACATAAGCGTGGCGCATCGCCTCGATCTGGTAGTGCACCGCCTGCGCCGAATGGTAGCCGAGCTCCTTCAGCGGATAGCCCTCGAGGATGTTGAGCATCTCGCAGATCACCACGCCGCCCGAACTAGGCGGCGGCGCCGAGACCACGTGGTAACCGCGATAGTCACATTCGACCGGCGCCAGCTCGCGAACCCTGTAATTGTCCAGATCCTCCTGCGTCAGCAGGCCCTTGCCGCCCTGGCTCGCGGCGACGATCGCCGCACCGACCCAGCCCTTGTAGAAGCCATCCGTGCCGCGCTTGCTGATCTCGCGCAGCGTCTCGGCAAGTTCGTGCTGCACCAGCCGTTCGCCGACCTGGAACGGCTTTCCATTGTTGAGAAAGATCGCGGCCGAGGGCGGATCCTGGCGAAGATCGTCGACCGCAGAATCCAACATCTGAATGTCGCCGCGATCGAGCACGAAACCGTCCTCGGCGAGTTGCAGCGCCGGCGCGATCACGTCGGCGCGCTTCATGGTGCCGTATTTCTCGCGCGCATATTCCATTCCCGCGACCGAACCGGGCACGCCGACGGCGAGATGGCCCTTGGTGGAGAGGCCGGCGACAATCTTGGCTTCCTTGTCGAGATACATGTCGGCGGTGGCGCCCTTCGGCGCGGTCTCCCGGAAATCCAGGAAGGTCTTGCGGCCATCGGCGAACTGGATGGTCATGAATCCGCCGCCACCGAGATTGCCGGCGGCGGGATAGGCCACTGCAAGCGCATAGCCAACGGCGACCGCCGCATCGACCGCATTGCCGCCCCGCTTCAACACCTCGACGCCGACCTGCGTGGCAAGATGTTGCGCCGACACCACCATGCCGTTCTCGGCAGCGACTGGCGCAACCGACGCCGCATGGCCGGGACCAGGCGCCATGATGGCGATGGAGACAAGCGCGGCGACCATCCACCGCGCGCGTGCATTTAGATTTTTCATGAAGCCTCCCGGGACCTGCGCCGGCTGTCGCGGCTTGCGGCGCTATCTCAACGCGTACATCTAGCAGGCCGCACGCGCGCGCACTATAGGCCCGCGCGGTCCCCGCCGCTCGCCCGCAGCCGGCTGTGCCGTCTGCCATAGGCCGCATAGATCACCAGCCCGATCATTAGCCACACCGCGAGCCTGATCCAGGTGTCGAGCGGCAGGCCGAACATCAGGAACAGCGAGGTTGCAGCGGCAGCCGGGGCCACCAGCCAGATCGCCGGCGCCTTGAACGGACGCGGCAATTCCGGATCGCGCACGCGCAGCACCAGCGTGCCGATCGAGACCACCGTGAATGCGAACAGCGTGCCGATCGAGACCAGTTCGCCGACCAGTCCGATCGGCAACAGCCCGCCGAGAAGAGCGGCGACGGTGCCGGCGAAGATGGTCGAGACATAGGGGGTCTGGAAGCGCGGATGGATTTTGGCGGCAAAGCCCGGCAGCAATCCGTCATGCGCCATGGCGCGAAAGATCCGCGGCTGCGCCAGCAGCATGATGAGGATCACCGATGTCAATCCGAACAGGATGCCGAGCTTGATGAACGGACCGAGCCAGCCGATGCCGACCGCGTCGATGCCGACGGCGATCGGATCGGGCACGCTGAGCCGGTCATAGGGCACGATGCCGGTCAGCACGAATCCGACCGCGACATAGAGCGCGGCGCAGATCACGAGCGAGCCGAGAATGCCGATCGGCATGTCGCGCTCCGGCGTCTTCGCTTCCTGCGCCGCGGTCGAGATCGCATCGAAGCCGATATAAGCGAAGAACACCACCGCCGCACCGCGGACCACGCCGGACCAGCCGAACACGCCAGGACCGGCATTCGGCGGGATCAGCGCGCCCTCCGGGTTGCTCGCCGTCACCCAGTTCGCCAGCGTCACCGAGGAGGCCGCGGTGGCGAGAAACAGCGCGATCACGACGAGCTTGACCACGACGACGAAGCTGGTGAAGCGCGCGGACTCGCGAATACCGACCACCAGCAGCGTGGTCACGAAGGCGATGATCGCCATCGCCGGGATGTTGATGACCGCACCGGTCGACGACCACGCGCCGGTGTTGACGTCGTAGGCGAGCGGCGCCGAGGTGAATTGCTGCGGCAGGTTGATGCCGAAATCGCGCATCAGACTGACGAAATAGCCGGACCACCCGACCGAGACCGCGATCGCGCCGACCGCGTATTCAAGGATCAGGTCCCAGCCGATGATCCAGGCGATCAGTTCGCCGAGCGTGGCATAGGCATAGGTGTAGGCGCTGCCGCAGATCGGCACCGTCGACGACATCTCGGCGTAGCACAGGCCGGCGAAGGCGCAGGCCACCGCACCAAGCATGAAGGAGAGCGTGACCGCGGGACCGGCATTGGCGGCGGCGGCGTGGCCCGTCAGCACGAAGATGCCGGCGCCGATGATGCCGCCGATGCCAAGCGTGACCAGTTGCAACGCCGACAGCGAGCGCCTGAAGACCGGCGTCTCCGCGTCGCCGTCGGCCCGCGCCGCCTCCTGCAACAAGTCCGAGGTCGACTTTCGGTCCCAGAAACCGGCCAGGGTGTCTGTCACGCCTGATGCCCTCCGCCGCTCGGGTCCGGCGGGACCCGACACGATCGGCAGACTATAACGCGGCTAACGTCCAGTCGTTCGCGCGCCGGGCGAATGCCGGCGCCCTTATCCACCGCCAAGCGCGGTGCACGGCCTTATTGGCAGGAATGGCGGCGGCCGTCGCGGCCAAGGAAGGTGCCGGACGCCGGATCGAATGAACGGTAACGCGCGCAGGCGGAAGATGACTCCGCCGCGGGCATGGCACCGTAGGCGTTCGCCGGATTGCGCCCGCGCTGCGCGGCCTCCTGGGCCTCACCCCATGGCGTCAGGGCGCCGCCGTTGATCGCGCTGCGCCCGGGATTTTGCGCGTCGAAATATGCCGGCTCCGACATCTGGGCCGCGACCGGCGTGAACGTCATTCCCACGAGCAGCACAACGGCTGCAACGGCCTTGAATC